>DASYDE010000039.1:0-22417 GCA_036499725.1 Kofleriaceae bacterium
GGTGTTGGTCGCGCCTCGGTCGTCGGCGGCGCCTGCGCTGGATCGGGCGGCTTGCTCTGGTGGTCCTCGCGCTTCTCGCCGCAACTGGCGAGCGCGAGCAGCAGCGCGCTAGCGATACGTAGAGCTGTTGAACCACCACTCGGCTTCGACACCGAGGAACGAAACCCATGCACGCCCGTGGCGAATGTCGTCGGGAACATACGTATCGAGTGCCGCCTGGTTGAGATGAGACGCACGATACACGAGGCGCAGCTGCGGGCGGTCGTAGGACGATGGCCCCATGGGCGAGTAGACGAGCATTGGCGCGATCTGGAACACCGCCGGATCCTCCGCCGACTCCGTGTTGGGATTGAGACCGCGCGGAAAGCGCGCCTGGTACGAGACGTCGACGCCAGCGAACACGTCGGGCGCCACGCGCGCGAGTGGGCGCGCATCGATCGCGTACTCCCAGCCATCGTCATAATCGACGGATGACGTGTCTGCATCGACGAAGCGTCGCGAGAGCGCACCGATCATCACGTTGCCCAGCTCGTGATCCCAGTTGCCAGCCGCGCCGATGGTGACCTCGCTCGCGTTGCTCGTCTTCAGATCACGACCAAACGTCGTCGGGGCGGTGAGCTCGTCGAACGACGCGAGGCCCTTCGCGTAGCGCGCGTAGACGTTCAGGTGGCGACGGAACGCAGGGTTGTCGCTGAGGCCGTAGACGCTCGCCTCCACACCGGCGAGGAACCCGCTATCCGCTGGCAGCGCTTCGAACGTGCCGTCGTCGCGCTTGAACGTACCCGACGGCAGCGCGTGCACTTCGCCGTGCGCTTTGAGCTTGATGCTCGCTCCCGCCGGCGGTGCCTTCAGCGTGTACGACGCCGTCAGTGATGCGACCAGGCGCTGGCGGTTCAACTGCACGGCCGTCGTCGCGCCCTGCGTTGGATTCGCGACCTGGATCTCCTGAAACTGGAACTGGTTGTTCAGGCGGTTGACGCCGGCGTGCGCCGAAACCTCGAGAGCGTCCGCGCGGTACTGCAGGCCACCACCAACCGTGTTCAGATCGTCGAGCGGCCAGTAGTCGAACAGATAGATATCGTCGCCGCGGTACATGCGCGAGCCGACCCACGCCGACGTGTGCTCGGTGACCTGCGCGTCGAGGTACACGTTGCGCAGCGCGGGATGCGCGTCGAACTCGCCGGTGTCGTGGAACAGCGTGCCGTCGAACGCGAGCGTCACGACCGGTCGCAGCTTCATGCCGCGCGGCGTTTCAAAGCCGTACGAGAAATCGAGCTCGAGGTAGCTGGGCTCCACGATGCGCGGACCGTGCGCGACGATGTTTGTCGCCTCGGGCTTACCGCCGTGCAGATCGTCGCCGGCGATGATGCGACCGTACGAACCGAAGCGCAGGCCCTTCTCGTTCGTCGCGCTCGGCGGATCCGTGTTGCTCGGCGACGTCGGCAAGTCCGTCTTCGTCATCGACACGGTCGGCGTGGGTTGCGTCGACGCACCGAGTGGCGCGACGGTCGCGGCAGTCGGCGCGGTCGGCGGGCTAACCGGAGCGTTCGGATCGCCGGGCGGCGTGGTCGTCGGCGCGTTCGGATCCGCGTTCGGATTCGTTGGAGGATTCGCCGGAGGATTCGCGCCGGGATCGGGCTGCGCGCTCGCGATACGAACCGCAGCGAGCAGCGTTGCCGTTACGAGCGCGCGCTTCATCGGGGGCGCAATCGAGCACGATCCGTGCCCACACCGCAACGCGCAACGTTCCGCAATCCCTTCGCCCGCCTCCCACCCGCGTTGCCTAAAGCGACGCGCATTGCGCGGACGTAAGCTCGCTACGGCATCGGGCGCGGCGGAGCAGCCTTCTCGTGCTTGCTCCCACCGTCGTCATCGTCGTCGTGGTGCTTCTTCTTCGACGACTTCTTGCTGCGCTTCGGCTTCGAAGACTTCTTCGCCGCCTTCTTCTTCGCAGCAGGCTTCTTGGCCTTCTTCTTCGTCTTCGCCTTGCGCGCAGAAACGTGTGCGCGGGCAGCCTCCGCTTCGGCGGGAGCGACGGCGTTCGCGAGGAACAACGTGGCTACAAGAGCCATCAGTGCACGCAGCATTTTGACCAGTTATCGCAACGCGCGTTGCCGATCGCAACGAACTAGCGATCGGCGCCCGAGGCCAACCGTCGAATGTCACTCGGTCTAGCAAAACTGCCCCACCCCAAACGTCTGGCATGGCGCTTGATGAGCTAGGAACCGTGCGTTTTGCGCCCCTTCTCTGCGTGCTCGCCCTCGCCGGCTGTCCGTCCTCGCAGAACCCGGGCGCAGGTGACGACACGCCGGGCGATGACACCGGCTCCGGGTCCGATGCGGGCGTCTGCGAAGCGGTCCCGACCTGCTCGGTGACCATCACGTACAAGGGCGCCGGCAACACCGTCGAGCTGCGCGGTGACTTCGCCGCCGATGGCTGGACGACCGGCGTCCCGATGACGCGCGGCACGGACGGCTTCACGGCCACGGTGCCGGTCCACGACCAGCAGGTCGTCGTCTACAAGCTCGTCGTCGACGGGACGTGGATCGCGGATCCTGACAACACGCGCAAGACGCCCGATGGCTACGGCGCGTTCAACTCGGTCCAGCGCGTCGATTGCGACAAGTGCCCTGCCCGCCCCGCGATGGATTGGCGCGACGCGGTCATGTACTTCGTGATGATCGATCGCTTCAACAACGGCGATGCGACGAACGATGCACCCGTTGGTGGCGGCGTCGCGCACGAGGGCGACTACCAGGGCGGCGACTTCGCGGGTGTCACCCAGAAGATCGAGTCCGGTTACTTCGACGACCTCGGCATCAACACGCTGTGGATCACGTCGCCGCTCGACAACGCCGACAACGCGAACCCGGGCTCCGACGGCCACATGTACAGCGGCTATCACGGCTACTGGCCCGGCGATCTCTCCAAGGCGGAGTCCAAGCTCGGCACGCAAGAAGAGCTGCAGCAGCTCGTCGACACCGCGCACGCGCATCACATCCAGGTCCTCGTCGACTACGTGATGAACCACGTGCACGACACGTCGCCGACGTACCTCGCGCACAAGAACGACGGCTGGTTCTGGCCCGATGACAACGGCAGCGGCGGCAACTGCGTGTGCGGCGGTGGCTGCTCGTGGGACACCGATCGCACGAAGTGCTGGTTCGACACGTTCCTGCCCGACTTCAACTTCCAGAACCCCGACGCGCGCCGCTGGTCGGTCGACAACGCGGTCCAGTGGGCCAAGAAGATCGGCATCGACGGCTTCCGCCTCGACGCGGTCAAGCACATCGAGACCTCGTGGCTCACGGATCTACGCGCGCGCGTTCAGGCCGAGGTCGCGTGGGATCAGCCGTTCTACATGGTCGGCGAGACGTTCGACGGCGACAAAGGTCTCATCAAGTCCTACGTGAACAAGGACACGATGCTCGACGGGCAGTTCGACTTCCCGCTCCGCGGCGCGATCCTCTCCAACCTCCTCCACCGCGACGGCTCGATGAGCGACCTCGCCGGGTTCCTCTCCGCGAACGACGGCTACTACGGACCGGGCTCGGTGATGTCGACGTTCCTCGGCAACCACGACGTGCCGCGCGTTATCCACCACGCCGAGGACGTGCCCGTGTTCGATCCATGGGACGGCGGCAAGTGGGCCGCGTGGGACAACCGTCCCGGCCTGCCGAACTATCGTCGCCCGTTCGAGCGCGTCGCCGTCGCGTACACGCTGATCTACGCGCTGCCCGGGATCCCGATGATCTACTACGGCGACGAGTTCGGAATGCCCGGCGGCGGCGACCCCGACAACCGCAAGATGATGCAGTGGGGCAACTACACCGCCGACCAGACATGGCTGCGCGATCAGATCAAAGCGATGATCCACGTCCGCAACGCGCACGAAGCGCTCCGCCGCGGCACGCGTACGCAGCTCGGCGTCTCGACCGACGTGCTCACGTTCAAGATGGCCACCGCTGGTGACACCGTCATCGTCGTGCTCAACCGCGGCGACTCCGATCAGACCGTTCCGGGTCTACCCGCTGGCTCGTACGTCAACGCGATCACGGGTCAGCCGTTCACCGGCACCACCGTTCCCGCGCGCACGAGCCTCATGCTCGTGAATCAGTAGCTACTCGTACGGCTCGAACAACGAGAAGTTGAACGTCGAGGTCGCGGCCGCATCGTGCGCGCGAACCCAGACGACGGCGTCCGTGATCTGCCCGAGCGGCGCATTCCATTCGAGATGCGTGAACGTGCGGGGATTCGTGTCGTCGATCGTCAGGTCCCAGCCGTCGACGAGCATCGCGCCCTGCATGTCGTAGAGCGACACCGCGAACGGCGACGTCGTGCCGTCGATGTACGGGGTGCCCGCGTCGAAGTGCGCGTAGACAAGGTTGTGCGTTGCATCGAGGTGCAGACACGCACGCTTGCCCGTCGCATCGACGGATACGGGACCGATCTGTTGTGCGCCCGAGCTGCCCGAGCTGCCGTTCAGCGACAGCTCGTAGTCGCATCCCGCCGGCAACTCCACCGTCGGTGCGTCGGGCGTCGCGGCCTGTTCTCCATCCGAAGCACACGCCGTGAGGAGGACAGCTGCCAGAGCGAAGCGCATGTGCGAACCTTACTCCATGATGAGGACGCCCATCCTGCTACTTTCGATCGGGTTCCTCGGATGTGGTGGAGGCGGGGGCGGCGGAACGCAGCCGGATGCGGAGGCGGCGGGACCGAGTCTGGCGACGCCGGAGGACGTGATGACGTGGGTACCGTTTCCGGACACCACGTGTGGCAACGGAACGCCCGCCGGCATCGGCGTGCGCCGCACCAGCCTCTCCGACGATCTGTTCATCTACTTCTCGGGCGGCGGCGCGTGCTGGGACTACGACACGTGCTTCGTCCTCGAAGACTCGATCCACATCGACGAGACGTACACGGCCGCGACGCTGCACACGGAGGCGGACGGTCTCGTGTTCGATCACACGCAGACGGCGAACCCACTGTCCAAGGCGAGCATCATCTACGTTCCGTATTGCACCGGTGACCTTCACGCGGGCACCGCGACGCAGACGTACACGGACGGCACGACGAGCAAGACCGTCCATCACACGGGCTCGACCAACGCGACGCAGTTCGTCGCCGCCATCAAAGCCGCGTTCCCGAACGCACAGCATCTGTGGATCGTCGGCTCCAGCGCCGGTGGCTACGGCGTGACGTTCAACTTCCATCTGTTCACCAACGCGTTTCCGAACGCCGAGGCTGCATTGTGGCAAGACAGCTCGCCGTTCGCGCAACCGCAGGTGGCCTACGACACGTGGAAGACGAGCTGGAACTTGCAGTTCCCACCCGGCTGCACCGGCTGCGACGCGAGCTTTCCCGAGGTCGTCGACGTCGTTGCAGCGGCCCATCCGAATGCGCGCATCGGCCTCACGACGTACGACAACGACGCGACCATCCGCAGCTACTTCGGCTACGCGTCGCTGGTCGCCGCGTCCAACTCGTTGCTCGACATGCAGTACTCGCATCCAAACACCAAGGCGTTCATGGTCGCGGGCGAGAGCCACACGATGTTCGGCGGCATCGGCACCATCATCGGGCCCGGCAACGTGCCCCTGTTTGGCTGGGTGAACCAATGGATCATCGGCGACCCGGCCTGGGCCACCGTAAGGCCCTGAACGGCGTCGAATATCCGTTCTGGACGAGGGGCCGTCCGTTTGGCAGTCTCCCTCTCGATGTCGCGCCTCCTCACGATCGTCGCCGCTCTGTGCCTTGCCGCGGGATGCCACAGCGATAAAGGTCCGCAGCAGCCCGCACCGAGCGAAGTCCCGCTGCCGCCGGCCTCGGGTACAGCGGTCGGCTACTTGATCGACAACGCGGGTGCGCTCGAGCTCAAGGAAGACCAGCTCGACAAGCTCAAGCAGATCGATGTGAGCCTCGCCTCCAAGAACGAGACGCTCGAGGTGCAGATGCGCGAGATCGAGCAGCCCGAGGAGCCGGACGAGCCGCCGGATAAGCACGAGACCGTGCTCAAGCCGAAGAACTGGGCCCCCGGCGCGACGGCGGTGCACACGACGCAGGACTCGGGAAAGCTCCACGACGCGCATGCGCAGAACACGCAGGAAGCGCTGACCCAGGCGTTCGCGGTCCTCGACGCGAGCCAGCAAAAGACCGCGCTCAGGCTGCTCGCGGATCGCGGCATCAAGGGTCCCAAGACCACGACGGTCAAGACCACGACCAGCGACGGCGTGAGCACCGAGACGAAGACGGAGAGGGGCGACGGGGGCGACGGGAGCGACACCAGTGAGGCACCCCGCGGCGAGCCTTGACGGGCACCAGCGAGGCGGGCGTATGGTCCGCTCGTGAAGCGCCACATTGCCCTGACCGTTCTATTGCTCGCCGGCTGTAAGAAGTCGGCCCCCGAAGAGAAAATCGCTCCGCCCGAGAAGGGCAGCGGTAGCGCCGTCACCGAGACCGGCAGCGGTTCGGGTGGCGTCGCGCCGACGAACGCGGGCGATGACGCGCTGATCGCGGAGGCGAAGAAGTTCGTCGCCGACATGCAGGAGCCGCTGCGCAAGGTGATGGTCGCGGCGTCGGAAGCGGAGTGGACGCAGGAGACGGACATCACGCCCGAGCACGAGGCGGCGGCAGCAAAGGCGAGCGCGGACAACTCCAAGCTCGTGACCAAGCTGATCAAGGACGCGAAGAAGTTCGAGCCGATCATGGCGAAGCTCGATCCGGATACGAAGCGCCAGCTCCTGCTGCTCAAGTTCAGCGGTCAGCCCGCGCCCGACGATCCGGCCAAGGCGGACGAGCTCGCGAAGCTCGCGTCGGAGATGTCGTCGATCTACGGCAAGGGCAAGGTCTGCGAGGGCGGTAAGCCCGATGGCAAGAAGTGCCTCGATATCGAAGGCGTCAGCAAGATCCTGCAGACGAGCCGCAAGCCCGACGAGATCCTCGCCGCGTGGAAGGGCTGGCACGACAACGTCGGTCACGCCGTCCGCGATGACTTCGCGAAGTACGTCGTGCTCGCGAACGAAGGCGCGCGCAACATCGGCTTCAAGGACGTCAGCGAGCTCTGGCAGGGCGGCTACGACATGCCGGCCGCGGATTTTCCGGCCGTCGCCGACAAGCTCTACGATCAGTTGAAGCCGCTCTACACGCAGCTCCACTGCTACGCGCGTACCAAGCTCAACAAGACGTACGGCGACAAGCTCGTCCCCTTGAAAGGCCCGATCCCGGCGCACCTGATGGGCAACCTGTGGGCGCAGTCGTGGGAGTACCTCTACAAGGAGCTCGAGCCGTATCCGGGCCAGCCGTCGATCGACGTCACCAAGACGCTCGAGAAGTCCTACGACGAGAAGAAGATGGTGCAGATGGGCGAGGCGTTCTACACGAGCCTCGGCTTCCCCGCGCTGCCGGCGACGTTCTGGGAGAAGTCGATGTTCTCCAAGCCGCCGGGCAAGGAAGTCGTCTGTCACGCGAGCGCGTGGGACGTCGGCTTCGACGACGACCTCCGCATCAAGATGTGCATTCAGAAGAACCAAGAGGATCTTCTGACCATCCATCACGAGCTCGGCCACGACATGTACTACGCGGCCTACTACAAGCTCCCGATCCTGTTCCAGGGCGGCGCCAACGATGGCTTCCACGAAGCGATCGGCGACACGGTGCAGCTGTCGATGACGCCCGAGTATCTGAAGGAGAAGGGTCTCCTCGATAAGGTCGAGAAGAACGACAAGATGCTCATCAACCAGCAGATGATGAAGGCGCTCGAGAAGATCGCCTTCCTGCCGTGGGGCCTGATGGTCGACAAGTGGCGCTGGGATGTGTTCAGCGGCGCCGTGAAGCCCGAGGACTACAACAAGCACTGGTGGGATCTCCGCCTGAAGTACCAGGGAGTTTCCCCGCCGCTCGAGCGCGCGTCGACCGACTTCGATCCGGGCGCGAAGTATCACGTCGCCGCGAACGTGCCGTACATGCGGTACTTCCTCGCCGCGGTGCTCCAGTTCCAGTTCCACCGCGCCCTGTGCAAGAAGGCCGGCTTCACCGGTCCGCTCAGCGAGTGCTCCATCTACAACAACAAGGAAGCGGGCAAGGCGTACTGGGCGATGCTGCAGAAGGGCGCGAGCCAGCCGTGGCAGGACACGCTGTTCGAGCTCACCGGTTCGCGCGAGATGGACGCGACCGCGATCCTCGAGTACTTCGCGCCGCTCCAGAAGTGGCTCGAGGAACAGAACAAGGGCCAGACCTGCGGCTGGGAGTGAGCACGCTGGGAGTCCCCTCCCAGGCCGATCGCCAGGTCACTCGACCCTAGAAAACGCGAGTGACCTGGCAAGGCGATCCGCCAGGGGGTGCCAAGTGGCTGAAGACATTGGGCCTCCGGGGCCGGTTTGGTGGCACTTCAATCGCACAAGGGATTGGTCACCAACCAGCCTTCCTCGCAACCGGAGATTCCAATGTCGATCACCAAGAACCTCACTGTCCTCCTCGCTCTCTCCCTCGGTACGATCGTCACGGGCTGCGCTGCAGACTCTGTTGACGCAGGCGATGACGGCGGTGGCGGTGGTGGCGGCGGCTCCGGCGGCGACGAAGGTGGCGGCAGCGCGACGCCGACCGACGCGTCCGGCAAGTACTCGATGCGCTCGACGTTCGACCTGGTGACCAACGCACCGGGCACGATCGGTGGCATCACCAACGCGATCGTTGCAGCGACCGACGACCCGGATGACCCGGCGAACTGGTTGCTCCAGCAGATGGCGACGACGGTCGGCGGCACGGCCGGCAACTTGATCAACGGCTCTCGCCCGCTCGTCGCGGGTTACCTCAACGACAAGCTCCTCGAGTTCGCTCCGGACTTCGTCGACACGATGATTCAGGTCGGCCAGGACTTCGGTCAGGTCGCCAAGAACTTCTCCACCAACGAGCAGCTCGAAATCGTCAAGGGCGCGGGCCCGGACGGCGCGTCGTACACGGCCACCAAGACGGTCCTCGGCGCGCACTTCAAGATCGACAACATCGAGTCCGACCACGCGTTCGCCGACTACGGCATGCAGAACATCGTCGTGAACAGCATCGGCGTCTCGCTCGACACGACGGGCAAGCTCACCATCGCGCAGCACACGCTGCCGCTCGAGTACGGCAAGATCCTCCACATCGGCATCGACGCCGCCGTCATCCCGATGATCGACCCGACGGCGCACAACCTCGCCGAGCTCATGCAGCACAAGGTCGACTGCGCGGCTCTCGGCCAGCTCATCGCTGACCAGTACCTCTACGGCTTCGGCGCGGGCGCCCTCACGACGGGCTGCAACGCGGGCCTTACCCTCGCTGCCCAGAAGATCTACCAGCAGATCGACGCCATCGACGGCACGGCGCTCCAGCTCCAGCTGACGGGCCAGGCCCGCGCGCTCGACTCCAACAACGACCACAAGGTCGACAAGATCCAGACCGGCGCGTGGACGGGCATGGCGAACTACGCCGGAACGCCCTCGACGCTGGGTGCCGCGACCTTCTACGGCGAGCGCATGTAAGCGCTAACAAACGAGTTCGACGAAACGGGTGGTGAGCCCGCGACGTCGAGGATGGCTGGCCGACCCGGAAATTCTTCCGGGTCGGTTTTTTTTCGGCCTCTCGTTAGTGCGTCTGACTGGCGGCAGTTGCGGATCGGCCTTCAGACCCGAGCGGAAACACAGAACCTGACTAGAGAAGTTGCCGCCCTGTCCGCAAGTGACTGATCCGAGGTGGCCGATCGACCCGGATCCAGTGGCACACAGCTCGCACATAGGTTTGTCACCAATCCTCGACGGAACTCAAAAGGACCAATGACCATGCGCAACCTCACGACCTCGACTCTCGCGATGATTCTCCTCGCCACCGCCGCTGCCTCGGGTTGCGCTGCTGACGCAGTCGGCCCGGACGATGACGATACCCAGGGCTCCGGCTCTGACAACCCCGACAACAACACGCCTCCGCCGACCACGCCGGAAGGCAAGTACTCGATGCAGAGCGACATCGACGTCGCCACGAACATGCCCGGCACGGCCGGCACGATCGTCAACTACTTCATCTCCGCCACCGACGACCCGGATGACCCGACCAAGTTCATCGTGGAGCAGGTGGTTGCCGCTCTCCCCGACGGCTCGATCAAGAACACCCTCCAGGGCTCCATCCCGTTCGTTGCTGGCTACCTCAACGACCGCCTCCTCCAGGTCGCCCCGGACTTCGTCGGCAACATCATCGACGTCGGCGACAAGTTCGGCCAGGTGGCGCACCACTTCGGCACGGTCGAGACCCTCGAAGTGAATGCACAGGGCGTCGCGACCAAGACGGTCACCGGCCTCCACTTCACCATCGACGGCGTCGACGAGAACTTCGCGTTCGCTGACGAAGGCATCGCCAACGTCGTCGTCCCGAACGTCCACGTCACGCTCGACGCGACCGGCAAGCTCACCATCGGCGAGCACTCGGTCGGCCTCAAGTTCGGCGCGGTCGTGAAGCTCGCCATGGACAAGGCCATCATCCCGATGGTCGACCCGTCCGCCGCGAACCTCGGCGACCTCATGAAGAAGTGGGTCAACTGCCAGGCGGTTGGTCAGTACGTCTACGAGGCAGTCGGCATCGGCTCGGCCTCGACGTTCCAGAGCGCCTGCAACGCTGGCCTCGCGGGCGGCTCGAACGCGCTCTACAAGCTGCTCGACCAGGTCGATACCTCGGCACTCCAGTTCGACATGACGGGTACGGCCCGCGCGATCGACAGGAACCACGACGGCCGCATCGACGACATCCAGACCGGTACGTGGACGGGTTCCACCAACTACGCCGGCGCGACGTCGACCATGGGTCAGGCGAAGTTCTTCGGCTCGAAGATGTAAGCCACAGCGACTGTTCCTCCCCCCGAACAGCATCGGTCCTCGCGGATCGGTGCTGGTTCAGTTTTCGGGCGTCTCGGCAGCGAACGGGAGAGGCGTGTTGCGCTGCCGCTGCCGCTCGAGCTCTGCGTTCACGAAGCCGCCGAGCACGATGGCGATCACCGACAGATAGAACCAGAGCATCACGACGATGACGGAGCCGAACGCGCCGTACACCGCGTTGTAGCCGGCGATGCGACTGACCCAGACCGACAACATGAACGAGACAGCCACGAGCAACACGGTCGCGATCCCCGCACCCGGCCAGATGTGACGCACGGTGCCGAGCGCACGCGGCGACGGTGCGAACCGATACAGCGCGGCGAGCGTCAGCGACACGACCGCCATCAGAGCAGGCCAGCGCAACCACGTGGAGTCGAGATACTCGTCGAGGTGGAGCAGCGCGAAGATCGCCGGCAGCGCGACCACGACGGTGAACATGAGCACGAGGCCGACGAGCGTTCCGCCCGCCAGCGCGAGCGTCAGCAGCATCCTCGCGAAGACCTTCCGGTGCTCGCGAACTCGATAGGCGCGGTTGAGCGCGGTGATCATCGCGCGCGACGCACCGCGGGCCGACATCACGGCCACGACGACGCTGATCGCGAGCGCGATGCCGACCTCCTTGGTCGAGCGCTTTGCCTGCCGCTCGAGCTGGGTCGCGATGAAGGTGACGACCTCGGCAGGAATGATCGTCTGGAGGCCCGCGAGCTGCTCCTCGATCTTCGCCGGATCGATCACGAGGCCGAGGATGTTCACCATCGCGGCGATCGTCGGGACCACCGCGAACATCGCGTAGAGCGCGGTGCCGGCCGCGAGCACGGGCATCTCGCCGAGCAGCGCCTCGCGCGCCGCGCGCAGCCAGTGAGCGATCCACGCGTCGCTCGTGTCGACCCACGCGAGCAACCGTTTCACGGTCTGGACTGGCACCTGGTCAGAGGGTAACCGGAGAAGAGAGCCGCTAAGCCGCTAAGCCGCCAAGAAGAGGATTTCAACCTCGCCGGGCGAGATGCGCGGACCATTCACGGAGCAGAGAACCGCAAAGACGCGAGGCCACGAAGAAGAGGTCAACAACCTCGCCGGGCGAATCGCGCGGACCGTTCGCGGTGCAGAGAACCTCTCAAACTCTAACCCCTCCAAGGATGTCCAACCTCGCCGGGCGAAAGGCGCGGGCCATTCACGGAGCAGAAACCGCAAAGACGCGAGGCCACGAAGAAGAGGTCAACCTCGCCGGGCGAGGTGCGCGGACCGTTGCCGGTAACGATCGGTTCTCGATCCGATCGAACACGTTTTGCGTCTCCGCGTCTTTGCGGTTCTCTCCTCTCGCGCCCAGTCCGCGTGTGGTCCGCGTACGTCGCCCGGCTAGGTTAGACGCCAAGGGCGCTCTTCGTTGCTCTGTGATTCGCAGTGCGACGCGTGCGATTGCGCGTACGCTCGGGACCTTGATCGACACCCACTGCCACCTCGATCTGGAGGCGTTCGACGAGGATCGCGACGCGGCGATCGCGCGTGCGACGGCGGCGGGCGTAGTCGGAATGCTCGTTCCGGCAGTGCGACCTGTGACATGGGCGGCGCTCGGAGCGTTGGCCGCGAAGCACGCGAGCGTCGGACTGCGCTGCGCGATCGGAATCCATCCGCAGGTCGTCCCGGAGCTCGCGGAGGGAGAGGTCGCGACGGACATCGACGAGCTTGCAGCAGTGATCGCGCGCGCGGCCGTCGCGTTGGGGGCGGTCGCTATTGGGGAGACCGGGCTCGACGGAGCGACAGGCGAGATGGAGCGCCAGGAGGCGATCTTTCGGGCGCATATCCGGGCCGCGCGCGCGACGAAGCTGCCGCTCGTCATTCACGTGTTGAAGGCGCACGACACGGCGCCGCGGATCCTGCGCGAGGAGAAGGCGGGACCTGGCGTGCTCCACAGCTACTCGGGCGGCGCGGATCTCGTCGCGGTGTATCGCGATCTGGGAATGGCGTTCTCGTTCGCAGGACCGGTCACCTACCCGAATGCGCGGCGGCCTGTGGAAGCCGCGCGGGCGATACCGGCGGAGCTATTGCTCGCCGAGACGGATGCGCCGGACCAGGCCCCAGAGGGACATCGCGGCGGCCGATCGGAGCCAGCGTTTGTCGCAGCGGTGATCGCGGGGTTGGCGCGCGCGCGGGGTATCACGACCGAGGAAATGACGGCGCTGACGACCGAAAATGCTCGGCGCCTGTTCGCCACTTGGTGCTAAGTAGTCGGCTGATGACTCACCGCCGCTTCGACCGGACCGCGCGCCTGATCGGCGACGAGGGCGTCGCACGTCTCGCGAGCTCGACGGTGACCGTATTTGGCGTCGGCGGCGTGGGCTCGGCAGCAGCGGAAGCACTCGCGCGCAGCGGCGTGGGCCGGTTGATCCTCGTCGACTACGACCGGATCTGCGTGACCAACGTGAACCGCCAGGTGCACGCGATGAAGGGCACGGTCGGCAAGAGCAAGGTCGAGGTCATGGCGGAGCGGCTCCGCGCGATCAACCCCGACGCGACCATCGAAGCGCGGTCTGCGTTCTACAACGCGGAGACGAGCGCGCGACTGCTCGTGCCCGAGCCCGATGTCGTCGTCGACGCGATCGACAACGTCGCGGCCAAGATGCACCTCATCGCGACGTGCGTGCGCGACAAGCTGCGCCTCGTCTCGTCGATGGGTGCGGCCGCGCGACTGGATCCCACCGCTGTGCGCGTATCCGATCTCGCGCACACCATCAACGATCCGTTCGCGCGCGAGCTCCGCCGACTCCTCAAGAAGAAGCACGAGCTCGATTGCACGCAGCCGACCGGCGTGTGGGCCGTGTACTCCGAAGAGGCGCCGATCGAGCCGCACGAGCTCGCGTACGACAACGGCGCGTTCCAGTGCGTGTGCCCCGGTGGCGAGAACGGCGTGAACGACTGCCACAAGAAGAATCGCGTCGAGGGCTCCGTCGCGTTCGTGCCGTCCGTCTTCGGTGCGACCGCCGCGTCCGTCGCGATCAAGCTCCTCTGCGGCCTGCCGATCGCCGCGGTGCGCCCGGAGCCGCCGCGCGCGGCATCGCAACGGCCATCGCGCGGTCGCCCCCGAACGACAAACGCGACCAGCGCGTCGTAGGCAGATGAAGGTTGTCGCGGTAGCGCTCGTCTTCGGGCTCGCGGGTTGTCACGCGCTTGACGATCGGGTCACGCAATGGAAGCTGACGCCAGAGGAGTGGCGGCACACCGTCGTGCCGATGTTCGCGCCGTTCTACGACGACTACTCGCGGGCGTTCGACGCCGTGGCCCCTGCCCTCGCCACCCAGATCACGCAGGTCTCGCTCGGTGCACCGCTGTTCGTGCGGCCGCACTTCGCCGGCGACCCCATGAACACCGTCGGGCAGCAGCGCACGCGGTGGGCGATGCCGACGCTGGCGCCGGCGCGGGTCATCACGGTCGGTGGGAAGGCGGTCGATGCGGTATTCGTGCACACCGAGCACGGCTGGGGCGCCATCGTCGGTGTGGACGAGATGATCGTCACCAGAGCGCGCGCCATGAACGCCGACTGCACGTCCGTCCTGACCGCGATCGGGACCAAGCGCTGTGAGGAGGTTGCATTCCTGGTCGCGGAGGCGGCGCTGATGGGTGATCGCGGGCGATTGACGCACGCGTGCTCGCTCGCAGCGACGGCGTGCGTGGTAAATCGATCGCCATGATCGCAGTCGGCCAGAAGTTCCCGTCCGTCACCGTCAGCCAAGCCACCACCGAAGGCGTCTCGAACGTCGATCCGACGACGTTGTTCGCCGGCAAGAAGGTCGTGATCTTCACGCTCCCAGGTGCGTTCACGCCGACGTGCTCGCAGAAGCACCTCCCCGGCTTTGTCGCGAAGCTCCCCGAGCTCAAGGCGCAGGGCGTCGACATCGTCGCGTGCCTGTCGGTCAACGACGGCCACACGATGAAGGCGTGGGCAGAGGCTCACGACGCGCTCGGCAAGATCGTGATGCTCGGCGACGGCAGCGCGGAGCTGTCCAAGGCGCTCGGGATCGACATCGACCTCGGCAAGTTCAACATGGGCGTGCGCGCCAACCGCGGCCTGATCACGCTCGACGACAACACGGTCACGTCGATCGAGATGGAAGCGCCCGGGAAGTTCGAGGTCTCGTCCGCCGAGGCGTGCCTCATCGGACTCAAGAAGTAGCGTGCCCGCGCTGTTCCATCGGTTGCTGATCGCGAACCGCGGCGATGTCGCCGTTCGTGTCGCGCGCGCCTGTGACGAAATGGGCGTTGCGCCCGTGTTCGCCACGAGCGAGGCCGACAAGGACGCCGCCTATCTACGCGGCCGCGAGATCGTCGTGCTCGGTCCGGGTCGCCCGGCGCTGAGCTACCTCGATGTCTCGCGCGTCGTGCAGGCCGCGGTCCAAGCGCGCTGCTCTGCCCTGCATCCGGGGTGGGGTTTTCTCTCGGAGAATCCGCTCCTCGCGACGCTGTGCGCTCAGCATGGCGTGACGTTCGTCGGACCACCTCCGCACGTGACGGCGCTGATGGGATCCAAGACCAAGGCAAAGGCCGCGATGAAGGTCGCCGGCATGCAGGTCATTCCCGGTAGCGAAGGCGTGCTCGCGGATGCAGCCGATGCAGCTGCCGTCGCCGCGCGCGTCGGATTCCCCGTGTTGTTCAAGGCCGAGAACGGCGGCGGTGGACGCGGCATGCGCATCGCGCGCGACGCATCGCAAGTGGATGCGGCGTTCAGCGAAGCGCGCGCCGAAGCTCGCGCGGCGTTCGGTGGCGATCGCGTCTTCCTCGAGAAGCTCATCGAGTCCGGCCGCCACGTCGAGATCCAGGTCTTCGGCGACAAGTACGGCAACGCCGTGCACCTCGGCGAACGCGACTGCACCGTGCAGCGCAATCACCAGAAGCTGATCGAGGAGAGTCCCTCGCCCGCGATCAGCCCCGAGCTCCGCGCGGCGACCTGCGAAGCGGCTGCGCGCGCGATCGCGCATATCGGCTACGTCGGCGCCGGCACGATGGAGCTCCTCCTCGACGGCGACACGCTCCGCTTCATGGAGCTGAACTGCCGGCTCCAGGTCGAGCACACCGTCAGCGAGCAGCGCACGGGCCTGGATCTGGTCAAGGCGCAGCTCGAGGTCGCGGCCGGGCGGAAGCTGCCGTGGGCGCAGCGCGATATCCACTTCAGCGGTCATGTGATCGAGTGCCGCATCAACGCGGAGGATCCAGCGGATAACTTCCGCCCCGCGCCAGGCACGATCAGCACGTGGAAGCCGCCTACCGGTGACGGCATCCGCGTCGATACGCACGTCGTCGAGGGCTACGTCGTGCCCCCATTCTACGACTCGCTGCTCGCGAAGCTGATCGTCAAAGGCACTGATCGTGCGGATGCGATCAACCGCATGGTCGCTGCGCTCGAAGCGTTCACTGTCGGCGGAGTGCCCACCACGATTCCGATGCACCTCGCGATCCTGCGCAGCGAAGCATTTCGCACCGGCGCGTACGACACGCGGCACATCCCCGGCTGGCCGCCTTCGAAGGCGTAGCGTTTGCACAGTGAGGCGCGATGCGCCTTGCTCTCCTGCTCTCGTTGCCACTTCTTGCCTGCGCGCCGGGTGTCGGTTTCACGCCGAAGCCGCTGCCGGATCTCGTCGCGACGAGCTCTACGCTCGGACCACTCGCGACAAAGGACTTCGTCCTGAACACGGGCGAGTCGCTCGCGTGGAACGTCTCCGTGCAAGGCCTGTCGATCGGCCGCGCAGAGATGGTGGTGGGAGAACAAGAGGTACGAACGCGCTTCGAAACGAACATGCTCGCGAGCACGTTCGCGCACGCGAAGTACGACCTCGTCACCGTGATCGATCGCGCGCAGCATCGGCCGATCGGTGCGAACGAGAACGTCGAGGTCGACGGCGAAAGAACGAGTACCAACGCGAGCTTCGACGGAAAAACGTACTCGATCGGCGATCCACCGGTACCCAACGCCGTGCCCGACGGGAACGTGCACACACTGCACTCCGCGCTCGCGATGATCCGCGGATGGGCCGAGCCGGAGGCACAAGGTGGCACGCTCTACGTGTTGGTCGCGGGCAAGATCTTCCAGCTCACGGTTTCGCGTCCGATCTTCGAGGACCTCCACTCATCGCCCGCGATCAAAGTCGCAGGCAAGATCACACCGCTCCAAGGCAGCGCTCCAACCGCATCGATCGCGATGTGGCTCTCGACCAGTCATGCCAAGACTCCGCTGCGGATCGAGATCGTCGCGAATGACAAACAGGTCACAGCGGAGCTGATCGACGAGTGAGGCACGCGAGCGACACGTGTTGTCCGCGCGGCACAGACCCACCAGTCACGATCACGCGTAACGCACGTCGATGCGTAACGGACTTCGTGGCCCGCCAAGTGCACACGTCGCCACCTCGATGAGGATCGGATCCGCACTCGCGCTGCTCGGGATATGTCTGCCCGCTCTCGCGTACGCAGACGACTTGCCGATGATGAATCGAAGCGAGGTCGTGCATTGCGCGAACGACGCCGGCGGACACATGTGGCGCGTGCAGTGCGATCCAGCGACGAAGGTCTGCTTGTACGCACCTAACGAGGAGCTCGACTCCGAGGGAGATCCGGTCAAGCCGCTCGAACGCGCGAGAGAGTGCGAGATGGACATGCCGTTCGATCGCGCGAAGCTCGAGGCGGACGGCTTCAAGTTTCTTCCGGGTCTCCCCGACGCACCGTGGGGCTGGTCGCGCGACGAGCGAGGACGCGTCTTCCAGACGAACTTCGATCTGCACAAGCGCATGTTCTTCGGCGTCGGCTACACACCGCGCAAGGTGTACGAGAATCCTCTCGAGAGCACGCGCACCTCGATCGACTTCGGCCTGCTCTCGTTCGACCTCTGGAACAAGGGAGACTCGACGCGGCATCGCTTCCGCTTCGTCCAGGGCGAGGTCCACCTCGAGCCCTTCACAGCGGAGATGGTGCTCGCGCACTACGACTTCTCTCACAAGTTCATCGATCCGCTCGTCAGGATCACGACGTTCATCGGCGAGCCCGCGCGCCACGATCTGCACCTGAATGTCGGCGGATGGACCGAGGTCGGCGGCATGGAGATCCATCAGACGCCGCTCGGCTACTCGCAGCAATGGAAGCACGCGACGGCGGATCTCACGTTCGACATCTGGCAGTCGGCAAACCTCGACTCGTTCATCCGCGTGCGTACCGGCGTTGGCCTCGAAGGTCAGTACACCGATGTCACAGGCTATCGATCGGCGGTCGTCTACGGCTCCGCGTTCGAGATCGACACCGTGCTCGACAAGGAGGGCCACAACAACCTCCGCTTCGAGCTCATCCACGAGATTCCGCGCTACTTCACGCCGCTCGAATACACGGGCAAGGTCGCGCGCCGGCTCCTCGCGCATGCGCAGTACGAGACGGTCTTGCTCGCGATCAATGACCAGCCTGTCACGCTCAAGCTCGCCGTCGGTGGCGAGAATCGCGACGACCTTCCCGGTATCAAATCGCAGTGGGCGTTTGTCATGGATGCGGGCCTGAGGTTCAGCCTGTGGGCGCCGCCTCGGCCGCGCTGATCGCGATCGTAGTCGCTGTCTCCGCGGAGGCAGCGGCTGATTCGCGCTGCACCGGCATCACCGAGGAGGAGAGCCGCTTTGTCACGTGCTTCGACCTCGGCAATCGGCTCTCGGTCACGGCCGGCAGCGACGGATTCGGCAGCGCGATCGATGTGCGCCACACCATCGACTTCGACGACGATCCAGACCTCACGTGGAAGCTCGAGCACCACTTCGCCGAGACCACACACGCCGCATTCGAGAACGCGTTCGACGGCACGTTCTATCGCGGTCGCTACATCCGCCACGCGCGCGATGGTCACCTCGTCATTCCGTTCGGCACCCCGAAGAAGGTGTTCCTCCCGTTCGACATCGGTGCACTCGCCGAGGTCGGTACCATCCGCTGGCGCGCGGATGACTCGCCCGTCGAGATCGGAGTCGTCAAGTTCGGGGCGCTGCTCGACTTCGCGCGCACGCGATCATTCCGCAGACGGTTGACGATTGGTCCCGTCTCGCGCTGGGACGTGAAGACGTCGCGCAACCTCGACTTCAAGGTCGACGAGCACATCGTGGCTCCATTCACGACCGGCATGATCGAGCTCGGCGCCGAGTCACTCGAAGGACGCACAGCGGGCACGCTGCGGATCGAAGCAGGTGTGGCGTGGTCGTCGCTTCGCGGGTGGGTCCCCGAGGCACGTGCCGAGGCAACGCTCGAGCGCATCATCATTGCCGTCAACGATCGGCCCATCTCGCTCTTGCTCGGCGCGCGCTACGAGACGCGACCTGATGAAAAAGGTGCGGTAACCGCTCATATCTCTGCGCGCATCACGCTGTTCGATAAACGAGACGTGCGCGTGAACCTCCACCCTCTCACCGCCAGCCGATAGATTCCGCCACCGCAGCTTTGCGCTTACGGTCTCGTCTTACCCAACCGTATGGTCCGCGCATGGTCGGTGGACGTCAGGCAGACGCGTTAGGCAGCACGATCAACACGGGCACCCCAGCAGCGCGCGGCAGAGCAGCAGTGGAATCCGCGCCGACCTTTGCCGGCGGAACCATCGCGCCGGGCGTCGACGGCACGCTCGCAGCGGGCAGTGCACCGCCGAACGCGGCGCCGGTCGTCATCGTGCGAGCCGGGCGTCTCGAAGACTATCCTGCGCTAGTCGAGATCGAGCGCAAGCACTTCGTCATCGGTACCGAGATCGCCCGCGGCGGCATGGGACGGATCGTGAGCGCGCGCGACCGGCGCCTCGGCCGAGACGTCGCGATCAAGGAGCTGCTCGTCGCGACCCCGGACCTGCGAGCTCGCTTCGAGCGCGAAGCGCGGATCACCGCGAACTTGCAGCACCCGGCGATCGTGAACGTGCTGGAGGCCGGACGCTGGCCCGACGGCGAGCCGTTCTACGTGATGAAGTTCGTCAGCGGGCAGTCGCTCGCCGCCGTCATCGCAGAGCGACAGACGCTCGACGCACGAATGGCGCTGTTGCCGAACGTGATCGCTCTCGTCGATGCGCTCGCGTTCGCACACGATCGTCGCGTGATCCATCGCGACCTCAAGCCGGCCAACGTCCTCGTCGGCGACTACGGCGAGACCGTGGTGATCGATTGGGGCCTCGCGAAGGAGCTCGGTAAGCCCGACGATGCGCCGCGCGCAACGCCGACCGCGACTGCACGCAACGTCTCCCCCGAGCTCACGTCCGATGGCGATGTGATGGGAACGCCTGCGTACATGCCCATCGAACAGGCGAACGGCGACGCCGTCGACGAGCGCGCAGACGTGTACGCGCTCGGCGCGATCCTGTACCACCTGCTCGCCGGTAGACCACCCTACGAGGGTAGGACCGGTGCTGCCGTTCTCGACGCTGTGATCGAAGGACCGCCGACGCCGCTCGCTGCGCGAGTGCCTGGCGTGCCGCGAGAGCTCGTGACAATCGTCGACAAGGCGATGGCGCGCGACGCTCCCGATCGGTATCGCACCGCGAAGGGCCTCGCCGAGGACCTCAAGAAGTTCCAGACCGGTCAGCTCGTCGGCGCGCACGAGTACACCGCGTGGCAGTTGGTGCGGCGCTGGATCCGCCGACATCGCGCGCCCCTCGCGGTGGCTGCGGTGGCTGTCGGAGTGCTTGCCGTACTTGCCGTCCTGAGCGTCCGCCGGATCATGCGAGAGCAAGCGCGAACGGAGCAGCAGCGCGTGCTGGCTGTCGCCGGTCGCGGCGATGCCGAAGATCTCGTCGGCTTCATGCTCACCGACATGCGCACGAAGCTCGACCCGCTCGGAAAACTAGACCTGCTCGATTCGGTCGCGACCCACGCTCTGGACTACTACGCGAAGCGCGTTGATCCGCTGGGTCCCTCCGAGCAAGCCCGACAGGCGCTCGCGCGCGCGAACCTCGCCGACGCACTGATCGCCGAAGGTGCGGGCGACAAGGGCCTCGCGGAGTACTCAGCCGCTATCGAGACGGCAGCGCGACTCGCACAGCTTGACCCGGCACGCCGCGCTGATCTCGCCGGGTTCCACGAGCGTCGCGGTCTGGTGCTTGGCCTGCGCAGCAAGAACGAGCAGGCGGCCACCGAGATCGCCGCCGCCGCTGCCGTGCGCGAAGCGCTTGCTGCTGACGCCCCTGGCGACCCTCAACGCGGCCTCGACCTGGTGAGGGACTACAACACACTCGCCGACCAGTACATTCCGCTCGGCAAGTACGACGAAGCACACGTTGCACTCGATAAGGCGCGCGCCATCGAACGTAGCTTGCACGAGCAATCGCCCACGAACACAGCCGTCCTACACGCAACGGCGGAGACGCTCGACGTCCTCGGAACGGCGCTCTCCTACGAGGGGCGCGCCGACGAGGCCGCGGCCGTGTTCGCCCAGCAGACCGAGATCGACAACAAGCTCGTGATGTCGAATCCAAAGAACATGGACTACAAGCGCCAGGCTGGTGTCGACCAGCAGCGCCTCGCATCGACCCTGATGCGGAAGCAAGACATCAAGGGCGCGCGCGAAGCGAACGCCAAGAATGTCGCGATCACCGAGTCGCTCGTCGCGAAGGACCCAGGAAATGCAGCATGGCTACGCGACGTGTGGACTGCGTACATCGCGGCGGGTGACCTCGCGGCCCCCGACGACAAGGCCGCCCTCGCCCACTACCTCGCCGCGCGCGACATTGCGCAGAAGATCGCGACGATCGACTCGACCAACATCGGCAGCCAGCGCGACCTCGCCACCTCGCACGAGAAGGTCGGTCCGTTGCTCGCCGCGAAGGGCGACACCGCCGGCGCCCTCGCAGCGTACACAGCAGCGCGCGCGATCGAAGACGAGCAGGTTCGTCTCGACCCGATGAACTTCGACATGATGTGGCTGCTCGCGATCAATCACACCTCCGTGGCCGATTTGCACGAGAACAAGCACGAGCTCCCCGCCGCGATCGATGACTACACGCAGGCACGCGACTTCGCCGCCAAGGTCGCCGCGGCCCAGCCCAAGAACGTCGAGGCGCAACAGCTCCTCGGCGGCATCGAGGAATATCTAGGCAACGCGTTGGAGAAGCAGGGCAATCACGAGGCCGCCTTGGCGCACTATCGCAGCGCGACCGACGTGGTAAGTCGCATCACTGCCATCGAGCCGACGAACTTCACGTTTCAGATCATGCTCGCGGCCGACCACGGCCACATCGGTGAGCTCCTGCTCCGCGCACATGATCGGAGCGGCGCTGTCACCGAGCTGACCGCTGCACTCACCGCTGCAGACGCCGCCGCGAAGCTCCAGGCTGACGAGCCAGAGCTGAAGCAGCTGATGCCCAAGCTGCAGAAGAACCTCGCCAAGGCGGGTGGGCGGCGCCGCTAGAACGCATCTCAAAACTGCCTCCAGAGGATCTGTGCGCAGGCTAACTGCACGAGTCCGAGGAAGTTCTGAGCTTTCTCCTCGTATCGAGTGACGAGACGCCGCGAACGGAAGATCCAAGCAAAGAGCCGTTCGACCTT
>DASYDE010000040.1:0-206510 GCA_036499725.1 Kofleriaceae bacterium
AGGCTTCGGGTCACGACGAACTCGACGGCGAATCGCGCGAGTGCTGACCGGGGAGACCAAAGACACATCTTTAGATCTCCCGATCTCGATCTCCCGTCAATCGTTGTTTTGATCGACCCTCTCAACAACTGGCGCAAGCACCGCGAGGTGAGCGCGTCGCCGGGATGGCGGGTCGATCCGTTCTCCACCGCGTCGTGGTTCGACGGATGGCGTGATGGAGCGTGCCTCGACCAGGAACGCTTTCCAGTTGGTTTCGGCAGCCTCGTGGTCAGGCGCCCACGCACCTGGTTGCTGACGACGGGATGGCGGCGACACGGACTGCTCGACTGGCGCGACGTTCCGACTAGCGGCGTCACTTCACGACGAGGCGCAGCGACACGATGAAGCAGGCCGCGGACGGCTTGTTGTCGTGGTTCACGTACGGCTTGTAGCGCCAGCTCGACAGCGCGCGAGTCAGATCATCGGCGACCTCTTCCGGCGCCTTCACGAGCTTCGCGCTGGAGACCTTGCCGGTCTCGTCGATGCACAGCTTCGCGGTCACGCTCGCATCGGAGGCAGCGACGCGCATCGCCGGGAGCTCGCCGCTGACCTTGGTGACAGCACTCGCCGCGACGACGGCCGTGCGGGTGTCGACGGGCTTGGGAGGTTTGACCTCGGTCTTGGGCTCGACCTTCTTGGGTTCGACCTTGGGCTCGGTCTTCTCGATCTTCGGCTCGACCTTGGGCTCTTCGACCTTCGGCTCCTCGACCTTTGCCGACGTCTCTTCGTCGTCGTCCTTGGCCGGGACGCCGTTGCGCACGTGCACCTTCTTCGTCTTCGTGAGCTTGGGCGTCGTCGGCGGGGGCGTCACCGGCGGCGGCGGCGTGGTGACGTCGTTCGCGATTGGCGTCGTCGTCGCAGTGGGATTTGGCGAGGCTGCGCTACCCGCAGTCGGTGTTGCGGCGCCTGGCGCGGTCGTTACCGGCGGAGGAGCGGTCGACGCGGTGTCGAGGCTCGGATCGGAGCCCACTGCGCCCCGGTTGACCGCGACTTCGGGCGCGTTTCGCTGCAGCAGCAGAACGACCGCGAGACCGGCGGCGATGGGGACCAGAATCGCGAGGACGAGCAGCGGGAGCTTGCTGCCCTTCTTCTTCCGCGGCGGCGCCATGTACGACATCGACGGGTTCGACAGATGCCCTGACATCGACGGCAGCGGGCCCGACTGCATCGACGCCATGGGACCGGACTGCATCGACGGTGACTGGCGTGGACCCGTGCCGTGGGACGGCGCGTACTGCGGAGCAGACGGGTGCGGCTGGACGGATCCGTAGGCGGGCGGCTGCGACGGATAGCCAGCGGCAGACGCCGTCGAGCTGTACGGCGGTGGTTGCGACGGATAGCCCGACGCACGCGCCGGAACTTGCGACGGGCGGGCTTGCGGAAGCTGCGCGAGCGACGGCACCGAGTGACCGCCGGAGTCCTGGTTGAACGCGACGACGTTGTTCGGCCCGACGAGCCCGGGGAGCGAGTTGCCCGATGGATAGCCCGGCGGATTCATCGAGAAGTCGCCCGCTGGCAGCCCGCTCGTCGGTGCCTGCGCATCGTCGCTGCCCCACACCTCGGCTGCGAGCCGCATGTCCTCTTCGGAGCGGCGCAGCGGCGGCTGGCTCGGTGCCCGGAGGCGCTGATAGCTCGTCGGTGCTTCGCTCGTCGGGCTGGGCGGCGGTGGTTGGCTCGGGTTCTTGGCGCGCTGGGCGGGACCATCGAACGCCGCGATGCGATTCATCCACTCGGCGACCTGACGGGCGTTGATCTGGATACGGTGGTTCTGCGCGATCTGCTCGATCGCCTCGCGAAAGGCGGTCGCGCTCGGCATGCGCGTCTCGGGCTCGCGAGAGAGAGCGGAGAGCACGACCGCGTCCAGCTCGGGCGGACAGCCGGGGTTGCGCGTCGACGGCGGCAGGATCTGCGCTTCGCGCACGCGGCGAATCGTCTCGAAGTCACTGCGCGCGGAGAACAGTGGGGATGCGGTGATGAGCTCCCACGCGACGACGCCCATCGAGAAGATGTCGGAGACAGACGCGACCTGCATGCCGATCGCGGCCTCGGGCGACATGTAGCCGAGCTTGCCCTTCACCGAGCCGCTCTCGGTGTGCAGCGAGCGGCTGTGGGCCTTGGCGATCCCGAAGTCGATGACCTTGAGGTGTCCCGTCGACGCGACGATCAGGTTGGATGGCGAGATATCGCGGTGGACGATGCGGAGCGGCGTGCCGGTCTCGTCGATGAAGCCGTGCGCGTACTCGAGCGCCTCGCACATCTCGGAGAGGATCGTGAGCACCACGGCGAGCGGGATGGGCGTGTTGCTGCGGTTCGCAAAGCGGAGCAGCTTGCGCAGGTCGTAGCCCTGCACCAGCTCCATCGCGATGTAATAGATGCCGCCGATGCGACCGAAATCGTAGATCTGCGCGATGTTCGGGTGCTGCAGCAGCGACGCGACCTTCGCTTCGCGCACGAACGACTCGACGAACGTCGGATCTTCCGCGAGATGCGCGAGCATGCGCTTGAGCGCCACGGCCCGCTCGAAGTTTTCCGGACCGCGCTTCTTCGCGCGATGCACGGTCGCCATGCCACCCATCCCGAGCCGGTCGTAGAGCTCGTACGGACCGAACTGGTCCGACGGTAAGGAGGGCCTGGGCTGCGACACAGGTCTCTCTAGTGTGAGCGCCTACAGAGTCATATTCAACGAAAACGGCGGCTTGTGGCCTAGAAGAACGTTAGCTCGAGCTTTGCGTAGTAGAAGCCGCCGTTCTGCCCGAACTGGCTGACGTTGCGGCTGTAAATGAACCGTCCATCCGAGATGTTGGCCGCTTTTACCTGCCGATCCGGGAACGTGTTGAACAGGTTGTCCGCGCCGATGGAGACGAGGAGGTTCTTGTTGAACTGGTACCCGAGATCGACGTCGAACAGCACCTTCGCGCCGAACTCCTCGTCGTTCGTGGGGTCGTCCGGCTTGTAGAACACCTTGCCGTAGTAGTTCGCGCGGACGAGCGCGGCGAGACCGCTGATCGCGTAGCGGCCCGCGATGGTCGCCTTCTGGTGCGGCACGGAGTCCTCGAGGCGGTTCTGCGCGAGGCGACCGAAGAAGAACGTGCACAGCTGATCGGGCGTGCGCTTGATGCAGTCCTCTGCACCGGTCACACCGAACCGATCGCGCAGCGACTTGGGGATGTGAACGTCGATGACGTCAGTCTTGGTGAAGTTGATCGACGTCGTGACGGCGAGCTGTCCATCACCGAGTGCGGTCGAGTAGTCGCCGACGAGATCGATACCCTTGGTGTCGGTGTCGACTGCGTTCGCGAAGAACTGCGCCGAGGTGACGCCCGTGAACGGCGAGAGAATGTCCGAGACGATCTGGTTCTGCAGCGCGTTGAACTGGCTCGTCAACACGATGCGATCCTTGAGCCGCACGAAGTAGCCGTCGGCGGAGAACGACAGGTTCGTTCCGCTCTTGAGCGTGAAGCCGCCGCTCGCGTTGATCGAGCGCTCCTCCTTGAGGTCGGGAATGCCGAACGCCTTGGTGACCGGGCTCTTGTTGTTGGATGTCAGCACCTGCGTCGCGACGAGTCCCATGCCCTGATCGACAAACTGCGTCGACACGTTGGAGAACCACAGCTGCTGCAGCGACGGAGCGCGAAAGCCCGTGGACGCCCCGCCGCGGATGGAGAGCGGGCCCGCGATCTGCGCGCGCGCGGCGACCTTGCCGATCAGCGACTGACCGAAGTCGGAGTAGTTCTCGAAGCGGCCGCCGACGTCGACGCTGATCTTCTTTGTGACCTCGGACTCGATGCCGCCGTAGACGCCGACGTTGTCGCGCGTGCGATCGACAGCGTTCGAGGGCTGGAAGCCGGGGAAGACCTGGGCGCCGGGCGCGGAGAGGTTCTGGGTGCCCGTCGCAGGGTCGACGTACGTCGACATGCCTTGCGCGTACGACGCTTCGTCGCCGGCGATGATCTGGTAGTTCTCGACGCGCATCTCCGTCCCGAACACGAGCGAGAGCGCCTCGACGGCCTTCGTGTCGATCTTGCGCTGGAGGTCGAGGTCCGCGACCGTCTCCTCGGAGCGCACCGTGCCGGCGTCGAACGTCGTCGGGCTGTTCGTGCCGAGCGATGCGTTCACCGAGTTCTCGATGTTGAACAGAAAGCTCGAGCGGCCGTGCGTGATCGACGCGTCGACGCTCGTCGTGCCCTTGCGTCGAATGCCGACTGTGATCGCCGCGTCCTCCATCGTCGGATGGATCGTGGGGAGAAAGCCATTCGGATAGAACTGCGGGACGTTCTGCGAGAGCTGCTTGGGGAAGCGATAGAAGCCGTTCGCGGCGCCGCGCCGATAGCCGATGTCACCGAACGAGTAGAACTTCGCTACGTCGCCGACGGGGACCTCCATGTTGTAGCTGCCGATGCCGGACGTGACGGAGGACTCGCCGATCTTCATCGAGACGTCGTCGCGCGAGATGCCGTTCATCGCGATGAGATCGTTATCGGCCGCCTTGTCGTCGGTGTAGATCGTGCCGGTATAGCGACCGCTGCGATCCGTGGCCTGGCGCTGGAGGAACTCGCCGGTGAGGTTGAGGAAGCCCTTCTCGCCGATCTTGTAGCCGTAGTTCGCCGACGACTTGAGCTGTGCACCATCGCGCGACGCCGTGATCCCGGTCTCGCTCGAGATATCGAGCAGGTCGGTGACGTCCTTGGTGACGATGTTGATCACGCCTGCGATCGCATCGGAGCCGTACTGCGAGGCCGCACCGTCGCGCAGAATTTCGATGCGCTTGATCGAGCCCGTCGCGATGGCGTTGAGATCGGTACCGACGGTGCCGCGACCAAACGTGCCGTTCAGGTGCAGCAGCGCGGACTTGTGGCGGCGCTTGCCATTGACGAGCACCAGCACCTGATCCGGCCCGAGTCCGCGCAGAGCAGCGGGATCCACGTGATCGCTGCCGTCGGCGATCGTCTGTGGCGTCGAGATGAACGACGCGGCGAGCGTGTGGAGAATGCGCCCCGTCTCGGTCCGACCGCTGTGCGCGATCTCCTCCGACGTGACGACGTCGACGGGAACAGGCGAATCGACATTCGTGCGCGGGGTGCGCGAACCGACGACGACGATGGTCTCGGCGAGCTCCTGCTCGGTCGTGAGCGAGAACGTGAGCTCCGCGATCGTGCCGGCCGTGATGTTGAACGCCTTCTCCTCGGACTTGAAGCCGGGGAAGTCGACCTTGATCTTCACGTCGCCTGGATCGACCTGCACCTCGAACTTGCCGGAGTCGTCCGTGGTGACGGTCTGCGTCTTCTTGCCGGAGATCGTGACCGTCGCTTGCGCGAGCGGAGCATCGAGCTCGGGCGACTCGACGACACCGCTGATCGTCCCCATCGCGTCGTCCGTGGCGTCGGAGGCCGGAGCCGCCTCGTTCACGTTGACGTGCAGAGTGCCGTTGCCCTTCTCCTTGGGCTCCTTCGCAGGTTCGGCGTCTTTGTCGTCAGTCTCGGGCTGTGCGTACGCGACACCCGTCGCGCAAAGGACCGCCAATACCCATGGATAGGCCTTCGTCACCCTCACGCCGGGACTATCTCCCCTTCGCATCGCCTACGGCAATGCTGCGCGCCCGACGTTCGTCGGGCTTGCTCACACAGTCAATCGGAGTGGTGTCGGTTGCGGCCGGCGCGCTTGGCCGCATAGAGCGCCTTGTCGGCGCGCTCGATCAGCGCTTGCGTCCCCGCCGTGTCGTCGGTCTCGGGCCGCGCGCGCGCAGAGCCGAGGCTGATCGTGACGTGCTTCTCGACGTCGGAGCTCGCGTGGGCCAGTGCGAGCGCTTCGACGGCTTCGCGCATTCCATCGGCGACCGTTGCGACCCCTTCAGCGTCGGTCTGCGGCAGGAGCACGACAAACTCTTCACCGCCGTAGCGCGCGGCGAGATCGGCGGGCCGACGAACAACGGCCGCGAGCGACTGGGCAACCTTGCGAAGGCAATCGTCGCCGGCGAGGTGACCGTACGTATCGTTGAATCGCTTGAAGAAGTCGACGTCGATGAGGATGAGGCCCAGCTCGCTCTTGTCCCTACGGCTGCGTTTCCACTCGGCGGCCAGTGCTTCATCAAAGCGGCGGCGGTTCGCGATGCCGGTGAGTCCGTCGATCGCGCTCATGCGCTCGAGGATCGCGTTCTTCTCCTCGAGCTCCGCGCGCGCGAGCTCGAGCGCTTTGAACGCGGCGTCGCGCTGACGCTGCGCGAGGAAGCTATGCGAGTGGGCGCGAATTCGAGCGATAAGCTCGATCTTGTCGGGCAGCTTCACGAGGTAATCGCTCGCCCCCTTGGCGAACGCCTCGCTCTTGTCGCGAGGATCCTCGCGGCTCGAGAGCACGATGACCGGAATGTCGCTCGTCGCCGTGTTCTCGCGATAGCGCTGCAGCATCGTGTAGCCGTCGGTCCGCGGCATCACGAGGTCCTGCAGGATCGTCGTCGGCTCGATCGCTTCGGCCATTGCGAGAGCGCCTTCTGCCGACTCGCAGAAATGGAACGTTATGTCCTGTTCGGCCGCGAGCATCTTGCGGACGGCTGCACCCACGATCGGCTGGTCATCGACCAGCAGCACGACGGGGCCTCGCGGAAGCATTCCCTCAAGGAAATAGCTCCTCGGCGTGCAGGTCAAGGGAACCAGGTCGTTTACACTGATCTCTCGAACACGTTTCGGGGAGACGAGCCTTGCTGAACCTGCGAACACTGCGTCTCACGACCAAGCTCTTTCTGCTGGTGCTCATGTGTCTGCTGGGGTTTGCAGCCTTTGCGATCGTCGCAAAACGCACACTCGACGAGACGCAGGTCAAGGGCCCGCTCTACGGCCAGATCATCGATGCGAAGGACGTCATCGCCGACGTGCTCCCGCCGCCGAAGTACATCATCGAGTCGTACTTGATCGTCCTCCAGCTCACGGAGGAGACGAACCCGACCGAGATCGCCCGCCTCAAGTCGCGCTCGCTCCAGCTCAAGACGGAGTACGAGACGCAGCACCAGTACTGGACCAGCAAGTCGGCCGTGCTGCCCGACAAGATCCGCACCGCGCTCCTCGTCACGTCGCACGCTCCCGCCGAGGAGTTCTTCAAGGTGCGCGACAACGAGTTCATGCCGCTGATCGACAGCCAGAATCGCGACGCCGCACGCAAGCTCGCGAACGATCGGATGAAGACGATCTACAACGAGCACCGCGTCGCGGTCGATGACGTCGTTTCTCTCTCGCGCGATTACGCGGCGAAGACCGAAGCCCGCGCAGAGGCCTCCACGAGCTCGAGCGAGATGTGGCTCGTCATTCTCGGACTGTGTGTCGCTGGCCTCGTCATCGTGATGGGCGTCGTGACGTATCGCATCGCGACATCGCTGACGCGCCGCATCGCCGCCGCAACCGCAGCCGCTTCGCAGGTCGCCGATGGCGATCTCACCGTGACGGTACCGCCGAGCGACGACGACGAGACGGGCAAGCTGCTGTCCGCGATCCGCATGATGACGGAGAGCCTCAACTCGCTCGTGAAGCGCGTGAAGAAGGCATCCATCGAGCTGATGTCGACGTCGACGCAGTTCGCCGCCACCAACAAGCAGCAGGAAGCGACCGTCAACAGCTTTGGCGCGTCCACCAACGAGATCGCGGCTGCGGTGCGAGAGATCAGCGCGACGAGCCAGGAGCTGCTCTCGACGATGGAGGGCGTGAACCGCGTGGCTGTCGACACCGCGACGCTCGCTGGCTCGGGGCGTAGCGCACTGACGACGATGGACACCACGATGCGCGACCTGTCGCGCTCGACCGGTTCGATCTCGTCCAAGCTGTCCGCGATTCGCGAGAAGGCCGCCGACATCAACATGGTCGTCACGACGATCACCAAGGTCGCCGACCAGACGAACCTCCTCTCCGTCAACGCCGCGATCGAAGCCGAGAAGGCCGGCGAGTACGGTCTCGGCTTCATCGTGCTCGCGCGCGAGATTCGCCGCCTCGCTGATCAGACCGCCGTCGCGACGCTCGACATCGACGAGATCGTCAAACAGATGCAGGGCGCGGTGAGCGCGGGCGTCATGGAGATGGACAAGTTCACCGAGGACGTCCGCAAGGGCGTCGGCACCGTCGAAGGTATCGGTGCGCAGCTCGAGCAGATCATCGGCTCGGTGCAGAACCTGACGCAGAGCTTCGAGTCCGTGGCCGAGGCGATGCGAGCGCAGTCGCAGGGCGCCGTGCAGATCAACGACGCGATGGTGCAGCTGACGCAAGGTGCACGACAGACGTCGAGCTCGCTCAAAGAGTTCGACAACGCGACGACGCACTTGCGCGATGCGGTGCAGGAGCTCAAGCAAGAGATCTCGCACTTCAAGGTCGTCGGCTAGTCTGTGCTCTCGCTCGCGCTCAGCGTCGGGGAGGATCGCTTCGCGCTCGGCTGTGCCGATGTCGTCGAGGTGATTCCGCGCGTCGAGTTGCGCTCCATCCCGCACGCGCCTGCGTTCGTGCCCGGCCTGTTCACGTATCGCGGTGCGATCGTGCCCGTGATTGATCTCTGCCAGCTGATTCGTCAGTCGGCGTGCCCGAGCAAGCTGTCGAGCCGGATCATCATCGTGAAGCCGCGCGGCGGAACCAATCGCCTGATCGGCCTCCTCGCCGAGCGCGTGATCGACACGATCCACCTCGATCCCAAGCAGGCGATTCCGGCAGGAATCGAGATCGCCGATACGCCGTACCTCGGTGAGGTCTATCTCGACGTCGCCGCCGGTACGACGACACAGCGCTTGGTCGTCGATGGGCTCGTGGCCGGCCCGTTGCGCGGCATGATGGCAGAGCGTGCGACGCGAGGCCTCGTCGGAGGCATCGAGTGACGACGCTGTTGTCCGTCAGCGCCCTGCTCGCTCAGCACCTCGGTCTCGAGGTCGGCTCGATCGGAATGGGCACCGTTGCGGCCGCGATCGGGGCGCGGGCGGCCGCGATCGGCGTGGATGTCGACGACTACGCGATGTATCCGGCGCGGGATCCGCGCGAGCTCGCGGCGCTCGTCGACGAGATCGTCGTCCCCGAGAGTTGGTTCTTTCGCGACCGCATCCCGTTCACGCATCTCGCGAGCTATGTGGTCGAACGGTTTCGCGCGGGAAAGGCGCGGCCGTTCCGCATCCTCAGTGCGCCGTGCGCGACCGGCGAAGAGCCCTACTCGATCGTGATGGCGATGCGCGACGTCGGCCTCGGGTCGAACGAAGTTACCGTCGACGCGGTCGACGTCTCGCCGCCGCTCCTCGTCGCGGCTCGCAAAGCGGAGTACCGCCCCGTCTCGTTCCGCGGCTCGGAGCTCGGATTCCGCGATCGCTACTTCCTGCAGGCTGGCTCGGCGAAGGATCCGGGCGGCCCCACGTGGGTGCTGTCGGCCGACATCCGCGCCTCCGTCACGTTCAAGCAGGTCAACCTGACCTCGCATGGCGCGCTGTACGGTGAGAAACCGTACGACGCGATCTTCTGTCGGAACTTGCTCATCTATCTCACCGCCGATGCGCGCCGCGCACTTCTCTCGCGGTTCGTCGAGCTGCTCGGTGAGCACGCCCTGCTCGTGGTCGGCCACGCAGAGGCGCTCGAGCTCATCGATCCGCGGTTCCGCGCCGTGCCCGTTCCCGGAGCGTTCACGTACGCCCTGCGTCCCCCGACGGATCGCGTGCCCGCGCAGCGTTCTGCATCGCAGTCTGGATCGTTCTCCGCCGCGACGCCGATGCGCCGCGCGAGCGATCGCGCGATCACGCAGCCCGTTCCCGCGCCGATCGACGACCGCGCGACGACGAAGAGCGCCCCGCTCGTCCGACCAACCCCGCCGGTGGATCTGATCGCGCAGGCAACCGCGCTCGCGAATCGCGGCGATCTCGCAAAGGCAGCCGAGCTCGTCGAGCAGCATCTCGTGGCCGCTGGCGCGGACGGCAAAGCGTGGGCGCTGCTCGGGACGATCAAGCAAGCGTCGAGCGACCTCGCTCGCGCGGAGGAGTGTTTCTCTCGCGCGCTGTACTGCGATCCGGGCATGTACAGCGCGCTCGTCTCGCTCGCGTTGCTGCTCGAGAAGCGCGGCGAGGCTGCCGGCGCTGCGAACCTGCGCCGCCGAGCTGAACGCGCGCGCCCGAAGGAGAGCACGTGACGCGCCCGATTCCGACGGATCTCCCGGATCGGTGCTGGAGCGTGATCGGCGTCGGTGGCGAGCGCTCGTGCGGCGAGCTCGCGGAGTATATCCACTGCCGCAACTGCCCCGTGTTCATGCGCGCGGGTCGCGACCTCATGGAGCAGGAGCCTCCTGCCGGCTACGTGCAGGAGTGGACCGAGTTCCTCGCTGGCGCGCGCCTGCGCCAGAGTGCGCGCGTCATCGCCGCGATGGTGTTTCGTCTCGGCGATGAATGGCTCGCGCTCGATGCCAAGGCGATCGGCGAGATCGCACCGATCCGGCCCGCTCACAGCATCGCGCATCGGACGGGCGGCGCCCTCGTCGGGCTCGTGAACATCCGCGGTCAACTACAGCTGCAGGTCTCGCTGCACAAACTGCTGCATCTCGAGTCCAACGAAGGAATGTCGCGCGCGACGCCACGCCTCGTCGTGATCCAGCAAGCCGCGCAAGGCGCCACGGCCGGCGCGACGTGGGTGTTCAGGGTCGACGAGATCCTCGGCGTCCAGCGCTTTTCGTCCTCGGACGTCGGGCCCGTTCCCGTCACCGTCGCGCAGGGCATCGGACGCGTCTCGCGCGGCCTGTTGTCGATGGGTGCGCGCAACGTCGGCTTCCTCGATAGCGAAGGGCTGTTCGCGATGCTGCGGCAGGCGGTGGGCTGATGGTCGACGCCATGCTGCTCGATCTGTTCCGCGACGAGGTCGCGACACACCTCACCACGATCGAGGCCGGGTTCGACGCGCTCGACGACGAAGGCGACGACCACGAGCACGACATCCTGGACGCGATCAGCCGTGCCGCTCACTCGATCAAGGGCGCGGCCCGCATCGTCGACGTGGCGCCGGGTGTCGCGATCGCCAACGCGATCGAGTCGCTGTTCGACGCTGCGAAGGCCCACACCGCGTGGCTGACTCGGCACGACACGGACGTGATCGCGCGCGGAGTCGTCGCGTTGCGTGCGATCGCAGCCGCGAGCGACGAGCTGCTCTCCGCCGAGAGTGGTGCAGCCGCGTTGCCCGCCGGCGAGGTCGAGAAGATCACGAAGGCGATCAACGCTCTCGCGAAGCGCCGTCGCGGTGAGGGCCCAAAGGCCGCGACACCACCGCCGATGATGACCTCGATGACGGCACCGCCGCGGCCGTCGTCGCCCGTCGACTCGGGTGTGTTCTCCCTCGCACGCGCAGATGCGGCGTTGCTCGACCTGTTCCGCATGGAAGCGGAGACGCACGGAGCAGCGCTCTCGAACGAGCTGCTCGTGCTGGAGAGCGATCCGACGGCGGCCGAACCGCTGCAGGGACTGATGCGCGCCGCACACTCCATCAAAGGCGCGGCTCGCGTCGTCGGTCTCGACATCGCGGTCGCGCTCGCTCACGTGATGGAGGACTGCTTCGTCGCGGCGCAGAACGGGCGCATCGTGCTCGGCGCGGCTGACATCGACATCCTGTTGCGTGCGACGGACATCGTGCTCGCGATCGCCGCGAACGTGAGCGCGATGGAGCAGTGGGAAGCGCAGAACACCGACCGTGTCGCGGCGCTCGTTCGCGATGTCGAAGGCATCATCCACGCCGGCATGCGGCGCAAGACCGACGCAGCGGCCGAAGCCGCCGAGCCCGTCCCGAAGAAGCCGTTGCCGCTCTCCGAGCCGATCGTCGTGGCGCACGAACGGCCCGAGAGAGCGAACGCTCCCGTCGATCGCGTCGTCCGCGTCGCTGTCAGCACGATCGACACGATGATGAACCTCGCGGGCGAGTCGCTCGTCGAAGCGCGGCGGTTCGAGCCCGTGATCAAGGCGATGCACAAGCTCGCGCAGCGGCAGTCGCACGTCACCGACCTGCTCGTCGATGTCCGCTTCGGCCTCGGCGACGTCGATCCACGGATCGAGAACATGCTCGACACCGCTCGCTCGTACGCCGCGGCGGCACGGCGCGCCACGGTGGAGCTGATGAACGAGCTCGACTCGTACCATCGCCGCGCCGAAGATCTCACCGGTCGCGCGTATCGCACCGCCATCAGCTCGCGCATGCGCCCATTCTCCGACGGCGTCCACGCGTTCCCCCGCCTCGTACGCGACCTGGGACGCAAGCTCGACAAGCAGGTCCAGCTCGTCATCTCGGGCGACACCGTCGGCGTTGACCGCGACATTCTCGAGAAGCTCGAAGCGCCGCTGAATCACCTCCTGCGCAACGCGATCGACCACGGCATCGAGTCCCCGCGCGACAGGCGCGCCGCGGGCAAGCCCGAGCGCGCGACGCTGCGGCTCGAAGCGCGCCACTGGGCCGGCATGCTCACGGTCACCGTCGCCGATGACGGCAAGGGCATCGATCCGGAGGTCGTGCGTCGCCGCATCGTCGAGAAGAAGCTCGTCTCGACGCCCGTCGCCGAAGGCCTCACCGATACCGAGGTGCTCGACTACTTGTTCGCCCCCGGCTTTTCCACGAGCGACAAGGTCACCGAGATCAGCGGCCGCGGCGTCGGCCTCGACATCGTGCGTTCCGTCGTCGAGGAGGTCGGCGGCTCGGTGCGCTTGCAGTCCGAGATCGGCAAAGGGACGTCGTTCAACCTCCAGCTGCCGATCACCCTATCCGTCATCCGCGCGGTCGTTGTCGAGATCGCGGGCGAGCCCTACGCGTTCCCGATGATGCGCATCGAGAAGCTGATCCAGCTCTCGCGCACCGCCATCCAAACGCTCGAGGGCCAGCAGTACTTCGTCCTCGAAGGGAAGAACATCGGACTCGTGCCGGGACACCAGGTGCTCGACCTCGCGTCGACGCCGAACGATGCGTCCAAGCTGCCCGTCATCATCCTGTCCGATCGCGCTCACGTCTGCGGCGTCGCCGTCGACAAGTTCCTCGGCGAGCACGACCTCGTGATCCGTCCGCTCGATCCACGCCTCGGCAAGATCGCGGACATCTCGGCGGCGGCTGTGCTCACGGATGGAACACCGATTCTCATTGTTGACGTGGAAGACATGGTGCGTTCCATCGTCCGCATGCTCCAGCGCGGCCAGCTGGGAGGTATCGCGCGTGCATCGGCCCCCACGCAGTCAAAGCGGCTCCGTGTGCTGGTAGTGGATGATTCCATTACGGTTCGCGAGGTTCAGCGCCAGCTCCTCGGCAACCGCGGCTACGAAGTGACGGTCGCGGTCGACGGTATGGACGGGTGGCATGCGGTGCGCGACGGCGACTTCGACCTCGTGATCACCGACGTCGATATGCCGCGCATGAACGGCATCGACTTCGTGAAAAGCGTCAAACGGGACCCACGAACCCGGGACGTTCCGATGATGATTGTCTCCTATCGTGATCGCGAAGAGGACAAGCAGCGAGGGTTGGAGGCGGGTGCGGACTACTACTTCACCAAGAGCGACTTCCACGACGATGCGTTGCTCCACGCGGTTGCGGAGCTGATCGGAACGCCAGGATGAAGATCGGTATCGTCAATGACTCCGCAATGGCGCGTGAAGCGCTCAAGCGCATCAGCGTGAGCGCCGGCCATGTCGTCGCGTGGATCGCGAACGACGGCTCCGAGGCGCTGCAGTACTGCATCTCCGATCGCCCCGATCTGGTGCTGATGGATCTGAAGATGCCGATCATGGACGGCGTCGAGTCCACACGGCGGATCATGGCCGAAGCCCCTTGCCCGATCGTCGTCGTGACGTCCTCGGTCGACGGCAACGTTGCTCTCGTCTACGACGCGATGGGCGCCGGCGCGCTCGACGCGGTGAACACGCCCGTCCTCGGCGCGGGCCAGGACATCTCCGGTGCGCGGATGTTGATCGACAAGATCGATCGCATCGGTCGCCTGCAGGGCATCGCGCGCCCGCGCACGCGCTCGACCGGCATGCCGCCGATCAAGGGCGAGGCGATCGTGGGCCCCCTCATCGTCATCGGTGCATCCACCGGTGGCCCCGAGGCGCTTGCTCAAGTGCTCGGTGCATTCCCCTCGGACCTCACGGCCGCCGTCGTGATCATCCAGCACGTCAATGCGGAGTTCGCCCCCGGACTCGCGGAGTGGCTCAGCTCGCGCACGGGCTTTCCCACGCGCACGATCGTCGAAGGCGATGTCCCCAAGCCGGGTCGCGCGCTGCTCGCGGCCACGGACGACCACCTCGTGATGGACGAACAGCACCAGCTTCGCTACTCGCCGCATCCGCGCCGCGTGAACTTCCGCCCGTCGGTCGACGTGTTCTTCGAGTCCGTTGCCGAGCACTGGCCGCGCCCGAGCGTCGGAGCGCTGCTCACGGGCATGGGTGCCGACGGCGCGCGCGGACTCCTGGCCCTGCGCCAAGCCAACTGGCAAACCGTCGCGCAGGACGAAGCGACGAGCATCGTCTACGGCATGCCGCGCGCCGCCGTGCAGATGAACGCGGCGATGGAAGTTCTTCCGCTCAGCAAGATCGGCGATCGCCTCGCCGAGATGTGCCGCCCCGGCCGCATCAAGCGCACCTAGTGATGGATCGAGCCGTGCTCAAGTCGAGCCCGAGCCCGAGCCCGAGCCCGAGCCCGCGATTTTGACAACCATGGCCGTAAGCATCGCGACGACGCGCAGCAGCAAACTTCGACCGTTGCGTGAAGTGGTCTCGTCGGCAAGCGCGAGGACTCGATAGGCGTCGAGGATCGCCGCCGATTCGGTCGCTGAGCGCCGCGCCATTCGATTGGCAGCGCGGCGCATTGATCCGCGAGGTATGAACGACCACGAGGCAGACCAGCGGCGACCGTATCGGCCAACGCGAGGAACTGGATCGCAGCTTGATATACGTCGAGGCGCTCGTGCTCGAACTCGCTCATGCGCCATCTATCGGCGGGTAACCCGACGAGTCCCACTAAATCGCGGGCTCGGGCTCGGGCTCGGGCTTGGGCAACCCGTCAAATCCAGTGTCGCCAAATACCGGCAGGAATGCCCAGCTATCTCCCACGGTTGGGAGAACGTGCAGATTCTTTGTCATGTGATCGCCCGGTCGGAGCACTAGGGGGAGACATGGGAATCGCGATCAGCGATGCAGAGCTTCTCGAAGCGAGTCGGCGTGGCGAGCATGCTGCGTTCGGCTCGATCGTCGAGCGCTACCAGAACGTCGTCTCCGCCGTCTCGTACTCGCGCACGGGTGACCGCGCGCTCAGCGAGGATGTCGCTCAGGACACGTTCCTGGCGGCGTGGCGTCAGCTCGGTCAGTTGCGCGACGCGACTCGGCTGCGCTCGTGGTTGTGTGGGATCGCGCGCAATCTCTCCGCGAAGGCGCGCAAGCGCACCGCGCGAGAGGTTGCGAGCGACACCGTCGACGAACCAGCACAAGGCGATCCGTTCGATGCACTGAGCACCGCGCAATCGGAGCACCTCGTCGGCGATGCACTCGGGCGCGTGCCCGAGAAGTATCGAGACGTGCTGGTGCTCTACTACCGCGAGCAGCGTTCGATCGCCGAGGTCGCCGACATGCTCGGCATCACCGAAGCAAATGCGACGCAGCGGCTCGCGCGTGGGCGGCAACATTTGGCGGACGGCGTGACGTCGCTCGTCGAGCGTTCGCTGCGTGCGTTGCCAAAGGCGAGTGTTGTCGTCGGTGTGCTCGCTGCTCTGCCGCTGATCGCGTCCTCCCGTGTCGAGGCCCACCCTGCGTCCGGAGGAATCAAGATGTTTGCAAAGATCGCTCTCGCTACTGCTCTCGTCGGTGCTGCTGCTGGCGGCACCGCTCTCGTCGCGTCCAAGCGCAGCGATGCGCCCGCGACCAAGTCCGTCCTCGCGACCGCACCGACGCCGACAGCCGCGCGCTCGAAGGCTGCCGTCCGTGGAGGCACGATGCCGTCGCTACCGCCGAGGGTCGCGGCTGCCGTGCCCGTGCTCGCGCAAGCGCCGACGATCTCCGCCGACAAGCTCGTCGCCGCGCACATCACGGACGGTCCATCGCGCGGTCCCGCCGATGCGCCCATCGTCCTCACCGTGTTCACCGATATGAAGTGCTCGTACTGCGCGGCGTCTCTTGGCGCGCTCGACGAGCTCATGGACACGTACCCGAACGCGATCCGCATCGTGGTGAAGGAGATGCCGGTGCACGAGTCCGCCAAGCTCGCCGCCGAGGCCGCGTTCGCCGCGGATGCGCAGGGCAAGTTCTGGGAGATGCACGACGCGATGATGCAGCACCAAGACGATCTGTCCGAGGACGCACTCGTCGCGATCGGCACCGAGGTCGGACTCGACACGGCGAAACTCCGCGTCGCGCTCGATACGCACGCGTACAAGCCCGCGCTCGACGCCGATGTTGCCGACGCACAGTCGCTCGAGGTGACGGCGACACCGACGTTCGTGGTCAACGGACGCCGCGTCGTCGGCTTGACGCCCACGGATCTGCGCGCCGCCGTCGAAGCAGCGCTAGCCGATTGAGGACACGGCCCGCGCGCGGCGGTTGCGTAGGAAGACATCGCATGTAGGTGCTGCGGTTTATTTCGGCGTGAATGCCAAACGCCGCGCAGCCACTAAACTGGGACATGCGCGTCTTCCATTCGCTGGACGAGATCCGCTCCCCGTTCCCCGAAGCGATCGAGGAACCGGCGGAGCCAACCGTCGTCGAAGGCCCCAAGAAGGCGCGCGGGACCGACAGAATCGTCGCCGAGGATCCACGCATCGGCAGCGTCATCGCCGGTCGCTATCGCATCCTGTCGCGCATCGCCGTCGGCGGCATGGGCATCGTCTACAAGGGCTTGCGGCTCGGCTTGGCGCGCCCCGTCGCGATCAAGTTCCTGCGCTCGCACGCGATGCACGACGAGTCTGCGGTCGCGCGCTTTCGCATCGAGGCGAAGGCAGCGAGCAAGCTCTCGCATCCCAACTGCGTCGCCGTCACTGATGGCGGCCTCGAGGATGGCGAGCCGTTCATCGTCATGGACTTCATCGAGGGCCAGACGCTACGCGAGGTGATGAACGCGGGGCCGCTCGCCGTACCGCGCGCACTCTCCATCGTCTCGCAGGTGCTCGCGGGCCTGGCGCACGCACATCACCGCGGCGTGATTCACCGCGATATCAAGCCCGACAACATCTTCGTGTGGAACGACGCAGGCTACGAGCGCGCGACGATCGGCGACTTCGGACTCGCGAAGTGCGCGGACGTACTTGGCATCAGCCAGGACGTGTTGGTCGGAACGCCGAACTACATGGCGCCCGAGCAGACGACCGGTGCTCCCGTCGATGCGCGTGCGGATGTGTACGCCGTCGGGATTCTCTTGTTCGAGTTGCTCACGACGCGGAAGCCGTTCAGCGCGAAGAACATCTTCGACACGATGAAGCAACACCGCGAGGCACGCGTGCCCGCGTTTGACGAGGTGGCTCCCGATCGCGTCGTGCCACCAGGCGTGGAAGGCGTCGTGCGTGCGGCGCTGATGAAGAACCCGGCGATGCGGCCGCCGAGCGCCGCGGCTCTCGCTGCGCTACTCGCGGATGCGATGACGGAAGCCAAGGCCGAGTCAGACGTCGAGGTGAAGACGCTGCTGCGTGCGACGAGCTCGCGCTGGCGGCTCCGCGCGATGCTGCTCGCGATGCTCGCCGGGTCGGTCGGCCTCGCCGCCGCGACGTACCTCTAACGCTTCGGGCGCTTTGCTTCGGCGAGCGGGCGGATGCAGCAGCCCTCGGTGTGGTCGTTCACGAGCCCCATGGCTTGCATGAACGCGTAGACGGTCGTCGGTCCGACGAACGCCCAGCCGCGCTTCTTGAGATCCTTGCTCATCGCCTTGGCCCGCGCCTGCTTGTCGTCCGCGGTCGGAAAGGACCACACGTACTTCGCGAGCGATCCGAATTCCTTCTGGATCTCGACGCAGCGCTTGCCGTTGTTGATCGTCGCCTCGATCTTCCCTCGATGTCGCACGATGCCCGCATCCTTCAAGAGGCGCGCGACATCCTTCGCTCCCATCTTCGCGACCTTCTCTGGCTCGAAGTTGTGGAAGCCGGCGCGAAAGTTCTCGCGCTTGCGCAGGATCGTCAGCCACGACAGGCCGGACTGGAATCCTTCCAGGCACAGCTTCTCGAACAAGCGGCGATCGTCACGGACGGGAAAGCCCCACTCGCGATCGTGATACGCGACATAGTCGGGCGCGGAGACGCCCCAGGCGCACCGGAGCTTCCCGTCGGGACCTGGCGCGAGCGTCGCCATCAGGACATTTCGAGCTGGCCGAGGAAGTCGAGCTTACCGACGTCCACGCCGTTGTGGCGCAGGACCAGATACGCCGCGGCTGCGTGGAAGTAGAAGTTCGGGATTCCGTACTGGGTCAGGAAGTCGGAGCCCGACATCGTCTTGCCGTTCCAGCGCGGGCTGCTGATCCGCATAGTGGCGGAATCGGCGAAGTCGCCGTCCTTGAACGAGTCGAGGAACGCGATCGTCTTGGCGATGCGCTCGTGGAGCTGGGCGAGCGTCGTCTCGTCATCGGGGAACGACGGGGCCTCCTTACCGGCGAGGCGCGCGACGACGGACTTCGCGGTGTCGCACGTGGACTGCACCTGGCGTACGAGCGGGAACATGTCGGGCGCGAGGCGCGACTGGAGCAGCACCGACGAGTCGAACTTCTTCGCGTCAGCGTAACCGGCCGCCTTCTTCAGGCACGCGTCGAGGCTGGAGAGCGTCTTCTTGAACTGCTGGAGGAGGACGAAGGGTGTCATTGGATCGCTGGCGTATCACGCGGCACGGCGCCCGAGGGTCCGCTTTGGCGGAATCGCATATGCTCGCGCGCATGAAGGAGTACCTCCGGGAGCTCGCCCTGTCGCCGGGTGCGTTGGCGGTCGCCGCGTTCGTGATCACCCTTGTCGTCGCGATCGTCGTCACGCGCCTCTTGCGCGCCGTGGTCAATCGCATCGCGCGTCGCGCCAGCGCGCAGTGGGATGACGCGCTCGCGGCACGGCTCGTTGCACCGGTGTCGGCGCTGATCGCGCTGCAACTGTTCCGCGTGTCGCTCGACTGGAACGACTTACCCGCGAAGGTCGTCGCACTCGTGACGAGCAGCGTGAACATGCTGACCTTGCTCACCGTGCTGTGGGCCGTGTTCCGCGCCATCGATCTGGGCCGCGCATCGCTGGAAACACGGCACTGGGCACGCGCACGCCCCGCATCGCGGTCACTGCTCTCGCTCGGTGCGCGCTTCGCGAAGGGCGCGGCGTTCGTGTTCGCGTTGCTCGTGGGGCTCTCGCAGCTCGGTGTCTCGGTCGCGAGCTTGATCGCCGGCCTCGGGCTCGGTGGCCTCGTGTTCGCGCTCGCCGCGCAGAAGACCGTCGAGAACGTGTTTGGCGCCGTCTCCATCGGCATCGATCAGCCGATGCGCGAGGGTGACTTCGTGAAGGTCGGCGACTTCATGGGCACCGTCGAGCAGATCGGGTTGCGCTCCACCCGCATCCGTACGCTCGACCGCACGGTCGTCACCATCCCGAACGGCGACCTCTCGCAGCAGCGCATCGAGTCCTTCGCGGTGCGCGATCGCATGCGGTTCTCGACCGTCGTTGGCCTGGCGTACGGAACAACATCGGCGCAGCTCAAGACGGTCATGGCCGGCTTCGAGGCGACGCTGCGCGCGCAGCCGAAGTTGTGGCCCGAGGATCTGTCCGTGCGGTTCAAGGCGCTCGGCGCGAGCTCTCTCGACGTCGACGTTCAGGCGTGGTTCACGACGACGGCAATCTCCGAGTTCACGAAGATTCGCGAGGACCTCCTGCTCGGATTTATCGCCGTTTGCGAGCAGGCCGGCGCGCAGATCGCGTACCCGACGCAGACGCTGCACGTGGCTTCGCTGCCTTCGGCGCCGCCGCGAGATACGCCGTCCCGCGCGGGCTGATCTCGTAACCGACCTCGAAGCTCTGCGTCAGGCCCAGCTTCTTGAGCTTGCGCACGTCCGTCTTGAACGGCAGCGTCTCGCGCCCGACCTTCTTTGCGAGCTGCGACGCCGCGATCCGGGGATGCTTGCCGATGAGCTTCAGCGTCTCGGCGGTCCACGGCGTCTTCTCGTCCATCTTCGCGAGCTTCTTCGCGATCAGCGCGACGTCGTCCGCTGACAGATCCGCCGCGAGAGCGATCTCGACGCGATCACCGTCGCCACCGTGGTGGAGGGCGACCTTGTAGACCGGCGTTTCATCCTCGAGCGGGCCCAGCTCGGCGAGATACGTGACCAGCGCCTCGCGCGTGTCGAACCCCGAGCGCGTTGCATCGCCCTGCGTGATGCTTCCGATCGAAACGAGCTCGACGGTGTCGACCTGCAGCACGCCGATCGGATGACACCGATAGCGCCCACCTGGCTTCACGTGCGGCTTCTGCCAGCGACGGAACGTCAGCGTGATGGCGCCGCTGACGAGTCCCGCTTGGAATGCTTTCTTGAACAGCAGCACGTTACGGCGCGAGCTCGACCACGAAACCGTCCACCGCGTCACATCCGTTCGAGCACTCGGGGATGTCGATGTTGATCGTCGCGTGAGGCGTACCGGCGGGCAGCTCGCCGACGATTGGCGAGTACTCGTTCGTGAGCCAGGCCGTGAGCCGGTACTTGTCAGAGTCGCTAAACCCGATCCCGACGCCCGTGTGTAACGGCATCGGGAACGCGAGCGGAGCGTCGTACCGATCGAGAGATGCCGGGTACTGCGAGCCGTCTGCAGGTTCCCAGTACGTCTCGAGGATGCTGTAGCCATCCGCGCTCACGCCAGGCGCGAGGAAGATTGTTCCCGACGCTTCGGGGCCCGCCGGATCGCACGCGGCAACGAGGATGCCCACCAACCCGATGAGGATGTGCCGCATCCAGAGAGTGTAACTCAGGGGGCTTCGACAGCGCCGGCCGTACACGGGGTCGGGCGTGGATGGCCGAGCTGATCGGTCGCGGGGCAATCCGTCCCGAGGCCGATCGCGGGCGAGCCAGCGCCGGGGAGCATCGTCTCGCTGTCGCCGCCGTTGTCCATCAGCGCGCCGAGCAGCGGATCGGCGACGGTGGGATCCATCGAGCACGGAGCGTTGCCGGGGAACTGGAGGTTGCTCGCGCCTGCACCGTGCATCTTGTCGCAGTTCGGCGTGTACATCGCGCTATTGCCCGCGATGATCGTGTTGGACAGCGTCAGCCCCGCGCCGAAGATGGCGCCCGCGACTTGGCCATCCGCCGTGGAGTGGTTGTTCGCGATCGTGCAGTTCTTCAGCGTTCCCGTCGGCGCGTGACCGAGCCACATGCCGCCGCCGTTGGATCCGAACGCGGTGTTCTCCGCGATCGTCACGTTGGTGAGGTCCGCGTTGCGGTTCGCGATCCAGATGCCTCCGTTGTAGAAGCCCTGGTTCCTCGAGATCGTGCTCGCCGTGATCGTGATGTTGACGCCCTGGAGATAGAGGCCGCCTGCGTTGCCGCTCGTCGTGGGCGTCGTCTTGTTGCCGTCGACGGAGGAGCGATCCATCGCGAACGTTCCGCTGTCGTCGTTGGAGACGCGGAACACGCCTCCGCCGATCGCACCGGCGGTGTTGTTCTGGATGGTCACGCCGCACAGCGACGTCATCTCGTCGCGGCCATCCTGATAGAGCGCGCCACCGGCGCCACCGTTGCCGGGATTGCCATCCGTTCCCGTCGCCGCGTTGCCCGAGAACACGGTGTTGATGACGATGAGGTCGGCGTTGAGATTTCCGACCGCGCCACCGTCCGAGGCAGAGTTGTTATTGAACGAGCTGCCGACGATGATCGTGTCACCGCCACCGAAGCCGTAGATCGCTCCGCCGGCGACGTCCTGTCCGGTTTGCGGACCGTGGTTGTCGGTGAACACGCTGTCGATCACGGTGAGGCTGCCGCCATCGCGATAGATCGCGCCGCCGCCCTGCGCCGTGTCATCGCCGGTTGCGGGGCTCTTGCCGTTCTTGAACGTCAAGCGCTGCACGGTGAGGCGCGGCGTGGGCGTGTCGTAGCCGGAGTCGAGATAGAGGATGCGCGACGCATCCCCGCCGCTCAGCGTGACCTTGCCTCCTCCATCGATCACGGTCTCCGCGGTCATCGTGATCGGCGCCGTCACGGTGATCGTCACGGGATCCGCGCCGCACGAAAACACGATCACGCCGCCTGCGGTCGCGGCCGCTTGGAGGGCGGCAGCGGTGCAGCTCGCGGCCGTGCCGTCACCGACCGTCGCGGTAGGAGTGCTCGTATCTGCGAGCACAGGCGCTTCGCAGCGGGCGACCGGCATCGCGGCGTCGGGAACCGGGGCGTCATCTCCGCCGCCGCCCCCGCCGCCACCACAGGCCGTCATCCACAGAAAGCCAATTGCGAGGCCCCTCCAGCGCATGGGCCGATCATCCCATATCGCGGACTTAGCCGCGCACCCCAACTGGCTCGCCGGCGTAACCGATCGAGGGGTACGCTCGTAGTACCAGGCATGAAGCATTTGGCCGCTGTTTCCATCGCCTTCCTGACGCTGGTCGCCTGCCGCGCGGACGCTGCCCCCAAGATGGCCCCCGGCGAGAAGATGACCCCGCTCCCGGCTGTGAAGTCGCCGAGCGGCAAGACCGAGGTCGCGATCCTGGCGGGGGGCTGCTTCTGGGGCATGGAGAACGTGATGCGCGGCGCCAAGGGCATCCTGTCCATGGAGGTCGGCTACGCGGGCGGCAAGAACACGAGCGTGAGCTACGAGGATGTGTCGGAGGGCGACACCGGGCACGCCGAGTCCGTGCGCGTGGTGTTCGATCCGGCGCAGATCTCGTACGCAGATCTGCTGACCCACTGGTACTTCCGCGGTCACGATCCGACGACGCTGGATCGTCAGAACAACGACGTCGGTACGCAGTACCGCAGCGAGATCTTCGCGACGTCACCCGAGCAAGCGAAAGTGGCGAAGGACGTCATCGTGAAGATCGACGCGACCAAGAAGTGGGGCAAGCCGATCGTCACGAAGATCGAGCCCGCGTCGACGTTTGTCAAGGCCGAGGACTATCACCAGGATTACCTGATCAAGAATCCGAACGGCTACAACGACCACTTCCTCCGCAAGTTCGACTTCTAAGAGTTTCTTCCTCAGCGCGTGCCGCAAGCCTCCTGGCCCACACGATGCACTTCGTATGGACAGGAGGCTTTCTTATGAAGACGACCAAGATTTTCACCGCACTTCTCATGGCTCTGGGCTTCACGTTCGCTGCGACGGGCTGTCGCGTGGGGGCGGGCGCGAGCACGACTCATCACCACGTCGGCGGCGCGGTCGGCGCACACTAAGCGCTCGGTGGTTCGCGTAGGCTCGGTGCGTGGCTGACCCACGCGCCGAGCTCTTGCGTTCCGGATATGCGACGGTCGCACGCGCCTATCGCGAGCAGTTGCTCGACGAGCTCGCCGCAAAACCGCTCGATCGCGCGTTCCTGATCGCGTTTGCCGACGAGTGTTGCAGGCAGCCTGGCCGCGTCGCGGATCTCGGCTGCGGCCCGGGGCACGTAGCGGGCTTTCTCGCCGCGGATAGCCCGTCGCTGAGCGTCGAGGGGCTCGATCTCTCCCCTGAAATGGTCGCCGAAGCGCGCACCTCGTTTCCCACCGTGGCGTTTCGGACCGGTGACCTATTTGCGCTCCCCTACGCTGATGCGGAGCTACGCGGCGCGACGCTGTTCTACGCGATCGTGCACATCCCAACCGACGAGCTCGCCGTTCCGTTCGGCGAGCTGTTCCGTGTGCTCGCACCAGGCGGCCTCGCTGCGATCGCATTCCACCAGGGCAACGAGCAGGTCCACGTCGACGAGCTGTTCGGCGAGAAGACATCGCTCGACTTCGTGTTCCACGACCCCGTGCGCGTCGTCGCCGCCCTCGAAGCGGCCGACTTTGTCATCGAGGCTCGCCTGGACCGCGCGCCCTACCCGACCGAACATCCGACGCGCCGCACGTATCTGCTTGCCCGCAAAGCCACCGGCAACTGACTGCGACCCGGTGCGACGCGTGCGCGCTGTCTCTTCCACCGCGGATCGGGCGCGGCTAGCGTCGTCGCGATGACGATCACGAGGCGCGACTTGCTGCGCGGTGGCTTGGCCGCGGCACTCTTTGCTGCATGTGGAGGCAAGACCGCCTCGCAGCGGATGGCAAACAAGGATGTGCCGAAGAAGAAGATCCTGATCCTCGGCGGCACTGGCTTCATCGGGCCCGTCACCGTCGCGGCGGCGCTCGCGCGCGGTCACGAGGTCACCGTGTTCAATCGCGGCAAGCGAGAGAAGACGCGGCCGCTCGAGCTCCCCGTCGAGCATCTCTACGGCAACCGCGATCCCGAGATGCCCGCCGACGACGACAAGGGACCCGATGGGAAGCTGCTGCACCCCGACGGTCGGCCGAAGGGTCTCGAGCAACTCGCCGGTCGCACGTTCGACTGCGTGATCGACAACAGCGGCTTCTATCCGCGCCTGGTCAAAGCATCCGCCGAGGCGTTGAAGACGTCGGGCCAGTACATCTACATCTCCAGCATCTCCGCGTACGCCGACGCGACGATTCCGCCGAACGGTGGCGACGAGAACACACCGCTCGCGACGATGGACGATCCGACGCTCGAGACGATGGGCGATCAGATGCAGTGGTACGGCAGTCTCAAGGCGCTGTGCGAGAAGGCGACACAGAACGTGTTTGGCGCGCGAGCGACGATCGTACGCCCCGGCTTCATCGTCGGTCCTGGCGATCCGACCGATCGTTTCACGTACTGGCCGGTGCGCGCATCCAAAGGCGGCGACATGCTCGCGCCGGGCAGCGCGGATGATCCGCTGCAATGGATCGATGTGCGCGATCTGGCGGCGTGGCTCGTGAAGCTCGCCGAGGACGGCACGCATGGCACGTTCAACGCGCTCGGCCCGTCCCAGCCCGCCCGATGGGGCGACGTGTTGAATGCATGTGTCGCGGCATCGCCGAGCGCCGGCACGAAGCTCGTGTGGGTGCCGACAGAGTGGCTCGACAAGCACGGCAAGCTCGAGGACGAATCGTTCCCGATCTGGATCCCGCCCGTCGACAAGTTTGCGGGCTTCCACCGCTTCAACAACGATCGCGCAGAAGCAGCGGGCCTCACGTTCCGCCCCGTCGCCGATACGCTGAACACGCTGCTCGCCTGGTGGCCGGGCGAGCTCGCGAAGCGCGCGAAGATCACGCAACAGCTCGTCGCCGACGCGCAGCTCAAGGGGACGCCGCCGCCCAAGGCGGGAGAGCCAGGTGCGTTGCGCGCAGGCCCGTCGGCGGATGCTGAAAAAGCGATCCTCGACCAGTTCAGGACGGGCTAGCGCGGTAGACCGTCCAGGTGACGTTCATCGAGCTCGCACCGATCGCGGTCCGCAGCTCGTTCTTCATGCACGCGGTTGGCAAGTTCGAGCCAACCGCGCAGCACGCAGACGGCGTCTTCACGAAGTGCTTCGAGCACGCGAACCAGGTGGTGCGCTTCACGGTGCGCGAGGTCCCCGCTGGCCTCGACGTGCTCGCCGAGGGCCCCGGCGCCGACGACGTGCTCGCGCGCTGGCTCACGCACTTTCCGCCCGTCGATGACTACGCGGCGTTCGCGCCGGAGCATCGCTTGGTGCGCGAGCTTCATCGCACGCGACCAGGACTGCGACTCGTACGCGTGCCGTGGGCCTACGACATCGGCTGCAGCGTGATCCTGCAGCAGCGCGTGCGGTGGGTCGATGCGGCGCGCCAGTGGAGCATCATGGCGCGGCAGTTCGGCATGACGTCGCCGCTCGGGCAGGCGTTCCCGGGGCCCAGGCGGATCGCGCGCCTCATCCCCGCCGAGATCGAGGCGTGCGGCGTGGACTACAAGCGCGCCACCGCGTTGATCCGCTTCGCGCGAGAGCACGCGCTGAACGATGTGGTCGGGCTCGACATGCCGCTCGCAACGATGCGCGCGCGGATGCTCGCCCTGCCCGGCATCGGACCGTGGACGACAGAAATGATCGCGGGCTTTGCTCTTGGTGATCAGGACGCCGTCACCGTCGGTGATCTGCATCTGCCGCGCATCGTGTGCTGGGCGCTTGCTCGCGAGCCGCGCGGCGACGACAACCGTATGGTGCAGCTGCTCGAGCCGTTCGCCGGGCACCGCTTCCGCGTCACGCGCCTCCTCTCATCGGCCGGCATCAGCCCTCCGTGATCGCGTTGGAGCCGAACACCACGACGTCGCTGCGCTGCTTCGTCGATCACTCCTGAAATAGGGCGTAGGATCGCGGGCGGGTGCGCTCTTCCTCGACAGCTGACCGAACGTCGGCCCTGGAACCGATGCGCGCAGGCACTGCGCTCGATGCAGCCGGCGATCGCGAAGAGGTCTTCGAAGCGATGTTGCGCGCTGCTCGCTCGCGCTTGAGCGTCGCGACGCTGCTCACGGTCCATCACGCACAGCTCCGCGGATGGCGCTGCCTCGCCGAGCCGCAGTTCGACGTTCGGGGCGTGGAGACGCTCGAGATTCCGCGCGACGTCCCCGCGTTCGAGACCGTCATCGCGACGTCATCCCCGAGCATCGGCCCGATCGCGACGAACGACGCGTTCATCGACGGGCTCCTGGAACTGATGGGCGGAATCAGCGACACCGTGCTCGTGCTGCCGGTGAACGTGCGCATGCACTGCATCGCGCTCATCGTGGGGCACCGCGGTTCCGAGCCGATCACGTATGCCGAGGTCTCGGATCTCTTTCCGCTCGTCGCGGACGCTGACTCCGCGCTCGAACGCGTGCTCGCCGTGCGCGCCCGGTCCGCCGCGACTCGCGCCCGCACCAGCTCGGAGCCTGCCGCGCAGCAGGATTCTACGCAGCGGCGCGCGCAGACGATCAGCCATCGGAAGAGCGCACGCTGGCCAGAGCTCGCCGAGTCGATCCGCGAGGAGATTCGTGATGGCGTCGATCACGGAACGCCCGGCGAAGACGAACAGCTCGAGCTGCTCTACGAGCTCGGTACGATCGAGCTGACGCACCTCCGGCGGCCCGAGGCCGCGATCGAAGCCTGGCGCAGCGCGCTCGCGATCGATGCGTCCGATGAGCGCGTGCTCGATGCCCTCGAGCGACTGTACGCGCAGAGCGAGCGGTGGGAGGACTGCGTCGAGCTCCTCGAGCGGCGTGTGGCGATGATCGAGAAAGAGGCGAGCAGAATCCCGGTGCTGCTGAACCTCGCCGCGATCGCGCGAGAGAAGCTGAACGATCCGGGGGCCGCCATCGACGCGTACGAACGTATCGTCGGGTGGGAACCGGGGCACAAGATCGCGTCCACCCAGCTCGAGGAGCTGTACGCCGCACGCAACGAGTGGGGCCCGGTCGCGTCGCAGATGCTCGATCGTGCGTCGCGCGATAGTGATCCGCGGCAGAGCCTCGATGCCCTCGTCGAGGTCGCGGCGATGTACGAGCACAAGGTCGGCGATCCGCGCGCGGCAGCGCTCGTGTGGCTGGCTGTCCTGCGTCGCGATGCGTCGCACGAAGCAGCGCTCGCGGAGCTGGAGCGGATCGCGCCGGCCGCGGATTCGTACGAGGAGCTCGCCGCCGAAGCGACAGCGATCGCCGAGGAGCTTTGGCGCCAAACGCGCCCCGCGGCAACGGCAGCGGGCCTCTGGCACCTGATCGGGCAGTGGTCGCGCGATCACCTCGCCGATCGCGATGCAGCCGTTCACGCATTCGAGGAGTCGCTTGCGAACGCCGGCGACGACGAGATGCTCGCGGCCGCGCTCCACATCCAGCTCGGCGAGCTCCTCGAAGCGGAGCCCGACGAGGCGATCGTTCACTACGAGAAGGCGCTCGCGCACGATCCAGAGGACGCGCCGCTCCTCGGTGCGCTGCATCGCCTGTATCTGCAACGCCGTGCGTGGACCAAGCTCGCGGCGCTCTTGCCGCGGTTGATCGACGCCGTTGCTCCCACCGCAGGACTCGGCAAGCTCGTCGAGCTCAACATCGAGCTCGGCGCGATCTACGCCGACCAGCTCGACCGCCCCGCCGACGCGATCGCGGCATATCAGGATGCGATCGCTCTAGATCCGGCGCACGAGCTGGCGCACCGCAGCCTCGTGGTCCTCTACGAGCGCAGCGGCCAGACGGAGGAGCTGCTGGAAGCGCGCGAGGCCGAGGCCGACATCATGGATGGCGTGGATCAAGCGCGGGCGTACCGCGATGTCGCGACCGCGTGGCATGACCAGGCGAACTACGACCGCGCTGCGCACGCGTGGCGCAAGCTCCTCTCGATCGATCCGGACAGCGCCGTGGCGCGCCAAGGTCTCGCAGACACGCTGCGCGCGGATGGTCAGTGGACGGAGTTGACGGACTCGCTCCGTGGACAGCTCCGTCGCGCGGGCGGCGAGGACAAGCTCGTCGCTCTCGAGCTCGCGGAAGTTCAAGCGAAGCGACTCGGTGACGTCGACGGTGCAACCGCGACGATCGAGGACATCCTCGCGCGCAACCCTGGCGACGTCGCTGCGCTCGACACGCTCGCCCGCCTGCACGAACAAGCGGGGCGCGCTCGCCCTGCCCTCGCTGCGCTGTCGACGCTGCTCGGCGCGACGACAGATGCGCACGGCCGCGCGGATCTACTGCAGCGTGTCGGTCAGCTCCACCTCGTGCAGCGCGACGCAGTTGCGGCGCGCAAGGCACTGACCGAGGCCATCTCGCTCGATCTCGACAACGCCGACGCGCGTGAAGCGATGGCGCGCGTCCACATCCAGCAGGGCGAGCTGGTCGCAGCCGGTGACGAGATGCTGCGCGCGGCGCGACTGCACGTAGGCCCGAGCGACGTGCTGCGTTGCCTCGCCGACGCGGCGTGGCTGTATCGCCATCGCATCGGCGACACCGAGCGCGCTCGCGAGATCCTGCACCGCATCCTCGAGCTCAAGCCGGACCACGGCGACGCGAAGCAGGCGCTCGCCGAGCTGCTCTCCGAGAATCAGGAGTGGGGCGCGCTGTGGCCGCACCTCGAGGAACAGGTCATGCGGGCCCAGGCCGACGATGCGATGCTCGCCGTCGACAAGCGCGACGTCTACATCAAAGCCGCGCGCTGTGCGATCGAGATCGGACGCATTCCACGCGCACTGGAGCTCTACGACGCAGCGGCGAGCGTCGCGCCCGGCCCCGCCGTGCAGATCGAACGCGCCGAAGCGCTGTACCGCGCGACCAAGCTCGAAGCAGCGGCGATGGCACTGCAGACGCTCGCGACGGACGCCGTCAATCTCGAGCGCCCGCAGCGCATCGCCGTGTTTCGCCGGCTCGCGCAGATTCTCACGGAGCTCGGGCGCGGTGCGCAGGCCGCGCAGTTCCACGGCAAGGTGCTCGACCTCGATCCGCGCGACAAGGAATCGCTGACCGAGCTCGCGGAGCTGCACCTCGCGGCGGCCCGCTACGACGACGCGATCATGACGCTGCGCTCGCTCTCCGAGGTGCCGAACACGCCGGCCTCGGACCGCGCGGCGCTGCTCGAACGCATCGGCGATCTCTATCGCGACCAACTCTCCAACGCGGCGCGCGCGACGTCGATCTACCTCGATGCGCTCGACCTCGACGGCAGCAATCGGCGCGTCCTGCAGCGGCTCCTCGATCTCCAGACCGCGGCGGGGCAATGGACGCGCGCTGTCGAAACCATCGAGCGCTTCTTGGATCACGAGGCGGATCCGACGCTGCGCGCTGCGTATCACGTGGCAGCCGCCAAGATCCGCCGCGCGGAGCTGCGCGACAACACCGGCGCCCGCGCGAGCTTGGAACGCGCTCTCGACGATCTGTTGCGCGATCAGCCGGTCGCGCCCGATCGCCGCCGACGCGCGCTGGAGCTGTTCCGCGATCTCGATGGGTACGTCCACCAGGATCGCGACTGGAAGTTCCTCGACCAGGCGTACCGCCGGATGATCAAGCGCATGCCGGCAAACGATCCGGCGCTCCTGATCCTGTGGCACGCGCTCGGCGAGCTGTACCGCACGCACCTCGATCATCCGCAGAGCGCGATCGAAGCGTTCGAGGTCGCGCATGCGTTGGATCCGGACAAGTCGCCCGCACGAACGAAGACCCTCGTCGAGCTCTACGCGCGTATCGGTGCATTGCAGGCTCCCGAGAAGGCAGTGTCTGTCGCGGCGAAGCTCGCCGAAGCGGACCCGAGCAACCCCGACACCTATCGCTCGCTCGTCCGCACGGCTCTCGCGGCCGGTAATCGCGATGAAGCGTGGTGTGCCGCGCGCGCTCTCGTCGTGCTCAAGCTCGCGAACGCGGATGAAGAGCGTCTGTACAAGAAGTACCAGCAGTACGAGACCCGCAAAGCGAACGGCATCCTCGACGAAGACGCGTGGGCCCACGTGCGCAGCGCCGACGAGGATCGCGTTCTATCCGCGATCTTCGCGATCATCTGGGAGAGCCTCGTCGCCCTCCGCGCGGGCTCAGCGAGGAGCTTCGAGCTCAAGCCGAAGGACCGTATCCCCGTCGACGATGATCGCGCCTTTGGTCGCGCTTTTCGTCACGCGAGCCGCACGCTCAATGCATCGCTGCCCGACGTCTACGTGCAGCCGCGCCGCCCGGGCGGGCTTCTCCTCGCGAACTGCGTCGAGAAAGGGCGCCTCACGCCGGCCGTCATCATCGGGCGCGACATGATGACCGGCTATCACGATGCCGAGATCGCAGCGGCGGTCGCCGCGATGGTCGCGCTGCTGCGCCCGGCCTACTACCTCAAGCTCGCGATGACGACGAACGAGGAGCTCGAGGCGGCGATCGCTGCCGCGGCATTCCTCGTCGGCAAGAAGGTCGGGCGCCCCGAGCTCCAACCGCTCGTCCAGGTGTTCGCACCGCAGATCCGCGATCACCTCACGCGACCGACGGCGGAGGCGCTCCTCGCCCTCGCCGACCGCGTGCCCGAGCGGCCCGACCTCGCGCGCTGGCGCACGGCTGTCGACGTGGCGGCGCAACGCAGTGCGCTCCTCGTCAGCGGCGACCTCACCGCCGCCGCCCGCATGACCGCGCTCGGTGGCCCCAATCCCACGCAGCGCGTTCGCGAGCTCGTCGCGTACTCCGTCTCGCCTGGTTACTTCGCCGCGCGCAAGCACCTCGGCGTCGCGCTTCCGCGCACCGGCTAGTGGGATTCTTCGACAGCTGGATCGAGCTGGTAGAAGTCGCGCAGCACCGCGTACAGCGCCGGTAGCTCCTTGAGGATCTTGTCGGGTCGCTCGAAGAACATCTCCGTCGCAACGGCAAAGAACTCGGCTTCGTTCGTCGTCGCGTACGCGCGCAAGACGTGCTCCTCGCCGGACTTGTGCGCGAGAAACGCTTCACTGCACGCATGCGCCCACGCTCGCCGCTGCTCGACGGTGTCCAACGGTGGCGTGCCGTCGGCCGCACCGTCGAGGAAGTCGATCTTGTGCGCGACCTCGTGCATCACGAGATTGCGGCCGTCGGTCTCGTTCAGTGCGCCCTGCATCACGTTGTCCCACGCGAGCACCATCGAGCCGCCCATGTGCGCGACGCCGAGCACGTCGGTTCCCAGGCCCTGCACCCGCGCTCCGCTCTCGAAGAACCCCTGCGGGCGGTCGGGCATCGTCACCGCGCTCGGGTAGACGAGGATCGATTCGATCTCCTTGAGCAGATCGTGATCGCGACCAAGGATGAGCAAGCACGCGGAGCCCGCGATCGTCACCTTCATCTCGTCCGTGAGCTCGAGCCCGCCGCAGCCTTCCCAGTGCTTCTCGTCGACGAACACTTGAACGAGATCGCGCAGTCGCTGTTGGTGCTCTTCGTCGAGCTTTCCGTACGCGCTCACGTTGCTCGTCAGGATCACCGTCCACGCGGCAGGAAACGGGGTCTCGAGCAGGCGCGCACGACGGCGCTCGGTGAGCCAGCGGAACAGCATCGCTGCATCGTAGCGCTGTCCCGGGACGGGCGTTTCCAGCTAAGAAACACTCGTGTCGAAAATGCCATCTTCGCGAGAGGCGCCTCCGCTCGCTATGACGCGTTGCATGCGAAGCACGATGACTCGGCACCAGTTCCTGCGCTCCCTCCTCGGTATCGGCGCTGGCGCCCTCGCGATCTCCGCTCTCGGAGCGTGCAGCAGCGACGGTTCGCCGGGCCCCACGGGCGATCCGGAGCCTGACGCTGGCACGGGCGGTACGGGAGGCACCGGAGGCACCGGAGGCACCGGCTCGGGCAGCAATGGCGAGACAGGGTCGGGATCCGGCAGTGGTACGGGCGGCGCAGGCACAGGATCTGGATCGGGCTCGGGCGGCGGCAACACCACGTGCTCCAACCCGCACGCGACGATCGCGTCGAACCACGGCCATGTGATGACCATCTCCGTCGCCGACCTCGATTCGACCGTCTCGAAGACCTACAACATCCAGGGGTCGGCGGTGCACACGCACTCCGTCACGCTGACGGTGGCGCAGTTCGACACGATCCGCATGCACGGCTCAGTGGTCGTCACGTCGACGACCACCGCCAACCACACTCACAGCGTGACGGTGAACTGTGCCTGAGATAGGGTGCGGCGGTGTTGATCGCCGTCGAGCGCTTGCTGGTTCGGGTCCGTCAGGTCCCGACGCGCGCCGACGAGCTGATCGCGCTGGGCACGCGCGTGCGCGAGATGCGTCGCGAGCAGCCGAGCGAACAAGAACGCGCCGTCGCGACCGAGATCCGCAGCGTCAAGCGCCGGGTGCTGACCGCTCTCTCCCACGTCACGTCCTGCGCGACGTGCGCGACCGGCAAGCGGGCACCGCGGGGTGCGTTCGCCGGTGGCGATTGCTGTAGCGGCATCACGAGCGATCTGTTCAGCGAGGAGCAGCTCGCGCCGCTCGTGCAGGCTGGCACCACGCCGCGCAAGCTTCGCGCTCCGCGTACGACGCATGCGGGTTGCGCGTTCCGCGGCTCTACGGGCTGCACGCTCGACGCAGACGATCGTCCTGCCCGCTGCATTCACTACACGTGCTGGGGCCTCCGCAACGAGCTCCGCAAGCGCGGCGAGCTCGTCGCGATGGATGCGCAGCTCGACGAGCTCAAGGCGCTCATGGAGCAGCACACCGAGCTGCGCAAGGTCCGCCTCGAGGACGAGCTGATCGCGCCGCTCGAAGCGTTCGTCGACGCGAACCGTTAGAGCAGCGTCGCGAGGTAGCGCTCGAGCTCCTCGTTGCTGACCTCGATGGGTCGCGCGAAGCCCTTTGACACAGCGTAGTCGCGCTGCGCCGCGTCGGTGAACGTCGACAGGAGCTTCCACTTGGTGCCGCCGGGAACATCCGAGAACGTGGCGAGCATGCTCGCGCTGTCTTTCTCTTTGCCGCACTCGCCGTCACCGCCCCAGCCGAGCCGGTTCGGCGGATCGATCTCGGTGAACACCCAGTCCATCGTGAACTCCACGCCGTTGGGGAGCTTCATCTTGTGCGTCCACTTGCCGCCGACGCGAAAGTCGAGCGTCACGTCGTTGACGCATCCGGGTCCACCCCACCACTTGGTGATGTGCTCCACCTGCGTGAAGGCATTCCAGACGAGCTGACGCGGAGCCTTGAACACGCGCTCCATCACGATGGTGGGCGTGTCACCGGGGACAAGAACTGTCGTTGCCATTAGCGGTTTCCCTTCTTCTTTGGTTTTGATTCGGCGCGCTGCAGGTCGTCGAGGTACGCAGCGAGAGAGTCGAGGTTCTGTTCCCAGAACTTCTGGTACGCATCGATCCACGTGGCGGCTTCGCGCAGCGGCGCAGCCTCCAGACGAACTGGTCGGAACTGGGCTTCGCGGCCGCGCGACACGAGACCCACGCGCTCGAGCACCCGCAGGTGCTTCGAGACAGCAGCGAACGTCATGTCGTACGGCTCGGCGAGCTCGCTGACGGTGGCTTCACCGTTCGCGAGGTGCTTGAGAATTCCGCGCCGCGTCTGATCGGCGAGCGCGAAGAACACGGGGCTGAGTACGTCGGCGGCCATTCGTCTTAAACCAAGAGGTATAATACCTGTTGGTATAATACAAGGCCAAAGATCGCCGGTTGCTACTAACCCACGAGGACTACAGCGTCTTCGCGAGGTAGATCGCGGTCTCGCCAGGCATGTACTGACCGTAGTAGTGCGTGTCCGCGCCGCACAACGAATAGCCGCACTTCTCGTATGCGGCGACGCCGGGGACGTTCACGTTGCTCGTCTCGAGCCACACGTGCGTCGCTCCGACACTGCGGCCGTGCTCCTCGACCTTTGCCAGTAGCGCACGTCCGACGCCGCGGCGGCGATACGCGGGCGAGATGTACAGGAACCACAGGTTCAACCGCCCGTGCCACGCCTCGAGGCCTGCCGCTGCGAAGCCACGCACGACGTCCTCGTCCTCCGCGACCCAGCCGCGATCCCAGCGCGCCCACGGCTGAAAGACTTCACCGATCGAGTACGCCTTTGACAGCGGCTTCTCGAGCGTCTTCTCGACGAGCGAGATGCCGCGCGCAGCCGTGACGACGTCGAAGATGATCGATGTCTGGAACGTCGTGTCGATCGCCTCGACACCGCGCTTGTCGCGCTTCCGATCCAGCTCGCGGATGATCATCCGCGGACCTTAGCTAGCTCAGCAGCCGGTGCAAGTGCCCGGCGTGCCGCGATACGTGCCCGTCGTGAGAAACCATTGCTTCTCGCCCGCCGTCCCTGCCGTCGTGCTCGTCTGTTGATTGACGTGATAGTGGTACACGGCCGTCGCGCTATCGGGCGTCGTGCCGGTGTGACCTCCGAACTGATCGAGTGTCGGCATCGAACCATCCATGTCGCGTCGACCGTAGACCGCATAGCCGTCGCGCATCATGCCGATGACGCGGCCGTCGTCGTACGAGAGCGAGAACGGCTCGGCGTGATAGTGGTACACGCCCGTGTTCTGCGGATGCCCGCCGCACTCGTCGAACGTCATCGCTTCCTTGTAGATGTCGTCACCAGGCGCCGCGAAGTTGGAGAAGATCGGCACGCCGTTGATCGCGAGCCCGACGATCGCGCCCATCATCGTGCGCCCCGCCTCGTTCGGCGTCGTCGTGAAGCCGACGGTCAGGCTCTGCGTCGAGATGTGGTTCGGGTTCTGGACCGCGCCCGTGTACGCCGCGTAGCACGCGTTGCTCGTCGGGTAGTAGTTGCTCGTGTAATCGGGCTGCCCGTCCGCGACGGCGGTCACCGTGCCACCGCTCATGGTCAGCTTCACGCGGCACGAGAACTTCAAGTACGCGCCCGTGATGCCAGCCGCGGTGCGCTCTTGCTCGCACGCTGACGCATCGCGCTCGAGCACCGCACAGCCCGACGGCGCGACCGTGCTGCTCGCGGTGGTGTTGTCGTCGATCGTGCAGCCGCTATCGCTGCCCGAGCCGCCATCGACACCAGCGGCATCGTCGCCAGATGCGGCCGAGCCGTCATCACCGCACGCGCTGGCCGAGAGAAGGAAGGGAAGAATGAGGAGAGAGAGCTTCACCTTCGCTACCGTACCCACGTGTCGTCCACGGCGCCGGATACGTACCGGGTACATGTGCACGCGTGTGTCGGGCGAAGAAGCAGAGGAACCGCGAAGACGCGAGACCGCTAAGTGAGTTCTGGACGAACCGTCCCGTGGAGGATGGCTCTAGGGCCGTCGCCTGACTGCTCGCATCTACCCGACTTGCTTCGCGACCCCGCGTCTTTGCGGTTGTCTGCTTCTTCCGCTGTCTTGACGGGTCGGCTATGCGAGCGGCCAGCGCAGCTGAGCGGCTAGCTTGGCGACGGGGCCAATACCCTCGCGAGCCCCCCGGTAGGCCTCGTCGGCGGCAGCGGTCATCTCGGTCAGGTCGTCGGCATCGATACCCAGGCCGTGCCGGGCGCGCTCGAGGATCACCGCGCACTTCTCGAGGCCCGCGACACCGACGCGCGACGCGTACTGACGAGGCGCTTCTTCCGAGCTCGCGCACCAGCCCGCGTCGCGCAGGCCGACGAGCGCGAGTTGCCACGCGTTGGAGACGCGCTGATCGACCGTCTCCGTCCAGAACGGGCGGCGCAGGTGGCGCAGCGTGAACGCACGGCGCACGGGGCGCAGCGCGAGAGCGACGAGCTGGAGCACCAACCCTGCCGCAGCAAGGAGGGCGAGGATGCGCAGGATGTCACCGCCGATGTGCGACGGCTCCTGCTGCGCCATGGGCGCTGTCGTCGTCGGAGGCGGCGGCGCGACGTTCGCGCTGAGGTGAACATGCGGTGCAGGAGGCGCTGCCGTCGGGGCCGACGGCGCCGTGGAGATCGCCGTGTTGTTCTGAGCCGGCGTGTCATTGAGCACGGGCGGAGGCGCCTGGACGACGACGGGCGGCGGTGCGGAGGGCGGCGGGATGATGGTCGGTGCGGCGACCATTGGCGGCGTTTCGATCGTCGGCGTCACCGCTCCGATCGTTCCGATGCCGAGGCTCGGCGCGGGAGACGTATCGATGATGGTGCCGCCGCCAGAGGTCGTTCCGATTGACTCGACACCGCCAGGCGTTCCTTCGACGGTCTCGCCACCAGTGGTCACGACCATCTCGGGCGCTCCACCGGCGTAGCCACCTTCGACGCCATCGCAGCGGCGGCACTGCTGCTGCTCGCCATCGGACGCCTCGGTCTGGTGGCCGCGGCCGAGATCGAAGTACTCCTTCACGCGCGTGCGCTCGACGTCGATCTGCGGATCGAGCGTGCAGCACGGCAGGTCCGTCGACGCGAGGCCGCCGTAGCCGCTGATGTCGCGCGGCACATCGCTCGGAGCCCCCGTCTGCGAGGTGTGCCCCGCGTGGGACGTCTCGAGCTGCCACAACTGCGGAGCGATCCACGCCGTCAGCGCGATCGCGGCCCCCGCGACGACGGCCGTCCAGGCGAAGCGTGCGAGGTGACGCCCCGGTGCCTCGCGCAGGAGTTGCGGCGCGCGTGGAGCAGCGAGCGGAACGGGCGCGAACGCTTGCCAGAGCTTCGCGCGCCGAGCTTCGCGCACGCGGAGGAACACGATGAACAGCGCACCGAGCACGCAGACGAACGCGATGCTGCTCCGATCAAAGTCCTTGGCGCCCGTGCGGTCGAGGATCGACAGCATCCAGATCATCGCCGGGAACCAGAACGCCGCGAGCGCCTCGCGATCGCCGAGCCCCCAGTACGCACAGACCGCGGCGGGCACGTACGCCATCCACAGATGATGACCGACGAGCTCCTGCGGAATGATCGACGTCACCCACAGCATGCTGAAGAACACCAGCACGCCTGCCATGCCGCCACGCACGTCGCGCAGCGCGAGGAGAGTGCCGATGAAACTGCCGGCGAGCGAGCCGACGACGATCGACCGCAGCGTCTGCGGATCCGAGGCCGTGAGGCCGTAGAGCGCGAGGCCGACGAGCAGCATCGCCCAGTAGACGAGCATCACCGGTGCAGCGAGACGGAGGCGCTTCACGGAATCACCGCCAGCTGGATGCGATCAGCGACGGGACGCGCCACGCACGTGCCCGACACCTTGTTCCAGTGCGTCCATCCTACGATGCTGATCAGCATCTGGCGATCGACGGTGAGCTGAAGGAGCCGCTCACGCTCTGCCTTCCGGTTCGCGCGCCGGTTGTCCTCGGAGCCGAGCGGGAACTGATGGGTGAGCTCCGCGCTCGGCGAGGTCATGATCTCGAGGCTGGTCCAGACATTCTCGGGGACCACGATCCAGGTGAGAGGCGCGGCGGCAGGAGTCCTGCGCGGCCGACACGTCACGACGAGATGGCGCGTGCGAGGTGTATCGACAAGCTTGTCGAGCGAGACGTCGCTCTGCCACCGCGCGCGCGTGCCGAGCTCCATGCCTGCGCGCATCGTGCGCGGAGTGATCGAGCGTTCGACACGTTGAATGGTTCCGTTGTGCGCGACCGCCGTGACGAGCGTGACGCGAATACCGCGCGAGGAGAGATCCTTTGCAATGCCCAGCCACACGCGCACCATGCCGTCGAGCAGCTCGCTCGGCGCGCGCGACACGCTGTCCTCCATCCCCATCAGCTCGGTGTCGAGCACGAGGCGAACGGCCGGATCGGCGGGTGGAATCTCGTCGGGTAGACGCATGATCAGCTCGTCTTGCTGCGCGGAGCGCACCCAGTGGATGCGGCGCGTGTCGTCGCCGGGGACGTACTCGCGGATGCGGAACGTGCCTTCCGTAGGGAACTTGTTCGTCTCGTTCGCCGTCGACGCATCGCCCCCCTCGCCGAGCAGATTCTTCGTGCCGTCGACGGGCGCGAGGCGCGGTGTGACGACGAGAGTCGCTTCACCCTTGGCGACCGACGCCGTCCGTGTGAGGCCGAGCGCGTCGCCAAACCACAGCTCCATCGCAGGTGCGTGATGCTCGCCGCGGAGTGCGAGACCGATGTCGGCCTGCAAGCGCATCTCGCCATGCGCGCCCTCGCGACCCAACACGTAGCGCGAGATCACGCCGTGGCGCATCACGCGGCCGGTCGCGAACAAGCGCATGCCGAACGGAATGTTCACACCGGTGAGCAACAGCTCTTCGCGGAGCGGATCACCTTCACTGGCAATCGCGGGCACGATCGTGCGTTCGATCTTGGAGCCGCGCCAACGGTCGGGTGCGCTCCCGGCGAGAACGGTCCACGTGATCGCGACAAACGTCGTCCCCATGCCGAGCACGCCGATGACGGAGAGGCTCGCCCATCCGACCTCGGATGCGAGAACGAGCGCGCCGGCGCTGAGCCACATCATGGAGACGCCCGACGGCGTGAGCACATCGATGGAGTCCCAGCCGCTGATCTTGGTGTCGCGACGCGAGTCACCGAACCGCATGACGAGAACGGCGAACATGAGAATGCCGAGCATGAGCAGCGTCGGCGCGACGAACGCACCGTGCAGGTCAGCGTCGGCCCACGCGCCCGCCGCACACAGCGCTGGCACGACCAGCGATGCGCGACGGAACCACTTCTGCATCACCGCGCTCCTTTGACGGCAACGGCGCGCAGCCGCTCGCGCACGGTCGCCGCGTCGGTCCACAACCGATGGCGCAGGACGTCCGGGGCGACGTGGAGAAGATCATCCATGGTGACGAACTCGCGGCCCGACACCATCGCGTGCGCTTGGGCAGCGCGGACCCACGCGATCGTCGCGCGCGGGCTGATCGTCTGACCGTCGTCCGCGGTGCGCCGCAACTGGCCGATGTAGTCGACAGCGGAGCGCTTGAGCTCCGGCGAGACGTGGATCTGCGGCACGGTCGCGCGCCACTCGAGGAACGCCTTGCGCGAGATGACGGGCGACAGCGCGTCGAGCGGCGACGTCTCGCCGAGGTAGTAGTCGAGGACCTTCACTTCGTCCTCGGGCGCAGGAATGCCGACCTCGAGCATCACCATGAAGCGATCGATCTGCGCCGCGGGCAGCGGATACGTTCCCGAGTGCTCGATCGGGTTCATCGTCGCGAGCACCTGAAACGGCTCTTCCATCCTGTGCGTGACACCGTCGATCGTCGCGGAGCGCTCCTCCATCACCTCGAGCAGCGCGGACTGCGTTTTGGGCGTCGCGCGGTTGATCTCGTCGGCGAGGAGGATGTTCGTGAAGATCGGTCCCGGCCGGAAGTAGAACTGGCGGTCGCGCGGATCGAAGACGTTCGCGCCGGTGATGTCCATCGGCAGAAGATCCGGCGTGAACTGGATGCGGCCGAAGCGGTTCTCGATGACGGCGGCGATCGCCTTGCACAGCTGCGTCTTGCCCACGCCCGGGATGTCGACGAGCAGCACGTGGCCCTTGGCGGCCATCGCGTAGAGGACGCGCTCGATGACGTCTCGCTTGCCGACGATCACTGACTCGACAGCGTCGACGACGCGCCGGTACTCGGTTGCGATGCGCTCGACACGCACGCGCAGCGGCGAACGCTCGGCAGCGGGCTCGATCTCGATCTCGACGTCACGGTACGGGCTCTGTTGCTCGCTCATCGCTGCCTCCTTCGATGCACTACCGGCCTGGTGCCGTGGCAAATCTCCGATCATCCACCGCACGATCGTTCCGCCTTCACGACGGGGCGCGGGCGGCTCGGCGTCTGTGCGCCACAACCCGGCGTACGCATCGGCAATCCGACGCCGCATCGGTTCGTCGCCCGCCAGCACGTAGAGTAAGTCGAGGAGGCCGCCGCGCAACGCGTACGGGATCGCCGGCGCGAGCGTCTCGGGAGTCTCGCGTTCCCAGTCGTGCTCCGCTAGTGCGGGACGACCGAGCGCGGAGAGCCCGTCGTTTGCACGCGCGAGCTCCGCTGCAGACACCTCGCCGGTCGCGAGCAGAACGCCGGCGACCACACGTCCGACACGCCTAGCATCGTGGTTGTACATAGCCTCGCGCGATGGGGAAGGAACAACGCCTCAGTCATGAGACCTATTCCCCTGTACGCAAGGTATTTAGATGCTGGCTAGAACGGAATCTTGGCTTCGTTTTCGAGGTGCGCGACGAAGTCGTCGACCTTCATGAGGCCCATATCGGCCTCCTTGCCAGTTCCGTGCTTCCGGGGTGCGACACCGTCCGCGGCGACTTCTTTGTCACCGATGACGAGGGCGTACGGGATCTTCGCCAGCTGAGCGTCGCGGATCATGGCACCGAGCGTGCCGCGCGACGAGTCGATGTCCACGCGCAGATCCTTGGCCCGCAGCTTGGATGCGACGCCCTCGGCGAACTCGCGGTGCCGATCTGACACGGGGATGATGCGCGTCTGCTCCGGAGCGAGCCACACCGGGAAGTTGCCGGCGAAGTGCTCGATCATGATGCCGATGAAGCGCTCGAAGCTTCCGTAGATCGCGCGGTGGATGACGACGGGCCTGTGCTCCGCGTTATCCGCGCCGATGTAGCCGAGCTCGAACCGCTCCGGCGCTACGTAGTCGAGCTGGATCGTGCCGAGCTGCCACTTGCGACCGATCGAGTCGGAGACATCGAAGTCGATCTTGGGACCGTAGAACGCGCCGTCGCCCTCCTTGAGCTCGTACGGCAGACCGATCTGTTCGAGCGCGGCCTTGAGGCCCGCTTCTGCGCGATCCCAGAGCGAATCGTCGCCGATCTTCTTCTCGGGGCGCGTCGCGAACTTCGCCGTGAACTGCATGCCGAACGCGTCGTAGACCTTCGTGATCAACTTGGTCAGGCGCGCGACCTCGTCGGCGATCTGCGACTCCATCAGGTAGATGTGCGCATCGTCCTGCTGGAACTGACGCACGCGAGTCAGGCCGCTGAGCACACCGGTCGCCTCGTTGCGATGGAGCACGTCCTGCGTGTGGTAGCGCAGCGGGAGCTCGCGATAGCTGCGGCGCTTCATCTGATAGAACAGGTGGTGCGACGGGCAATTCATCGGCTTGAGCGAGAACGATGCGCGCTCCTCCTCGGGCAGATTGGGATCCGCCTCGGGGTCGAGGATGAGGAACATGTTCTCGCGGTACTTGCCCCAGTGGCCGCTCTTCTCCCACAGCATCTTGTTGTAGAGGAGCGGCGTCTTGATCTCCTCGTACCCGTTGTTCAGGCAGAGGCGGCGCATCGCCGTCGAGAGCGTGGTGAAGATGGACGTGCCCTTGGAGGTCCAGAACACGGCGCCGGGCGCAGCGGGATGGAACGCGAAGAGGTCGAGCTCCTTGCCGAGCTTGCGGTGGTCACGCTTGCGCGCTTCCTCCTGCATGTTCATCCACGCGTCGAGGTCCTTCTGGTTGAAGAACGCGGTGCCATAGATGCGCTGCAGCTGAGCGTTGCGGTGATCGCCGCGCCAGTACGCGCCAGCGACGGAGAGCAACTTGATCACGCCGACCTTGGCCGTCGACGGGCTGTGCGGTCCAAGGCAGAAGTCGACCCACTCGCCGTGCGAGTACAGCGACAGCGTCTTGGCTCCCTTCGCGAAGATGTCCTCGATGATCTCGAGCTTGAACTTCTCGCCGAGCTTGCCGAACAGCTCGAGCGCCTCCTCCTTGGAGACCTCCTTGCGCACGAACGGCTGGTCCTTCTTGACGCGCTCGTTCGCCGCCTTCTCGATCGCCTCGAGGTCCTCGGGCGTGAACGGCTTGTCGCGCGCGAAGTCGTAGTAGAAGCCATCCTCGGTCGACGGGCCGATGGTGACCTGCGTACCGGGAAACAGCTCCTGCACGACCGACGCGACGATGTGAGCGGCGTCGTGGCGGATCAGCTCGAGGGACTCGGGGTTCTTCGAGGTGAAGATCGAGAGCGTGCCCGAGTGATCGAGCGTCTTGCTCAGATCGACTTCAGCGCCGTCGAACTTTGCGAACAGCGCGGCCTTGGCGAGACCGGGACCGATCTGCGTTTTCACGAAGTCGGCGACCGTCGTCCCAGCCGCGACTTGCTTGGAGGCTCCGTCGGGAAGGGTGATCGTGACTTGCGCGTCGCTCATAGCGCGCGTTTATAGCAAAGCGCGGCGGTTACGGTCGGCCGTTGCGCTGCTGAACGACGTGCGCGACCTCGTGAGCCTCGAGCTCGTTGCTCTCACTCTCGTTACCCTCGCTCTCGCCCAGCTGAACGCGGTTGCCAGTGGCGTAGGCCTGCGCGCCGACCGCGCCGAACGCCTGGTCCGACGCCGAGTGCACGTGAGCATTGACGCCAGCGACGTCGTGGCGCCCGAACATGCGCTGGATCTGCTCGGCATGCGGTAGCGGCGGCGCGGGTGGCGTGGCTACGGCGTTCTCGTCAGCCTTGGCGGGAGGCGTGATGTCCTTGTTCTGTTCGACCTGGCGCATGTGGCCCCATCTTACGCTGAAAGGGCGGCCGGACTTCCTCGATCGTGGGCGGAAGCCTACTCGGCTAACATATAGGAAACATAGCGAAAATCTCGAATGGCCGTGACCTTGCCGTCCGCACTCTCGAGCAGGATCACGTAGCGCGGGATCGCCGCGCCATCGACGAACGCTGCCAGCACCCACCGACCCTCGAACCACGTCGGCTCCAGGCGCACGTTCTCCTTCGAGTACCGGTCGAAGTACATGCCGACCGCCTTGCCGCGACGCTGCGACTTGGACACGAGGTCGAGCGAACAGTTCTCCCCGATCAACGCCCGAACCCCATCCCAGTCGCGAGCGTTGAACAACCGCGCATACGCATCGAGCGTCGCGCGCATCGCCGCGTCGAGCGGTGCCGGCTCGCTCGCCGCCTCCCCTTCCTTCAACTTCGCGCGGCCGCGCACGAGCGCCGCTTTCACGGCGGGGACCGTCGTGCTCATCGTCTCCGCTGCTTCGTCGAGCGAGTGCCCGAGCACGTCCTTCAGGATCACGGCGCTGCGCTCGGTCACCGTCAGCGCGAGGAAGCGCGAGAGCGCGGCTCGCACGGCATACGGATCCGCCGCGTCATCGCTCACGTCGTCCATCTCCGCTCGCGCGTCGGTGCGCGCATGGCCGTGACTCTTCAGGAAATCGAGCGCCGCGTTGTGCGCGATACGAAACAACCACGCGCGTAGGTTTGGCACCTCGGTCTGCATCGTGAGCGCGTAGAACGCTTTCGCGAGCACGTCCTGCACGAGATCCTCGCCTTGAATCACACTGCCGCACAGACGCGCGCAGTAGCGATGAAGCTCCGGTCTCACGTCGGCGATCAACGCGTAGAACTGCTCGCGAGCGTCGACGAGAGCGGCAGGTGGCTGCATGCACCGATGCTACTTCGCGCGCATCTTGTTGTTCTTGGGGTCGTGCGTAACTTCAGCGAGGCCGAGCGCTTCGAGCACGGGCGGCACGTACATGCCGAACCGTCCGCGCAGCCCCTTCTTGAGGCCGTACCAACCCTTCACGGGGTTCTTCGCCGAGCGGCCCCACGCTTCGACCGTTCCATCCGCGGCCGGCTTCTGCTCGTCGGCGCTGCCGAGCGGCATCCAATCGCCGTGCTTCTTCAGCATCGCCTGGAGATCCTCGATGCACCGCGCCTGATAGCGCAGCTGCGTCTTGCCGACCTGTACGACGAGCGCGTCACCGTCCTTGTGCGCCGTGTACGCGGACGTGCCGGGCGGCGTGGTGAGCTCCCAGGGCGCTTCGGCCGTGCCCTTGCCTTTGATCTTCGGTGCCATACCGGCAAGACGACCATGGCCGCCGAAACGATTCTACCGACAGCGATGAAACGACCTACTTGCGGTGATCGCGGATCACCGTGCGCGATGGCGACGACCGCGGCGGCGCTTCGTGTTTCGGGCGCTCCGGGCGCACGCTCGTGTGCGTGTGGATCGTGATGCTCGGCGTCGGCACGCTGATCGTCACGGTCGGCGTGCGCACGACGGGCGCCTCGACCACGACGGCCGGGCGAACGACGACCGGCGTCACGACGGCTGTCTCGACGACGGGCGCGGGTTCCTCGACGCTCGTCTCCACGTACGAGGGCGCGCGCACGTCACCGCCAGCGGTACCGCTGTCGCCAAACGACGACGTATCGCCCCACCCGCCCTGCTTCCACGACCACGACCAGCTCGCGTCGCTGAACGTCCACGATCCAGCCACCCACACCGCTCCGTCGAACGGCGCCGTGCCGTGGTTCTCGGGGCGAGGCGCCGGCATCTCGGGACGCTCGCGCGCGCCAAGCTCGAGGAGTCGCGCGCGAAGGGACGCGCGGATAGTCATCGCGACCTCGATCGCGTGCTGGTCCTGCTGCGCGATCAGCGCTTCGCGCGCCCAGCGCTGACGGTTCGCTTCCATCTCGCGGCGATCACGCGCGTCCTGCTCGATGCGAAGGTGAGCCTCGCGGCGCTCGTTCTCTTCCATCTGGATGCGGAGGCGCATCTCCATCTCGATGCGAATGCGCTCCTGCTCGCGCGCGTAGTGACCGGCGTCGGCGCCGATGCCGACGAGGTAGCCGACCAGGAGCCGGTGCGTTGACTCGACGGAGACGCGGAGGTGCATCTCGAGCTCGATGCGCAACTTCCGCTCGCGCTCGATGCGCTCCTCGTACTCGACACGCACGCGAGCATCCTCCGCGTCGGCGGCGGCGCGCTGCTTGTCCTCGAGAGCCTCGCGCTCCGCACGTAGCTTGGCGTCCTGTTCACGCGTCACGACGAGCTCCGCCTCGTGCTTCGCCTGCGCCTCGGCTGTGATGCGCTCCTGCTCTGCAGCTTGGTGTTCACGGGCAACGCGTGCCGCTTCTTCACGCTTTGCGACGGCGTCGGGGTCCGCACCTTGCGTCGACAGGTTCGCGACGAGCTGACCGCGCACGGAGACCGCCTGATTGTTCGCCGCGATCTTCCTCTTCGCTGCTTCCACATCCAGATCGATCTGCTGCGTGACCTCGAAGCGCGAGAGCACATCCGCATCGCCCGCGATCGCGAGCACGCACGTCCCCGGCGCATCCGTCGCGAACGACACCGTGTCGTAGAACGGCGCGCCGCCCATATCGCCCGGAGGCAGCTCGGTGATCTCGACAGGCGGCGCGAGGACGACGGGCGCAACATGCATCTGCGTCTGCACGACGACAGGTGCCGTGCTCACGGCGAGCGAGGCCGGACCAAGGCGCACGACCGGAGCAACACCGACGACGCGCGCGCTCGTGGTGACCGCCGCATTCGCCGTCTCGATCGCATTCTTGCGCTGCTGCCACTCCGCGCGCGCATCGGAGTTGAGGCGTGCGAGCTCCTTCTCGCGATACTCGTCGGCCGACTGCCCGACGTGGCCCTGCTGTTCTGTCCCCGGGCACGCAAGCGTCCAGTCGACGACCTGCGCGCGCGGCGTCGTGAAGTAGAGCTGCATCGTATAAGAGCCAGCGCCGAGCTCGATCTGCGCTGACGGTGGAGCGGCATCGGCGGCAGGCCGCACGACCGCCACGCCGTTGGTGACGGGCAGCGTCTGCACGTGGGCCGAATGCACCACACACCCGGCGAGTGGTGCGGCGATCATCACGAACGAAGCGAGGCGAAGCATTCCGGCGACCAGGTGCGACGGATGTGCCAGTCGCGAGGACGGTGAACGAACCGGCAAAGCGTGTGTTTGGCCTCGGGTTTGCGATGCGCCTCTCTCACGACCTATGAAGACCAAGCGCTTTGCCTCCAATCGTGAACTCCCGGCTACGAACCATCCCACCACACTGTTGATGACGGTTCTCGCCGCCCTCGCGTCATCCCTTGGCGCCTGCGGGCACGACACGGCCAAGAAGGACACATACGCCAAGAGCACCGAGGTCCAGGAAGGCTGCTGCGAACACCTGGCCGGTGATGCACGGGCACAGTGCCTCCAGGGGATCATCCGCGTCGGCGACGCGGACGTTGCCAAGTCCAGCGTGAACCAGGAGCAGTACGCGTGCGTCGCGGACCACTTCACGTGCGACCCGACGGCCGGCCACGCGACGAAGGCGAGCGCGCAGGCCCAGATGGATTGCCTGCAGGCTCTGAAGTAGCCATCTGCGCTACAGTCAGCGGCGATGCAGCCGATCGAGCTCTACCGCCGCGAGCTGGCGGGGACGAAGCAGACGTTCACCGACGCGCATCCGCACCCGTTCCTCATGTACTCGGGTGGCGCGATGCGCGAGGTGACGAGCTCGGATCCAGCGCTCATGACGATCGATCGCTTCGTCGTGGAAGGTCAGCGCGCACCGGCGCGGGTGGCCGATGTGCTGGTATCGCCGATCAAGGCGCGGGAGGCGGGCGAGCCGATCGTCACCATCGGCACCAATCCGTCGTGCGACGTCGAGATCAACGACTCATCGGTCTCCAAGCAGCACGCGTGGTTTCAGAAGTCGAGCGAGGGTTGGCAGCTGTGGGACAACGACTCGGTCGGCGGCACGCGCGTGAACGATGCCGTGCTCAAGACCGGTCATCCACACCTGCTCGCCTCAGGTGACGTGATCACGCTCGGCTACGTCGAGCTCACGTTCCTGACGGCCGACGCGTTCTACAGCGTCGTGAAGCACCTATCGCGCTAGCGCGGGAGCTTCGATCGCGCGGCGTGCAGAGGTAGAGTCCTCTCGTGCCGACGACGCAATACGCGAGAAACCTTGGCCGGATCGACATCGCCTACGAGACGTTCGGCGATCCTGGTCAACCTCCGCTGCTGCTGATCATGGGCGTCGGCACGCAGATGCTCGGCTGGCCCGAGCCGTTCTGCGAGCAGCTCGCGGCGGCAGGCTTCTACGTCATCCGGTTCGACAATCGCGACGTTGGCCTTTCCACGCACCTGAACGACGCGCCGGTTCCCAACCTCCTCGCCGCGCTCGCGGGTGACCTGTCATCGGCGGCGTATCGCCTCACCGACATGGCCGCGGACGCGGTGGGCCTGCTCGACGCGCTCGCGATTACGAGCGCGCACATCGTAGGGGCGTCGATGGGTGGCTTCATCGCGCAGACGATCGCGATCGAGCATCCGTCGCACGTGCGCACGCTCACGTCGATGATGTCGAGCACCGGCGATCGCTCGGTCGGACAACCGACTGCCAAGGCGCTCGCGATGTTCTCTGCACCGCCGGCGGTCACGCGCGAGCAGGTCATCGACCGCGTCGTGGCGAGCTTTCGCATGCTCGGCTCGCCCGGCTTTCCCGCCGACGACGAAGCGCTCGCGGAGCGCACGGGGCGCGCGTTCGATCGCGCCTTCGATCCGATGGGCATGGCGCGCCAAGCGGTCGCAGTCGTCGCGTCTCCCGATCGCACCGAGCAGCTGAAGAAGTTGAACGTCCCCGCGCAGGTGATCCACGGCAGTGCCGATCCGATGGTCGAGATCAGCGGTGCATACGCGACAGCGGAAGCGATTCCCGGTGCGCAGCTCCACATCTTTGAAGGCATGGGCCACGACCTACCTCCCGCGCTGTGGCCGGATTTCATCGCTCGCATCACCGAGCTCGCGCAGCGGGCCAGGTAGAGTCGAGACATGCTGCTCGACGCGAACGACTTCTCGACTCTCGACGACAGCCAGCGGCTCGCAGTTCTGGAGACGATGGTGATCGGCCTGCTCGCCGACAACAAGGTCGGCGCCGCCGAGGTGCGTCGCTTCGACGAGATCGTGCTCGATCTCCCGTGGGGTGTCCCGCGGAACGTGCTCGTCAGCATGATCACCGGCGCGCGCAACCGCCTCGTCGCGCTCAAGACGCCCGACCAGTTCCGCGATCACCTCATCCAGATCGCGGAGAAGCTGCCGTCACCAGAGCTGCGCGACAAGGTCGTCTACACGATGGCGACCATCATGTACGCCGACGGCGAGGTCGATCAGCTGGAGAAGAACATGCTCGGCATGTTCGTCACGACGTGGGCGATCACGAGCGAGCGCGTCGCGGCCATCAAGGCGCGCCTGCTGCGCACACCCGCTCCGCCGCCAACGCCGGCGACAGAGACGAACTAACCCCAGAGATCACCTGGGTTGATACGAGCCCGAGCCAAGAGCGCGAAGCGCTCGGAGCCCGATCTTCTTTGGGTTTGGGCGGCTGGGTTCGTCGAAGTAGGTCACGAGAACCGATGTTCCTTGTTGCACCCGTGCACTCCGATTCGGAATCGAAAATCGCGGGCTCGGGCTCGACTCGGATGAACACAGCCGGACTCTGGGTTAGCGACCGCCCGCCGCGCCCTGCTGCGGCAGGTCACCGACGGAGCGAGCGAGCGCGACGAGCGCGAGGTAGTAGTCGTAGCGCGCGTTCGCGAGCGAGAGCTTTGCTTTGGCAAGCTCGGTCTCCGAGTCGAGCACGTCCGTCGTCGTCGCGACGCCGTTCTCCAGGCGGGTCTTCTGCAGATCGTACGCGGCCTGCGCCGAATCCTGCTGCGTCTGCGCGACGGCGATGCTGTCGAACTGCGTTTTCGCCTCGAGGTAGCGGCGGCGCATGTCCAGCTTCACTTGATCGACGAGCGCGCCTTGCTGGAGCTCCGCGCGCGTCTTGGCACTCTCGGCCTGCTTCACCTGCGCGTGCGTCGAGCCCCAGTCCCACACGGCCCAGTTTGCCGTCAGGCCGAGCCACTCTTCGTTCTTCGGCTGGAAGGGGTCGACACCGTACGTGTGGAGCCACTGCGCAGTGAGACGCACGTCGGGAGCGTACTTGTACTTCGCCGCTGTCTTCTGCTCCTCGGCCGCCTTGATGCGCAGCGCGGCCGCCGCGAGCTCCGGGCGCGTATCGAGCGCGCGCTTCTGCGCGGCTTCGAGCGAATAGACGAGCTTCGGGGCCTGGACCGGGAGGTCGTCGGTGATGTCGATCGGCGCACCGTCGTGCAGGCCGAGCTGCACCGTCAGGTTCGCGAGCGTCGTGAGGATCGCGGTGTCAGCACGCAACGCCGCTTGGTCCGCCGCCGCCTTTGCCGTCTTGAAGCGCAGGACGTCGACAGCCGTGTACGTGTCGGCGGCCTTGAGCTCCTCGGCGCGCGTCAGGAGCTGCGTCGTGTCCGCGACGGACTGGTGAGCGACCTCGGCTGCCGCGCGCGCTTCGAGGACGCGGATGTACGCATCGGCCGTCTTGTACGCCGTGTCGAGGCGCGTCCGCTGGTAGTCCTGCTTCACAGCGTCGGTCTCGTTCTTCGCGGCGTCGACGAGCTCCGTGAGGTAGCCGAGACCCGTCAACGGCTGGCTGAGCTGGACCGTCGAGTTCCAGATGAACTGCTTGTGCAACGTGAACACCTCCGTGCCGAACGGAAGCTGGTACGGCTCGGTGTAGAGGTCCGCATTCGCGTTCACGTTCAGCTGCGCGATACGGTGTCCCTTCTGCTCGTCGATCCTCGCTTCGGCACCGTTGATGGCTTCTTTCGCAATCGCGATGTCGGGGTTGTCCTTGAGCGACATGTCGATCGCTTGCTGGAACGTGAGCTTCTGCGGTTCCGCCGATGCGCTCGCGGCTGCGAGCAACACGGCAGCGACGGTGACAGTGCGAGATGAACGAGGATTCACGCAGATGAATCTATCCTCATCTCGATGAAACGCCAACCGCGCCGAGCCCCACTGCTACCCGTTTTGGCCCCGGCTGATTGCCTGGCAGGAATCTCGACAGGTGGTCGGGGGTAGGTTCTATAACCGAGTTGATTGACAGCGATCGTCGTTCTCGGAATGCATCGCAGCGGTACGAGCTGCCTCGCCGGCATGCTCGCGGCGGGCGGGCTCGCGTCCGCGGGTGAGACCGTGCGCAACTGGGACAATGCGCGCGGGCACCACGAGATGCTCGACGTCGTTCGTCTCAACGAAGCGGTTCTCGCCCACAGCGGTGGGCATTGGCTGCAGCCGGTCAGCGAGGTGCGCTGGACGGACGAGCACGCGACCGCGCGCGATCGGATCCTCACGGCGCGGATCGAGGGACGCCCCGCTCTGCTCAAGGACCCCCGCACGCTCCTGACGTTATCGTTCTGGCGCGCATCCGCCGTGCCGTTCTTCTCGATCGGGATCGTGCGACATCCGCTCGCGGTCGCGCGATCGCTGGAGAGCTGGCGCGGAATGCCTCTCGCGGAAGGGATCGCGCTGTGTACGGCCCACCTGCGCGCACTCGCGGCCGATCAGGCAGCGCATGGATATCCCCTGATCGACTTCGAGCGACCGAAGCACGTCGTCGTCGCAGCAGTCGTTCGCGCGATCGGGTCGTACGGCCTGACCGTTGACGTCGCCCCTCTCGCCGCCGCCTACGAAGAAGCTCTCGTCCACCACGACGACGGAGACGTGCCCGATCATATCGACCTGGGAGAGGGGGTCGCGGTCTATCGCGCGCTGATGGGGCGTGCGTACGATGCCAGGATCGTGAGCACCGACGAGGACGACAGCAACGATCTGATCGTTCGTCCGTCGGGCGCGTTTCCGCGTGCCGCGCTCGCCGCGTTCGACCTGCACCTGCGCGACGGCAACGCGGCCGACGCCCTGACGACGGCCCGCGCCGCGCTCGTGGCGATTCCCGATGCGATGGCCGTGCTCGTCCCGCTCGTGGTCTCCGCGATCCGGCACAAGGCATACGCGACCGCGCGCGCGTTACTCGAGGATCCCGTTTGTCCCATCGACGCGGGCCTCGTCGACCTCCTGCGCGCGAAGGTGCTGCTCGCGGAGGGCGACGCCGTCGCTGCTGTCACGCATCTCGAGCGCGCGTGCGCCGTTCCCGAACCCTTCTATCAAGCGCGCCACCTCCTGCCGCAAGCGCTCCGCGCCGCGGGTCGTCACGCGGACGCACGTACCACTCTGCTCGCCGTCTCGGGAGACGCGCTGTATCCGCACGGCCCGCTTGCAACGCTCGCGGAGTGGAGCTGGCTCGACGGTGAACGCGACCGCGCACTGGACGAGATCGCGCGTGCGATCGACGTCGCTCCGCCCCACCGCCGTGGTCGATTGCGGACGCGACGCGCGGAGTGGCTGATCTCTCACGGCGATGACCGGCACGAAGCACGCATCGAGCTCGAGAGCGCGATCGCCGAGGATCCTGGCTACACCCGGAGCCGCGACGTGCTCGCGCGCATTACCTAGAACATCCAGGAGCGGTAAGGTCTGCGCTGCGATGGCTCGTGGACGCAGAACCGACTACTTCACGCAGCTCGGCGAGCGGATCGAGAAGCGCTGGATCGCCGCCGGCTACGACGACGCTGCCCTGCCCCCGATCGCCGAGGCGGAGCTGCGCCGCACGCCCCCGCACGAGCACGTCTCCGCCTGGGAGCTCACGCAGGTCGCGCGCAATCCAGGGACGATGCTCGAGCAGGGCTCCGCCGGCTTCGGCCAACCGCCGCTCGCCGTCTGGGGCTCGGAGCGGATGTACATCGAGGTGCTGTACTGGTTGAACGCGACGACCGCGATCCATCAGCACAGCTTCTCGGGTGCGTTCGCGGTGCTCGAGGGGAGCAGCCTCCACACGCAATACAAGTTTCGCCCCGACAAGAAGGTCGCCGCTGATCTCCACCTCGGTCGCCTCACGTGGACCTCGTCAGAGCTGCTCGCAAAGGGCGCGATCCACCAGATCCACTCCGGCCCGAACTTCATCCACGCGCTCTTTCATCTCGATCACCCGTCGGTGAGCGTCGTCGTCCGCAACTACGAGGACGTGGGAGCCCCTCCGCAGCTCGGATACTTTCCGCCCGGCGTCGGTGTCGAACCGTTCATCGAGCCCAAGCTCGAACGCGCGCTCGAGCTCTCCAAGATGCTCGTCGAGATTGGCCGCCTGCGCGACGCGGAGAAGATCCTCGTGGGCATCGTCAACCACGGCGATCTGATGGCCGTCTATCTCGCCCTCTCTGCGATCGGTCGTAGCGACGCCGAGAGAACGCTTCGCGAGCGCGTACGTGACCGCGCCCGCGCACGCCATGGCGCCGTCGTCGACACGCTTGCGGAGGGGATCGATCAGCACGTCGAGGCGCAGCGCGTGAACGCTCTCCGCAGCAACGTGACAGATCCAGATCTGCGCTTCTTTCTCGCGGTGCTCCTCGTCGTGCCGACACCGAGCGCGCTCCGTCGCTTGATCACCGAGCGTTCTCCTCGCAACGATTTCGTGACCGCCGTGATGCAGTCGCTGACGGCGCTCGCACCGATCGATGCGTTCCCGTTCCCCCTCGATGCGGCGCAGCTCCGCGTGATCGAGCTGATGATGCGCGGCAAGACCCTCACCGCGATCAAGCGAGAGCGTCCCGATGCGGCGCCGCTGCACGCCCGTGCGGTGGCATCGCCGTATATCGCGCGCCTCGTCGCAGCGGCGCGGCTCCCCTAGAACATCCAGCCGACGGTCAGGCCCGCGCCGATTCCGGATCGCTGCCACGCCGGAACGCGCCCCGACAGCGAGACGTCGACCACCTCGGTGATCGAGAGCGACGGCGTGATCTCGAGATCGCGCCACGGAGCGATGCGATATCCGATGCGCGCCGCGAGACCCATCTCGAGCGTCGAACCGAGCTGGCGATCGTCGTAGTCATCGTGCGTTCGCTCGACGAGGACATCCGCGCGGCCACCGAGAAACCAACCGACCATGGAGCCCTTCTGTTGGTTCGACAGCCACGCGTCGGCACGCCAGTACCAGCGCCACTCGAACCCGATACCGCCGCGCTCCGACGTGTAGTCGCCGATCGCCGTCTCGCGAAACTGCGCACTCACGGCGAGGCTCATGCGCCGCGCGGGAGAAAACTGCTCGTACTGCACCTGTACGCCGCGCAGGCCGTCGAACGCGGGCATCGAGAACGAGACTGCGTGCTCGTTCACGATCGGCGGAGGCGCGACGGGAACGTACGGCGTCGACAGACGCAGCGCGGCGACGACCAGTGGCAACAGTGGATCGCTCAACGCGCATCTCCGATCGTGTGATCGAAGAAGTCGATCGTCGCTTCCCATGCCGCGGGCGTGTCGATCGCGAGCGCGAGGTCCCAGGTATCACCGGCCGCCGTCTGGTTGGACAGGTGTCCTCCGCCGGGGATCTCGAGCACCCGCGCTTCCGTGCCGACGGCGATCAGCGCCTCGCGCATGTGCAGCGTGTTGTCGTAGTCGACGATCAGGTCCTCGTCGCCCTGGATGAACAGGAACGGCGGAGCACCTGGCGCGACGTACTTGATGGGCGAGGACGCGTCGCAATTCGCGGGTTGCTCGTCGCACGACCCGTGCAGGAAGTCCCGCACCGTTCCGATGTCGGGCAGCAGATGAAAGTCCTCCACGCCCGCGCCCGAGACGACGGACACGACAGGCGCGACGACGCCATTGTTCGGCGCTTCCATCGCCGCTGCGCAGTCGGGTGCGACGAGTGGACCATCCGTCGCGACGCCGAGCATCGATGCGAGATGCCCGCCCGCCGAGTAGCCGTACGACGAGATGCGATCCGGATCGACTCCGTACTCGTCGGCGTGAGCGCGCACGTAGGCGAGTGCGCAGATCGGATCCTGGATCGTGCCCGGGAACCCGCCGTCCTCGATGCCGTCGCCGCCGAGCAGCCGGTAGCTGAGGTTGAACGCGACGTAGCCAGCCGCTGCCAACCGGCGTGCGTGATCTTCCATCGTGTCGCGCTCCCCCAGAAAGCCCGTCGACCACGAGCCGCCGTGGATGACGATCACCGCCGGCCGGAGCTCATCGGTATCGATGGTCCCTGGGGCATATGCATCCATCCTCGTCGATGTGTAGCGATCGTCGTACGCGATGTCGGTTTTGGAGACGACGTCTTGGCAACCGGCGGCAAGACCGAGAACAAGCACGCACGCGGAGGCTAGTCGACTCATTGGGCAGGCAGGCAGTGCGACCTGCGTGCCCGCCGAGGCTACAGCGCTGCGAAGTGCCGATGCACGCGTTGCGTCGCCTTGATGGGCGGTTCGATCGCTCCCCACCGCGAGACGCTGTCGATCTCACCGCAGCGCTTTGCAAAGCCATTCGTGTACGCGCGCGCCGATTGACCGTCGAACACGAGCTGCTTCGCGATCTCGCGAGCGAGCGCCGGCTTGCACTGATCGCCTGCGATCACGAGCGCCACGAGGTTCTGTCGGCGCGCTGCGGAGGTCTCCGCTTGCTGTGCCTGCTGCTTCTCGTCGAACGTCGGTCGCACCATCGGGATCATGTTCGCGCCCGCGCTACCGAGCGTTGCTCCCAGCACGAGCGCGACGACGGCGAGGCCGGCCCACGGAGTCTTCTCGCGGAGTCGCTGCGGGGCTTTCTTCTGCTTCATGCATCCGAGACGTACGCAGTTTCAAGGAGTTGCATGGACATCCCAGGACAGTCGCAGCGACTGTCGCACCGAGGGCCGTGGCAGAATCGCGGCCATGAAGATCGCGTTCACGGTCATGGCGTTAGCTGCATGCGGCGCTGGTAGCAAGACGGGTGGTTCTGGCATGGGCAATTCGGGTGGAGGCGGAGGTGGTGGCGGAGCCGCGGAAACGGTCTCTCCCGAGGACGCCGCGATCATCGTTCCCGCCGCACAGAGCTTCATGAAGGACTGCGGCGACTGCGTCGCGCCTGGCTTCGACTTCACCGCCAAGACCGTCGCCGTCAGTGGCTCCGATATTCAGGAGCGCGACAAGTGGCTCTCCGTGATGCACGACGAGCACGGCGGTTCGGAGCACGATGCATTCGCGGATGTGCAGAAGCGCTGCGAGTGGGCCGAGCCTCGCGTGACCGTCGACATCGCAGTCATGAAGTTCTGGCAGGTGAACAAGCTCGCGCCGCCGATGCGCAACGTGTGGGATGGCTTCGCCGACACGTGCGGCAATCCGCCGAACCCCGCCGTCAAAGCGTTCGTCGGCAAGATCAAGGCGGTCCGCTTCAAGGTCGCGCCGCACTGGCCCGACAACTGCGATAGCGGCCAGTGCGGCTACGAGTTTTCATACGACGCAGCGAGCGGCGTGCTCGACGTCGGCGTGCACAACCACCCGGTGAACATCGGGCCGTTGATGGACGCTTGGCTCAAGCAGCAGACGTAGTCACGCGAGCCGCTTTGGCATGTCGTCCGCGCGTGTGCTGGCCTGGAACTGAATCACGCGAACGTCGGCGAGCCCGCGCGACACAAACGGATCCTCGCGGACGATCGCGTCGATCACCCGTACGACCTTGTAGATCAGCTCGATCACGAACATGACCGCACTCTACGGTCGGCGGACCGGCTTCTCCTTTATCCGCGGCGCCTTTGGCGTCTGCTGCCCGACCGGAGCCGTCTCGTCGCCAGGACCATCGGGGCGTACTTCACCCTTCGCCTGTTCCTGCTTCACGAGGTTATCGTCGTCGGTCTCGAAGGGCGGCGGCTTTCGCATCACTCGCCGCCCTCGGTATCGAGGTACGGGTGCAGCTCGACCTCCGTCTTGGTCTGCTCGTGCAGCGCTTCCTCGGATTGCTTGTCGTCCCGCGGCCGCGGCGGCTGACGCACGCCAAATTTCTTGGGCTGCTCGGTCTGTCGCGTCTGGTTGGGCATGTCCCGAGACGCTGCACGGTCCGTACCGCTGCGGAAACATCCGATCTGCGACGGAATCACGGGTAGTTCCGAGGAATCGAAATCACGGTGCGCACGAGCGCGCGGGGCACGAGCGCACACTGACCGCTCGTGGGGGCGTTCTAGCGACGACGCGCGATCGTGGTCGCGAGGTGAACAGCGTCGTAGCCGAACTTCTCGCGCACCTTGTCCACCGCGTCGCCCCGGCGCTCGTTGCCATCGAACAGCGTGAGCTGCACGCGATCGAGAGAGAGCTTGTGCAGCGCGATGCCCACGAGACGGATCCCGAGCGGTCGTGTTCGCGCCTCCCGATAGATCTCGAGAACGGTCTTGTGCAGCTCGAACTCGGCGTTCGTTGGCGTGATCGTGCGGCCGCGCGACATGGTGTGAAAGTCCGTGTAGCGCAGCTTCAGCGTCACCTGCCCTGCCGTGATCCCGCGGCTCCGCGCACGCGAGCACACGCGTTCGCACAAGCTCGAGAGGATCACGGGCACCGTCTCGTCGTCGAGCTCGACGAACGTGCGCTCGTTGGAGATCGAACCCACGAGAACGCCGTGTGGATCGTGCTCCCGAAACGCGGGGCGCTCACGACCGAGCTCGTCGCGACCTTCACCGCGCGCAGCCGCGCGCAGCTCTGCCGTGTACGAGCCAAAAACGCGGCGCAGTTGCGCGTCGGGCGCAGCGACAAGCTCCGAGAGCGTGCCGATGCCGATCGCGTTGAGCTTGGCCTCGCTGACCGGCCCGATGCCCGGGAGCTTTCTCACCGGCAATGGCGCGAGCGTCGCCTCTTCGGTCCCTGCCTGCACGAGCAGCACGCCCGCCGGCTTTGCGAGAGCACTCGCGACCTTCGCCATTTTGATGCTCGTGGCGATGCCGGCGCTCGACGGCAGGCCGAGCTCGCGCTGGATGGATCCCGTGATGTCCTTCACGACGCGCAGGATCGTCGCGTCGTCGTCGGTGTCCCCCGCGCGCCGATACATGCGCTCGCAGCCGCTGAAGTCGATGTAGTGCTCGTCGATGCTCGCCGCGATCACGACGGGCGAGAACCGCTCTACGATGGCGCGCGCCTTTGCCGAGAAGTCCATGTACGCGTCGTGCCGGCCGGGGACAAACACGGCCTCGCGAGGAGCGAGTTGCGAAGCGTCCCGCACGGACAGGCCGCTCTTGATCCCAAACGCGCGCGCCTCGTAGCTGCACGAGACGACGACACCGCCACCGAAGCGCCGTCCACCGACGATGACCGGCTTACCGTTCAACGACGGATCGAACAGCCGCTCGACGCTGACGAAGAACGTGTCGAGATCGAGACAGCAGAGCCGCGGAGCGAGCATGGTGCCCGTTCACTGTAGAGAGCCACCCTGACATGCCTCGCAGCGACCGAGCTGCCGGTCGTGCGACTAGCGCGAGACTGCGGCGGGGCGGACGCTGCTCGCGGTGCCGATGATCATGGCCGTCGTCATCATGGCCAGGGCGATGAGCGGCAGGAACATCTTGCGGGCGGTGCGCTTCTGCTTCTTGTTCAGTGTCATGTAGACAAACAAGCGCGAAACGCGGCGACGTCCAAGTTTTTGGCCCGAGCGCGGTGTGCGCTAGAGTGTCTGTGATGTCGTGGCGCGGGGCTGTCCTGCTCGCTGTCTTGCTCGCGAGTGGGTGCGGTCGTCTCGGCTTTGGAAGCGATGTCGAGCGCGATGCGGCGACCGGACCGGATGCAGAGACGTTCGCCGAGCTGTGCGCACGCGATGGCGTGACGCTGTGCGAAACCTTCGAAGGTGATACCGCGGCGACGTGGGACTTCGCGGGCAGTCCACTTCCCGTCGTCACGACCGACCAGAGCCACGGCGCAGGCCACTCGATGTTGTCGGTAGCCGGGCCGGGTGGCCAATCCTCGTATCTGGGCAATGGAGCGAGCGCGCTCATCCCGAGTCCCCACTTCTACGCGCGCGCATGGATCTACCTGCCGACGGCCGACACGATCGGCCACGTGAACCTCGTCACGCTGGATTCCGATATGGGCGGCTACTCGCTCGTCGTCGAGCTGGGCGCGAATGGCACCGCCAAAGGAACCGTCGATATCGGCGGCGATCACGAGAAGAGCGTCGAGAAGACTGGCGACACGACGCTCCCCAAGCCGCTCAAGTACGTGTACCTCGGTGCGTCGTACAGCGGGCCGAACCAAGCCGCGCAGATGCGGGTCTACCTCGATGACTTCCTCATCGGTCGCGACCCAGTCGGCTGCTACCCGTAGCGTGACCGGTTCGGCACAGTGCCGATCCAGATGCGATTGACCGCCGTACTATCCGTCCGGATCGTCATGCGCCGCGCGTTGTTTCTCGCTGTTCTCGCCTCGTGCTCCAAGCCGTCGGCGCCGCCGCCGAGCAGTACGCCGCCCGCGAGCACGCGACCAACACCAACTGTCGTCGCGCCCGTCGACGCGGCTCCCGTCGCGATCGCGGTCGACGCTGCGCCGGAGAAACCGTTCAAGCCCGTAAAGGCCTACGTCGTGCTGCGCTCCTGGGAACAGAGCGCGGGCCCGCCGGGGAACATCAAGAACATCGGCCACAACCTCGCCGACAATCTTCATTACGAGGTCGGCCGTTGCTACGACGACCGACTCGAGACCGCGCCGGCGTTGAAAGCAACGTTCAGACTCTCGATCGAGGTGGACGCCAACGGAGCGGTGGCGACGGCAACGGCGACCGGCGTGGACGACGAGTTTTCCGCGTGCGCGACCAAGTGGGTTCGCGGGCAAACAATGGGCACGTGGGACGACGCGTTCAAACCGGCGAAGTTGACGGGCGCGTATTCGTTCACGTGGGACCTCGGCGGCGACCCGGTGAACGATCGCACCGGCGAGCTCGCCACTGGCCGCAAGCAGAAGCAGATCCGCGACGGCGACATGGTCGCGATGATGAGAATCAACCGTGCCGACACAGCCAAGCTCGCAGACCTTCTCTCGGGAGACGGCAGCGACCGGGAGGGTGATATGTCGGTCCGCCGTCCGGGTGCGGACCTGGGGTCTCAGGTCACGACGCAGCGCCCCTCGGTGGCGATCGGCGGGTACCGGACGGGGGACGCGCGCACTGGCACGCTCGGTTCGGGCAGAGGTCCCAGCGGACCCGCGCCCGCGCCCGTGCCCGAGCCGGCGTCGGTAAGCGTGCGACTCGTAAACGCGACCGCAACGGATGCGCCTCCGGCGTACGCGGAGGTCGTCAACGCGAGGATCAGCTCCGCATATATGACAGGGCTGAAGCGCTGCTACCGAACCGCCTTGACCACTGATGCGCGCGCGAAGGGTGCGCTGCTCATCCGGTTCACGGTCAACGAGGTGGGCCGCGCGACGAACGCGAGCGCGACCGGCATCGCGCCGTCCGTCGGCGCGTGCGCATCTGCCCTGCTCGCGGGCTGGACGTTCTCGATCCCCCGCGACGCTGACGGCGAGGCAACGGAGGTTCCTGTCGCGATCACGTACGAATTCCTGCCCGGCTGACGAGTACACTGCGGCGATGCCGCGCTTTGCTGCTCCGTCGATCGAGCGCGTCGCACGTCCGGGCGGCGGTTTCATTCTCCGCTCGCGCGCCGATACGCCGCCCTACGCGCGCTGCCTCGGGGATGCGCTCGTCCATTGGGCGCATCGCGCGCCCGATCGCACGCTGTATGCAGAGCGAGCACCTGCCGAGAGCGGGTGGCGAAGTGTCACGTATCGCGATGCGCTGACAGCGGCGCGCGGCATCGGGCAAGCGCTCCTCGACATGGGCCTGTCTGCAACGCGTCCGCTGATGGTGCTGTCGGGCAACTCGCTCGATCACGGCCTGCTCATGCTCGGCGCGATGCACGCGGGGATTCCGATCGCGCCCCTCTCGCCCGCGTACTCGTTGATGTCGTCCGATCACGCCAAGCTGCGCGTGCTCGCGAGCATCGTGCAGCCGGGCGCGATCTACGTGGCCGATCGCGGTGCGTTCGAGCGCGCTCTCGACGCGCTGGCGCTGGATGTGCCCGTGCTGGATCCCTCGAGCATGCGCGCGTTGATCGACACGCCGCCCGCGACCATCGACGCGGCGTTTTCAGCCGTCACCGGCGACACGATCGCGAAGCTGTTGTTCACGTCGGGCTCGACGGGCGTCCCGAAGGCCGTCATCAACACGCAGCGCATGCTGTGCGCGAACCAGGCCGCACTGGCGGCGGGTTGGCAGTTTCTTGCCGAGAAGCCGCCCGTGATCGTCGACTGGCTGCCGTGGAGCCACACGTTTGGCGCGAACCACAACGGCAACCTCGTCCTCACGCACGGCGGCACGCTGTACATCGACGGCGGCAAGCCGGCACCAGGCGCGTTCGACGAGACGCTGCGCAACCTGCGCGAGATTCCCTCGACGATCTACTTCAACGTGCCGCGCGGGTTCGATCTGCTCGTCGGGCATCTCGAGACGGACGCGGCGCTGCGCGAGACGTTCTTCCGCGATCTCGAGGTCGTGTTCTACGCGGCGGCTGCGCTCTCGCCCGCGACGTGGAAGCGGCTCGAGGCGGTCGCGGCAGGCAAACCGATCGCGATGACGAGCGCGTGGGGCTCGACGGAGACCTCGCCGCTGGTCACGCAGGTCAGCTATGCGATCGATCGCGCGGGCGTGATCGGCGTGCCGATTCCCGGCAACGAGCTCGCGTTCGTCCCTGTCGGCGACAAGCTCGAGATGCGCGTGAAGGCTCCGAACGTGTCGCCCGGCTATCTGCGTGCGGATCGCAGCGTCGAGCCGCTGCCGCTCGACGAGCTCGGCTTCTACCCGATGGGCGACGCGGGGCGGATGGCCGACGAGAACGATCCGAGCGCGGGCGTCGTGTTCGAAGGGCGCACGTCGGAGAACTTCAAGCTCGCGAGTGGAACGTGGGTCCACGTCGGCGAGGTACGGCTCGCGCTGATCGCTGCGTGCTCGCCACTGGTCGCGGATGCCGTGGTCTGCGGCCACGACCGCTCCGAGCTCGCCGCGCTGATCTTCCTCGCTCCGGGAGCGGACGCGGCGCAACTCCCGGCTGCGCTCGCGAAGCAGACCGCGACATCTTCCTCGCAGCGTGTCCGCCGTGCGCTGGTGCTCACCGAGCCCGCCAGCATCGATGCGGGAGAGATCACCGACAAGGGCTACCTCAACCAACGGGCCCTGCTCGATCGGCGAGCTGCCGATGTGGAGCGGGTCTATGGCGATGGCGCTATCCTCGCGCCATGAAGCTCTTCAACGCCGACGGCTCACCGAACGCTTTTCGCACGCGCCTCGTGATCAACGAGCTCGGACTCGACGTCCCGTACGTCGACATCGATCTGCGCTCCAAGGAGAAGCCGGCGGAGTTCCTCGCCGCGAGCCCCAACGGCAAGGTGCCGGCGTTCGTGGACGATGATGGCTTCACGCTGTTCGAGTCGCGCGTGATCAACAACTGGCTCGCGGCGAAGAAGCCGGACCGCGACCTCTACCCTGTCGATCCCAAGCGCCGTGCGCGCGTGGACGAGTGGAACTCGTGGCAGGCCGTTCACCTCGGCCCGTCCATGCAAGCCGTGACGTTCGAGCGCGTCTCCAAGAAGCAGCTCGGCATGGGCGAAGCGAACGAAGAGACGGCAAAGGCGAAGCAGAAGGAGACCGAGGGCTACCTCGCCGTTCTCGAGAAGAGCCTCGCCGGCAAGGAGTGGATCGTCGACAAGCTCACGACGGCGGACTTCTCGCTGGCGTCGACGTTCCCGCTCGCGGCCAAGGCCGGTATCTCACTCGACGCGTATCCGAACATCGCGAAGTGGTACGCGCGAATCCAGGCGCTGCCCTCGTGGAACAAGTCTCTCCCCAAGTACGTGCGCGAGTTGCTCGCGAGCTGAGCGCCGCTGGTACAGTCGAGCCGTGAGGGCTCTGCCTGGGATCCTGCTACTCGCCGCGTGCGGGTCCCGATCGCACGATCGCGCCAACGTCCCTCCGGCAAATTCCTCGGTGCCGACCTCAGCCGGCGCGGCGTATCTGTTGTGGAGCAAGCCTCCGCTGCCCGAGGTCGATAGCGACGATGCCCCGCCGGGTCCGCGCGCGGCGAACGATCACTGGCTTCTCATGGACCTCGCGAAGAAGGTCTCCGAGGACCTCGGCGAGGCTCCCTTCGACGACGCGCACGACGTCAACGCGGGCGGCGACGGCGTGTACGTCACCAACGGACTTCAAGTCGCGCGCGTCCGCATCTCTCGCGGACGAGCGAGCATCGAGTCAGGTGCACGCGCCGACCCGGACGCGATGTTCGACGCCATCTCGTCCGCCGGAAGCACGGCTCGCATCGAGGACGGCACGCTCTGTCTCGCGAAGCCCGGTGACAAGCAGTGCACGACCATCGTTCCGTTGCCCGACGCCGATACGGTGACGTGGCGCGACGTGCAGTACACGAGCGAGCATCGTGTTGTCGTCAGCAGCACCGAGGGAGACACCGACGTTCACGCCGTCGGCATGGGCGTGCACCCCATCGCGTATGTGATCGATGGCGCGAAGAAGGCCGCGACGCGACTTCCGCTCGCCGGCGTCGGCACGAGCATCGCCGTATCGAACACCGGTCGCGTCGCGTGGACCGTGGCCGAGGGCGGGCGGTTACGACTCGCGGTCGCGCCCCTCGACAACGTCGCCGCGGCGAAGACTTACGACATCGGTCCCGCGACGGCACAGGCGGAAGCGGTCTGCGGGTGGGGTGGCTCGCGCGTCGTGTGCGTCGTGGCCTATGTCGGCACGCTGTTCTCCGTCGACACCCTGAGCGGCACGTCGACAACGCTGCTGGAACGCAACGCGATCTGGACCGGCTTCGTCGTGTCGAACGACGGAACGTGGGTCGTCTTCTTGGTGCACGACGGCCCCGACAGCAACACGTGGCACCTGTCGCCGACGGACAAGGCGGGTGCGGTCCAGGCCCTCCCGCTCGACGACTCCGCTCATCCACTGGCGTTCCTGTGAAGCGTTTCGTCGCTGTCCTCGTGCTCGCAGCGTGTGGCACGAAGGCCCGCGACAGCGGCGGCTCGGAGGCTCCGCCCGAACCAGCTGCGCCCGCCGCCGGCTCGCAAGGATACTTGTTGTGGACGCAGACGCCTCCGCCGCCCGCGAAGGGCGACTTCGTCGCGGTGCGTCCCAACGATCACCTGATGCTGATGGACGTGGCAAAGCGGCAATCGGTCGACCTCGGCGCGTCGCCGCTGTTTCGCCTCACCGCCGTGTCGCCGAGCAGCGATGGCGTCGCGCTCGCGCTCGGTTCGCACGTCGCGCACGTTCATCTTCACGGCGGAACGGCAACGGTCGAAGCGCCACCCGGTCTCGATCCGCGCACCGACTCGTCGATCGACAACATCATCGCGATCGCGCCCGACAGCAGCAGCGCGGTGCGCTGGACGCTCGATGGGCTGTGCGTCTCCAAGCCCGAGGACGCAGCGTGCACGAGCACGATCAAGATGCCGACGCTCGAGAACGGAGGCGGCCTCTCCGCGACGTACGTGAGCCCGACGCGCGTGATCGTGAGCGCCTCGGTGGGAACGTTGAAGTCGAACGAAGCTGCGTTCGCGATGAGTGTCGTCGCCGTGAGCGTGGACCTCGTGGCCAAGACGGCGATGCCGCTCGAGATTCCTGCGGCGATGGGCGAACAGCTCGCCGTCGCGCCCGACGGACGCATCGCGTGGACGGAAGTCGCTGACAGCAACATCGTGCTCGCAACAGCGACGGTCGACGCGCCGACGACGAAGGCGACCTACATCATGGGCCCCGCGGAAGCGCAGGCGTTCAGCGAGTGCACGTGGGGCGGACCGATGCTCGTGTGCGTCGTGCGGACGCGCAACTCGCTCGTGTCGATCGACACGCGAACGCGGACACAGCTGACGCTCAGGAACGAGGGCGCGTTCTCCAAGAACTTCGTCGTCTCCAAGGACGGCAAGTGGGTCGTCTACTACACGACGCACGAGTCGCTGCTCGGATCGCAGTGGCACATCTCTCCGACCGACAAGGCAGATGCTTCGGAAGATCTGCCACTCCCTCACGCCGAGCGCCCGCTCGCGTGGCTGTAGACTCGGGCGTATGAAACGCTCGCTCCTCGTCGCCATCGACGTTTCGGGACACTAGCCGCTGCCACGAGCGTGCGATGCTGCGCGCATGTTCGCCACGTCCCGCGACGGCACTCAGATCTATTACGAAGCTACCGGCAGCGGCCCGGTCGCCCTCGTCTGCGTCCATGGCTGGATGGGCCATACGCGCTGGTGGGACTCCGTACGCGATGCGTTCTCGTCGACGCACGAAGTGCTGACGCTGGATCTCGCCGGGCATGGCGGATCGGGTACGCGCGCGAACAACTCTGCCCAGAGCTACGCCGAAGATGTCCTCGCCGTCGCAGCGATGGCCCAGGCACCGCGTGTCGTGCTCGTCGGCCACTCCATGTCCGGAGCGTGGGTGACGATCGCAGCGCCTCAAACCGAGCGTCTAGCAGCCGTGATCCTCGTCGATACGCTCAAGAACCTGGACGCGATGCCGACGCAGGCGCAAGCCGATCAGATGCTCGGAATGTATCGCCAGGACTACGCGAACGCGGTCGCGACGTTGTTCCCCAAGTTCTTGTTCTCGCCGCAGACGCCGACGGCGGTCTCCGATGCGCTCCTGAAGCGCTTCATGAGCGTGAGCGGTGATGTCGCGGCAGATCTGCTCGCACCGCTGTATCGCATCGACGTGCGCGAGTCGGCGCCGCTGGTGAGCGTTCCTGTTCGCGGCATCACAGGCGATCACGCTCCGGGCAATCCCGAGGTGAACCGGCGGTACTACGCCGACTACGACGTGGTCGCGCTCACGGGCTGCGGGCACTACCCGATGCTGGAGCAGCCCGCCGCGTTCAATGCGCTACTGCGCGCGACGCTGATCTCGCTCGGGCTCTAGAAGTCGGTGGTCGTCGTACCGAACTCGAGTCCATCGCCGGCGAGCACCATGTTCGGGTTGAACGAGCCGACGTTGAAGCCGTAGCCGAGCACCTTCGCGTCCGGGTACATCGTCTGGAACGTTGCCCACGCGATCGGGAGAGCCTGGCTGCCCGGTGCGGGGTTCGCGATCTTCGTCGTCCACCACTTGCCCTCGCCCGCCGCCGTCGACGTCGCGTTCCACTGCTGCCACGTATCGTCGATGATCGCGGCCTGACCAGCCGCCTGCTGGTACGGCTCGTACGTGAGCGACGCGTAGTTGCCGGGGACGCCGGTGCCCGTGATGAACACGTTGATCGCGAGATCGATCGCCGGACCACCGGTCGACGCCGCCGAGCGATACGCCCAGTACTTGATATTCGTGATCGTCGAGAGAGCCGTGCCCGCGAGCTTGTACGAGATGAGCTGCGCCTTGTCCTGCGACGGGCTCGCAGTCGTCGCGCCCGTCACGAAGCGAGCAGACGTACAGCCGAGCGCTGCAGGGGGCTCGATCGTGTCGTCGATCGTGACCATGCCGTTCGTCCGGGTGTCGTCAGACCACCAACCGTCCGCAGGATACGCGCTCGGATCGGAGCCAGGATTGCCGGTCTGGATCGCCGTCACGCTGTCAGTGCAGCTGCTCGGCGGTGTCAGGGAATCCGGATCCGCGTCAGGTGCGGCGTCGTGCGTGGTGTCGTCGGGAGCTCCATCCGCTGGTGAGTCGAGAAGGAGGTTGTCGCCACACCCAACGAGAACCAGCGCGAAGAGACACGAGCGGTACAGCATCCGGTGATCTTCTCTCCGTCGACGAGAACGTGCAATTCCTCGACGGGTATCACCAGGGAGTGGTCGATCCTATGAGGCCGCCATGTACGACCTGGTCGCATAGAGGGCAACCGCCGCCACGGCCCACCCAGCCATCACGTCGACGAAGTAGTGCTGTCGGAGGTAGAGCGTTGCCAGTTGTAGGAGGAGGACCACGGGCACCATCGGCTTCCAGATGGCGAGGCGTAAGCGAAATGCTGAGATGAGGGCGAGCGAGGAGATCGCCGTGTGCATCGACGGAAATGCGTCATAGGTCACGGCCTGGAGCGATCGCCACGCTGCCATCGAGCGCTCGTAGAAGCCATGGCCGACGAGCGGCGGGAAGTCGTAGACCACGTCGGGCGAGCGCGCGGGCACGAGCAGAAACACCGTGAAGCCGATGTAGAACGCGACCTGAAGCGCGAGCGCGACACCACGGAGCTCGCGATCACGCCGCTTCGCGTGCAGCACGAGCATCACGGCGAGCGGCAAGAAAAACATCATCGCGTACGCATACGCGAGCAGCTCGGTCAGCCACGGTGTGTGGATCGCAGCGAGCGACCACGCGGGCGACGATCCGAGCAGCCAGCGATCCGCGCTCACGAGCGAGCGCTCCACACCTCCATCCACGAGCACCGGTAGTGCACCGCGCAGCGCGCGATAGCAGAGGTACACGACGGAGAACGGCGCCCACAGACGCAGCGTGCGCACGAGGCCGAGAGGCCGGCGCATCATGATGTCGATGGCGGCGCTCGCGACCAGCAGGACCGCGCCGATCGCGAGGAACGGAAGAATGCCGTCCCATGGCACGTGGAGCGCGCCGCCGAGTGCATGCGAGATGATCGCGAGCGCTCCGATGGCGACGACGGCGAGAACACCGTCGGGCCCGAGCCAGCGAACCGTCTCGCGCGCCGTCGGAACGCGCCACGTACTGGGGGCGACCTGCGTCGTCACGCGGCGAGCTTTTCGTCCTCGCCGTGATACGAGAGCGCTTGGTGATGCTCGCCCTTCATCAGGTGCAAGCCACCCGCGAGAGCGCCCACAGCGTCGACGGCAGATAGAGCGGCCGTCATGCCGGCGACGGCGAGCCACTTGAGGCCACGCGCTTCAGGCATCTGCTGGCGATTGATCGACGACAGCGAGAAGCCGTAGCGAATTCCGACGACGGCGAGCGGCACGACCGGCCCGACGCGCGGGAGCTCGCGCTCCATGATCGTGCGCCCGAGCGTGGGCGTGATCTCGTACGTGTCGCGGCCGCGGAGTAGGCGCAGCTTGAGGAGCTCGGCCATGCTGTCCGGGAAGCGATGGATCGTGCGCGCCTTGGGCTCGAACACGATCGGAATGCGCGCGTTATGCAGATCGATGCCGAGCACCGCGCAGTGTCCGCGATACATCGAGTGCTCGCCGTAGTGATGCTGCTGGAACACGCTGCGCCGGAACGCGACGTTGTTCGCATAGAAGTTGCGCGTGTAGCCCTTACCGAACGTACTAGGGAAGTACATGAAGTCGATCGTCGAGAGCGCCGTACCGAGAAGATCGCGGCGATACGTCGTGCGCCCCGCAACCGCTTTGACGCTCGGATTCACGAACGGCACGAACAACGACTCGAGCCACGGTGGGTCCGGCCAGCAGTCCGCATCACCGAACGCGACGATGTCGCCGGTCGCGACCTCGAAGCCGCGGTTCTTTGCGTCGTAGTAGCCAGCGGACTCGTCGAGTCGCACCCACTTGATCGGAGTCGTCGCGGCTCGTTCGCAGCGTGCGCGGCCCGTGTCGTCGATCCCTCGATGCGTGATCACGAGGTCAGCGAGCTTGCCGAGCGGATACGTCTGCTCGGTCAGGTGCGCGAGCAAGCGCTCGAGCCCGGTCGCGACATCTCCGTCGCCACCCTCCAGGTTGTGCGTTTCGAGAACTAGCGAATATGTCGTCACCGGGGTCATGCCTTTCGAGAGAGGTTGCGATCGACCAACATCCGTAACGTCGAGCTCCATTGCGCGCGGCTGCGGCGAACCGCGAGCTCGGCGTTGTTGCTGCGCGGAATCGAAGGAACCGCAGCGAGGGCGGCGACGAGCTGCTGCCGCGTATTCGGGCCGAGCTCGACGATCCGCGTCCACATGCCATCGGCGGCGGCGAGGTTGGCTCGCTGCTCGGGCTGGTCTGTCGCGATCGCGATGAGTGGAACGCCCGCTGCCTTTGCGAGCGAAACCGCACCCATGCCCGCGGCGGAGATGAAGACATCCGCTGCGGCGACGACATCGGCGAGCGCAGGGTCCGCGCCGCGCCACCCGGGCCGGCCGAGAAAGCCTTCGCCGACCGCGTAGACCATGTAACCCGCGCGCGTCGCGTCATCGATCGCCTGCGCGATCGCGGGATCACGGAAGTAGGGATTGAGATAGACGACGGCGAGCGTGTCGTTCGACGTGACGCCGAGCTCCGCACGCACGACGCTCGCCGGACGCGGCGCTGGCATCAGTGGCGGCAAGCGATAGATCTCGCCGCCCGCGAAGGACGAACCGATGTCGGTCGCGTCAGGCGCGATCTCGATCCGCGTCGAACGAGCGAACGCGGTCTGCATCATCGAGCGCAGCACGCCCCTCCCTGCCGTGCTCTCGACGGAGCGGCGCATATTCTCGCCGTGGACATGCACGATGCGTTGCGAGAGCTGCGTGTTCGCGAAGCACGACATCAGCAGCGCCGGGTGATACGAGTCATTCACGATCATCGCCGCGTTCGCCGCGTAGCCGTCGAACCACGCCATCTCGCGCAGGCAGCCTTTCGGCGAGAACAAGTAGCGCATCGCGATCGCGCGGCTCTTCACGCGCGCGAGGTTCTGGCGATCGTCATACGCGAGCGAGAACGCTTCGCTGATCAGGGTCGCGCGCAGGCCAAACTCGGCCATGAACGCGACGCCCTCGGCACCCGTCGTCACGATGTCGACGTCGATCCCTTCGGGCGCCAGCAAGCGCGCCGCGAGCTGCGCACGCATCAGGTGGCCGCGGGCCTCCGACAGAGCGAGCCACACGATGCGCGGCCGCGCCGGCGTCGCGACGGGACGGCGTTCGACACTTCGAATTGCGACATTGCCCACGGACATAGGGATAGCCACTCGAACGCGCGAGTTGCTTCCGCGGCACAACGCTGCCCGACGTTGCCACGTGTCAAATCCTCGACGAGGATCTAGGGATCGAAGACGCGTGAAGAACGCGTGATCGTCAGCCGAACAGGCGGCCGATGAGCCCAGACTTGCGAGGCGGTTCGCCGGCTTCGAGCGCGGCCTTCATCTCGAGCGCCGACGCGAAGCGATCCTCGCGAGCGAGCGACAGCCCCTTGGCGACGATCTCGTCGAGCCAGATGGGGACGTCCTCGCGCTTCGTGCGCGGATGGCGCTCCAGGTTTCCCTTCATGACGCGACTCAGGAGATCGCGCTTGTTCTCCCATTCGTACGGCCATTGGCCCGTGAGCAACTCGAACATGATGACGCCGATGGAGAACAGATCTGCGCGGCCGTCGACGGCGGACGGATCCAGGTACTGCTCGGGCGAGATGTAGAGCGGCGTGCCGAGGATGTGGTCCTTGGACGTCAGCTTCATGTTGTCCTCGACCTTGGCGAAGCCGAGATCCAGCAGCGTGACCTGCTCGCCGTTGGGCGACGGCATGATGTAGAGGTTCTGTGACTTGAGATCGCGATGGATCACGCCGCGCGCGTGCAGCGCCGCGACCGCATCGAGGATCTTGATCGCGAGCTGGACGACGCGCTCCGCGGGGAACGGCCCCTGCTCCTTCCGCATCTCGTAGAGCTCGCGCCCTGTCAGGCGATCCATCTCGATGAACGCGCAACCATCGGCGGTGGTGCCGGCGTCGTAGACGCGAACGAACGCGGGGTGCCCGAGCGCGGCGGTCTCGCGAGCCTCGCGCACGAACCGCGACGACAGTTCCACGTCCTTGGCGAAGCGCTTGTGGATGATCTTGAGCGCGACTTCACGGCCGAGCACGGGATGCGTGGCGGAGTACACGGCCGCGATCCCACCGACGCCGAGCAGCGGGCCGATGACGTACTTGTCGTGCTGCTGGCCGGTCCGGCACTGCGGGCACGCCCCCGGATCATCCGCGTGAGTGCCACCGCACATCTGACAGTCAGCCATCGGCGCTGACGATAGCCTACTGCGTCGGCGGAGTCGCGGGCGGCGCTGCAGGAGCGGGAGCGGCGTCGTGATTGAATGCATTCGCGAGCGTGGCGATCCGCTTGAATCCCTTGGCTCGCGCGTCGTCGACGAGCTGCTTGCGATCGGCCTCACAGGTCTCGGAGCTCGTGATCACTCCGACCATGACTTTTGCGAGCCGCGCTTCGAACACGAGGCCCGCGAAGCCATGCTTCTGCGCATCCTGCAGCGCTTCGTCGATGCGAGTCGTGCCGAGCACCCCCTTGTCGTCTGCCTCGCTGCGGTACCCGAGGATCTCGCCGACGGTGAGGTTCGCGATCGTCTTTGCGCGGTACGTCTCCATCTTGCTGATGTTCAGGTGATCCAGGTACTCCATGGCCGCCTGAGGATCGGCCTTCGCGAGCCGGACGCGCGCGATCAGGATCGCTGCCGTCGCTTCCGCGCTGGGTGCACCGCGGCCATGCGCGTCCTCCGCGAGAGCGGCAATGTCGTCGGTGCCGAGCGCGTCCTGCTTCTCGTCAAAGTCGAGCGATGCGATCGAGAGCGAGAGATCGCTCGTGCGCTGGTCATTGTCGATCTCCTTCGCAAGCGCGAGGCCCTTACCGTAGAGAGTGCGCGCCGCGACCGCGTTGCCGCGATCGGTCTCCGCATCACCCTGGATCTGATAGCAGAGCGACAGCTCTAGCTTCGCCTCGCCTTCGATCTTGGCGTCGAGCGTCTTCACGCAGCGCCCGCTCTTCTCGACGGCGCCCTTGAGATCGCCCTTGGCCCACGCGATCCACGCCCCCGTCATATCGACGTACGCGCCCGCGATGAGGTCGGCCCCCTTCCCGTTCTCGGCCTCGGCGAGCTTCGCGTCGGCGGACTTCAGATCGCCGCGCATCGCGAGCATCAGCGCCGACGCGGACTTCGCGCGCGACGCCTCTGCGGGATCACCGAGCAATCTCGCGTCATCATCGAACGCCTTCTGCGCGCGGTCGAGCCGACCGAGATCCATCGCGTCGGTAATCGCCTTGGGGTCGAAGTGCCGACCATCCTCCTTTGGCACCACCTTCTCCGTCTTGGTGATGACGTCGTTCGTCTTTGGCTCGTCCGCGCGATCGAGCAGTAGGATCGAAGCCGCCGCACCACCCGCGACGATGATCGCGCCGCCGAGCAACATCAGCGGCAGGCTCCGCTTCTTCACCGGCTCGGCGAGGTCCGCGAGCAATGCGTCCATCGACGGATAGCGATCATCGGGCTTGGTCGCGAGGCCGCGCAGCAGCACCTTGCGCAGGCGAGACGAGACGTTCGCGCCCGACGGCTCCTTCTTCATCACGCCGTTGATCACGTTGTCGGCGAGCGCGACCGACGTCTTCCCTGCGTACGGCCAGTCATTGTAGAGCGCTTCGTAGAGCGCGACGCAGAACGCGAACTGATCACTCCGCGCATCCGCCGGTCGCCCCTCGTGCTGCTCCGGCGCCATGAACATCGGCGTGCCCATCACGATGCCAGTGCGCGTCAGCTTGGCGGAGAGCACGCCGCTCTCCTCGTGATCGGCTTCGCTCCCACCGCGCGGAGTCTCGAGCGTCGCGTGATCGATCGCACTGCCCGCATCTCGCGCGAGGCCGAAGTCTGCGACGCGCACGCGGCCATCCTTGCCGAGCAGCACGTTGTCGGGCTTGAAGTCGCGGTGCACGAGTCCCACTGCATGTGCAGCGGCGAGCCCGCGGCCGGCGGCGATGAACTTGGCGAGGATCTGATCGCGCGGGCGTTCGATCTCGAGCCACTTGCTCAGTGTTCCCGCATCGAGCAGCTCCTGCGCGAGAAACACGAGGCCGTCCTCGGTGCCGACCTCGAACACGGTGATGACGTTCGGGTGCGTCACGCGGGCCATCGCTTGGCCTTCGCGGAGCATGCGCACGCGATCCTGCTCGTCCACGCTCGCGACGCGCATGACCTTGAGCGCGACCACGCGATCCAGCTGCGTGTCGTGCGCGGAGAACACGATGCCCATACCTCCGGCGCCGAGCTCGCCCGTCACTGTGAACCGGCCGAGCCGCGACCCGCGACCGATGGGCTGGGGCTGAGTGCTCACGACAGGACTATTACGCGCTCTCGCGCCCGAGTCCACGCGCTCACCATACCGTCCGCGCACAGTGTCTCGGCATGAACGCGCTGCTGAAGCGATCTATTCGTGGCGCACGCCGTGCACCGCCGGCCCGCATGAAGAATCCATCCTGGTGGAACGAGAAGCACGACGGCGCCTGGGACCGCACCAAGAGCGCGATGAAGCGTGACTGGGAGCAGACGAAGTCTGATTTCTCTTCGAAGAAGGGGCACGACCTCGACCAATCCGCGGGTGACACGGTCAAGCAGGCGGCTGGCAAAGAGGCGATCCCGCCCGGTAACCAGCCGAACCCGTCCAAGCTCGATCGCAAGTGGGAGGACGTCGAGCCCGCGTATCGCTACGGCGTTGGCGCGCGCGAGCAGTACGGCGACCAGGACTGGAATCCGGAGCTCGAGTCGAAGCTGCAGAAGGACTGGAGCACGACGGGCGTGAACCATCCGTGGAACGAGGCGAAGGGTGACGTCCGCAAGGCGTGGTCGGTCAAGAAGTGACTGATACCGGTGCGGGGCGGTAAGCTCGCACCATGCAGCACCTCGCGATCATCGAGCCGCCCGACGCGACCGGTGAGCTTGCCGAGGTCTACGCCCGCATGGGCCAGCGCAAGATGCCGACCGCCTACCAGACGTTGCATGGTGGGCTCCCCGGCATCGTGCGGGCGCATAGCCTCGATCCGAAGCTGATGCCGATCGCGTTCGGGTTCTCGAACCTGGTGAACATGTCGGGCCCGCTCGCGTGGCCGTATCGCGAGCTCGTGGCGGCAACAACGTCGCGCCTCAATCAGTGTTTGTATTGAACGACCGCTCACGCAGAGTTTCTGCGTGCCGCGCTCGATGATGAAACGCTCCCCCGAGCGGTGGTCATCGATCCGCGCGCTGTCGCGTATCGCCATCCCGATCTGAAGGTCCGTGCGGTCGCAGCGCTCACCGTAGGCGTGACGGACCAGCCGTGGGCGCTCACGTCGACGGATCTCGCAGCGTGGCGCGCGGGCGGACTCTCCGACGCAGAAGTACTGCACGCGATCCTGCAGGCCGCGCTGTTCGGGCATTTCACGCGCATCGCCGATGCGACGGGCGTGGCCTCGGACTATCCGGAGCGCTTCGGGGTTCCGAATCCGTCGCCGGGCACGCCGCCCTATCTCACGCCGACGGAGAAGCCGCCGCGCGGTGCGGCCATCGATCTGGCGATGCACGCCGGCGCTGTCGATCAGCTCGCGACGTGGGCCGCGCATGCAGGTGACCGCGATGATCATTTCGATCGTCGCCGCCGCGCGTTGATCCGTTCCACCGTCGCGAGGCTGCTCGGCGATCATGTCGAGACAGCAGCACCGATCGACGAGCTCGATCATGCGCTCGTCGAGCTCGCGACAACGGTGACGCTCGCGCCGTGGGATCTCGGTGCTGCTGCGTATGCGCGCGTGCGCGCGGCCGGCCTCGCGAGCGACACCGCCGTGTTCGATGCAGTTGCGACGATCTCGTCGTTCGGCGTGATGTCGCGGATCGCCGTCACACTCGCCGCTCTCGCGCGCTAACTCCGCGCACCGCCTGTAGACCCGCGGCAGGTTCCGCGCGTTACATGAGACATGCGCCTCGCTCCACTCGCCCTCGTTCTTGCCACCGCCGCCACGGCACATGCGGCACCTCTCGCGTGGTCGAAGACCGAACAAGGCGTTCACGCTCGGTTGATTGTCGAGTCGACCACCGACGCGCAGAAGCACGCGCAGATCGCGGTCTCCGTGGAGATCGAGAACGTCGGCGACGTCGCGGGCGGCCTGCCGTTACCGTGGGGCGACATCACCGAGATGCTCACCTTCACGATCGAGGATGCGAACGGCAAGGTCGTCGCAGGAGAGGCGCCGGGCGGCAATCGCCTGAGCCCGCTGCCGTACATCGTGCCGCTCCCGGAGCACAGCACGCTGCGCGTCTCGGTCACGCCGTCGGCGATCGAGTACGTCCCCGGCGGCAAGACGCTGTTCCGGCCGGTCACGTTTCAGGCGTGGGAGCTCCCCGCCAAGCACGGACCGCTCTTTGTCCGCGCGACGCTCACACCGCATGCCCAGGAGAAGGGCGCGAAGGCGCAACCGCGAAGCTGGTCGGTTCCTCTCGAGCTGCCGCGCGTCGCTCTACCGTAGGACGGCGTCGATGTCGGCCGCGGAGTGGCGCTCCATGAGCTTGGGGCCGTCTCCCATGCCCTTGTTCACGATCATCCCGCGCTTCACGGCCGGGCGCTCTGCGAGCTGCTTTGCCCAGCGAACGACATGTGTGTACTCGTGCACGGCGAGGAACTCGGCCGCCTTGTACAGGTTGTTCGTCACCATGCCGCCGTACCAGGGGTACGTGATGATGTCGGCGATCGAGTAGTCCTTCCCGGCGAGGTACTCGTTGTTCGCGAGCTGCCTGTCGAGCACGTCGAGCTGACGCTTGGTCTCCATCGCGAAGCGATCGATCGCGTACTCGTTCTTCTCCGGCGCGTACGCGTAGAAGTGACCGAAGCCACCACCCAGATAGGGCGCGGCACCGACCAACCAGAACGTCCACGACAGGCACTCGGTGCGCGCCTTGCCGCTGGTGGGAAGAAACGCGTTGCCGAACTTCTCGGCGAGGTGCATCAGGATCGCGCCCGACTCGAACACGCGGATCGGCTCGGGGCCGCTGCGATCCATGAGCGCGGGGATCTTCGAGTTGGGGTTGACGCTGACAAAGCCGGAGCCGAACTGATCGCCGCTACCGATGTTGATCAACCACGCGTCGTACTCGGCGCCGGTGTGACCAGCCGCGAGGAGCTCCTCGAACATGATGGTCACCTTCTGACCATTGGGCGTCGCGAGCGAGTACAGCTGGAACGGATGCTTGCCGACAGGCAGCTCCTTCTCGCTCGTCGGTCCGGCGATCGGACGATTGATGTTCGCGAACTGCCCTCCGCTGCCCTTCTTCCACTCCCAGACTTTCGGCGGCGTGTAATCGCTCATGGCCCCGGGGATACCACGGAGCCTGATCGCACATGGACCTACACGATGAGGTAGGGCACAGCTGATCAGTGGAGGCGCCACGCAAACTGATCACTGGAGCTTCCAGTCACCGCGCGCGATCGATCATCTGATCGAAATCACTGGCGAGCGTTCGTGGCACACGCCGTGCTCTGTTCGATAAGCATGCGCACCATTCAGGTTTCGATCGCGGAAGTGATCCAGTCTGTCTATGAAGAGCTGCTCGAGCAGTACGGTGATCGCGAGCTGGCGCTCGTGGCGGCCCAAGCGGTTGGCGAGGACCTGATGGCTCGCTCGGCGCGCCGCGCAAGCACGCATTCCGACAGGTGATTGTTCGCCAAGAACGTACAAGCCAGCGGCGGCGAGAGAGCTATCATCGTGGGCATGGCCCACCAGGTCGAGCTCGTGCCGGTCGCGGCTCCCGGCCTCAAAGCGGCTCGCTCGCGTGGAGACGAGCTCTATGTAGGGCTCAAGGACACGTTCATGGTCAGCCGCATGGCGGAGGGCCGCACGCGATTCTGGACGCACGGTCGTGAGTGGCGAGCGGTCGCTGGCTCCGTCGTCATCCAGCAACCGGGTGACGTTCACCGCGAGGTCGAACGCGATGGCGTCGCGACGTACGAGATCCTGCGGATCGATCCGTCGCTCGTCGCGGAAGCCTACGCGGACGTTCGCTTGAACGCGTGTCTGCCGCCTGACGATACGCGCGCGCAGTCACTGCACGCACTGCTCGATGCGATCGCGGCCGGCGCTGACCGGTTCACGATCGACTGCGCGCTTGCAGAAGCGATCGGTACGATGATCGCGCTCGAGCAGCCGCGCAAGTCGCACACGTTTCCCGTGCGCCGCGCGCTCGCGATGATCCGCGAGCGGTTCGCGGAGACGGTCACGCTCGACGAGCTCGCGACGCACGCGCGCCTCGACAAGTTCCATCTGTGCCGCGCGTTCCGCGATCAGGTCGGCATGCCGCCGCACGCGTATCAGATCCAGCTGCGCATCATGCACGCGAAGCTCATGCTCGCGAGCGGAGCCAAGCCCAAGGACATCGCTCCGCGCGTCGGTCTCTACGACCAGAGCCAGCTCAACCGACACTTCCGCCGCATCGTCGGCATGACTCCCGGCCAGTTCGCAGCAGCGAACGGATAAATCGCCAAGAACCGCCAATGCGGCGCACGAGAGCGACGCTACGTTCGGTGCATGAAGATCTTCGTCACGGGTGCTAGCGGATTCATCGGCTCTGCGATCGCGGCGGAGCTCATCAAAGCAGGCCACAGCGTGCTCGGCCTCGCGCGCAACGACGCGGCTGCCGCGAAGGTAAGAGCGCTCGGCGCAACGCCGTTCACGGGCGACGTCGAGGATGCGGCGTCGTTGAAGACAGGCGCCGCGCAGACCGATGGCGTCGTGCACTGCGGCTTCGTGCACGACTTCGCGCGCTTTCGCGAGGTCTGCGAGATCGATCGCAAAGCGATCCTCGCGTTTGGTGAGGCGCTCGCCGGCACGCAGAAGCCATTGCTCGTGGCGTCGGGCGTCGCAGTTCCAACGGGCAAGCCCGGTCTCATCACCGAGGACATACGCTCCGACGTCTCGCCCGATCAGATGCCGCGCGTGCTCACGGAGCGAACGCTCGACGAGATCGTCGCCAAGGGCATTCGAGGCGGTGCGATGCGCTTTCCGCCGACAGTGCACGGTCCCCACGATCACGGATTCATCACGATGCTCGGCGACATCGCGAAGCAGAAGGGCGTCGCCGGCTACATCGACGAGGGCACCAACCGCTGGCCGGCCGTGAATCGCCTCGATGCCGGCGTCGCGGGCGCACTCGCGATCGCATCAGATTTCGTCGGCGGTACGCGCTTCCACGTCGTCGGCGAGGAAGGGATTCCGTTCCGCCAGATCGCTGAAGCGATCGGCAAGAAGCTCGGCCTCCCCGCGCAGTCGATCCCCAAGGACAAGGCGGCTGAGCATTTCGGCTGGTTCGCTCATTTCGCGGGCGCGAATGTCGCTGCGTCGAGCGAGCGCACGCGCGCGTTCCTGAAGTGGACGCCGACGCACGCCGACCTCTTGCCCGACATCGCGGCCTCGTACTTCTAGCGTACTGTTCGGGCGTGAAAGCCCTCGCCTTCTGCGTCGTCGCGGCATGTGCCTACGCGACGGCGGAGCGCACGGAGCAATGGTCGCTCCACATCCTCGACGGCCGCGCGATGGTCGTCGTCGACAACGCGCAAGGCTCGCGTACGTACCTCGGCACGGCGACGGACGCGGAGAAGTCGGTCGCGATCGACGTCGCGAACAAAACGGCGAAGGTTGCGCTCGACTGCAAGAAGACCACGCGCAGGCTGAGCGCGAAGTGCAACGACACGAAGGCCAAGGCCGCCGACGTGCTCGACTGCTACGTGCCTGGCTTCACGGAGCCGATGCCGTTCGCGCGCGGCGGCGGTGTCGAGTACGTCGTCGACAAGACGTGCACCGGCTCTCGCCTCGTGCGCTGACTACTTGCGGCGGCGGAGCAGCGACGCGAGTCCGAGCAGCAGCACGGAGCCGATGCCCGTCGAACCGCCCGCGTTGCATCCACCCTCGAGCGGAGCGCTGCAGTCGCCGTTGACCATCTCGCAGATCTGCGCGGTGTCGCTCGCCTTGGGGTTGCGCATCGCAAGCGAGCCCGGCTGCACCTGGACGTACATCGTCGCACTGACGAGATCCGCGGGCGCACTCTCGCAGCTCGGAACGGCGGTGCCGTCGCGATACGCGGGCCACACGCCATCCTCGACGCCGCAGTTGTGATCCAGGCCGAGCGCGTGACCGAGCTCGTGCGTCGCGGCGGCCTGCAGATCGATCGCGTTCGCGCGGCCGTCAGTGGCGAGCGTGAAGTCGACAGCGTTCACGTCGATGTCGACCTCGAGGATCTCGCCGTCGCGATCGTTCCACGGCTCGTCGATGTAGAGCACGCGCGTCACGGCGACCGCGCTCGGGTCGTGGCACATCTCGGCTTCGTTGTTCGTCGCCGGCTGGCACCACGTGGTGTCGCGGAAGTGAATCGTGTTGACGCCGTCGCGGCCTTCGGGCGCGTTGTCGACGGTGACGGCCATGAACGTCACGCCGCCGCACGCCATGTTCTCCGTGTTGGTCTCCCACGCGGCAAACGCACCGCGCCACGCGGCCCACTCGTTGTCGACCTTCGCGGAGCCCTTCGCGTCCATCTCGAACGCGAGGCAGCCGGACGGGTGATAGAGCGGCTTGCCGCTGCCGAGAGTGCGCTGTACGCCCGCACCGCTGTTCGTCGTGACTTGATCCTGATGTTGCAGTGAGTGGCGCGCGAGGCCAGCCGCGCGATGGGCGCGGAGACCGGTGCGATCGCGCGTGATCGAGACCTTGTCGCCCGTTGTCAGCGAGGCGCTATCCGAGACCGACATGCCGACGCCGTCGACGCTGCCGCCCTCTTCCACCACGGTCATGCGCGAGCCGTCATCGCCGCGCACGACGAGATCCGTCACGATCATTCCGCTCTGCCATCGCGACGTCGCCGACTCGACGACACCTTGCTGGGCATCGGCGGCAGCGATTCCGCTCACCAGCAACAGGCTCGCAACGATGGCCGCGCGGTGCTTCACGCGAGGCGCTCCAGTGCGTCGGAGATCGCGGCGATCAGGTCGCGGCGAAGCTCCGCTTCGAAGTCAGGGCCGACGGCCTGAGGCGCGAGCTGGTCGCGCAGCTTCACGAGGGCCGGCTTGCTATCACGCGCACCGAGCGCGACGAGCGCCTGCACGACGACGACTTTCGGGGCCGTCGCGACAGACGCATCGGCGAGCTCCGCTTCGAGCGGGCCAATCGCGCGCGGGTCACCAGACTGACCGAGCGCTTGATAGATCTGGAGGAGGTTCGCGAGCGCGTCCGTCGCCGGGCGCTGCTTCTCCGACGCGAGCAACGCGAGCAAGCGATCGACCGTCTCCTCGCGCTGGTCCGGCGATGCCTTCGCAGCGAGGGCGCCCATCGCGTAGATCGCGGACGGTGCTGCCCATGGGCGCGCCGCGACGTCGATCTCCTCGAGCACCGGCAGCGCGGCGAGCGCACCGCGACCGACGAGACCATTCGCGGATTCGGCGACGACTACGGCGTCCGTCGAGGACAGACCGTCGATCATTGTCTCGACCGCGCCGGGCTCGGACGATTGCTGCGCGGCCATCACGTCGTCGACAGTCAGCGTCGCTGCGGTTGGAGCTGCCTTCGCCTGCGCGATCGGCGCGGACGGAATCTCGGTCGCCGCGGACGGCGGAACGGGACGTGCGGTCGGCGCGTTCACCGGCTCCGTCGTGACAGTCTGGAGCTCACGCGACGAGTGCAGCACCACCGCGAACACGGCGAGCGCAGCAACCGCGACGGCAACGTAGAGAGCGCGGCGCATTAGCAACCCGCGAGGCTGCAGTACATGGAGCGCATCTGGCTCGACGTCTTGTTCGGTTGACCGTAGCGGCCCGGCGGCAGCGACGCCCACTCGTACGAGAGCTTGGACATCGCGTTCGTGAACTCGGCAGCGCTCATCGCGCGCGATTGCGGAACGTCCACGCGGCGGGTGGTGGAGATGAGGTACGCGGCGCCGCGCTCCTGGTTCTCGGGCTCGAACGAGCCCAGGTTGCGCGCGCTCGCGATGGACGTCCACGTCGTCTTGAGGAACTGGTAGCGACCGGCGGCCGTGGAGCAGGAGCTACCGAACGCGATGCAGCGGTTCGGGTGGCTGCTGCAGGAAGAGACGGTCTGGAACGAGAACAGGACGTTGTAGCCATCCTGCGAGTAGTTGCGCGTGCCCTCGGCGTACGCGATCGAGTCGTGCAGCGCCTTCTGGTAGCTGCTGATCGTGCCGTTCGCGCGATCCGGATCGCACGTCCCACCACCACCACCGCCCGAGGACGGCGTGGCGCTGTCGCGCACGACGTAGCGACCGAACACGTAGCCGCGCTGGCCACTCGAGGTCTTCACCGAGACCCAGCCATCCGAACCGCTGGTCTCCGCGCAGGTCAGGTGCGTGCCATTCGGCAGCGACTGGAGGATCGTCGCGCTCGTGCTGTTGTCGTCGCGCAGGTTCAGCGCGGACGCGGTGACATGAAGTGCTTCGCCGGCGTTCACGATCTCGTTCACCGCGAGCTCGTTCTCGTTACCCGACGAATCACCGACGTTCGTCCCTTCGCTGCCGGCCATGCAACCGGCAACTAGAGTTGCCACAACCGCGAGGATGAGTGACTTCATGTGATTCCTCGTAGAGCACGCGTCGTGCCCGGTCCAAGTTGCGCAACATCGCCTCGTTGAGTTGTGCAACGGGCATGTGTGCTGGGAGGCGCGTCGCCACCGACTGCTGCATCTCGTGAGCGGTGGCTCGTTTCGCCAGCAGTTCCGTGCACGAGAGGACACGCATGGCCGCCGCACGCGGTCGTTCGGTGCGGGATCACGCCTGCGCAGCTGGCTGCTGTGTGCTGGTGGCGCCACTCTGACCGGCTTGGCCCACCAGGCCCTGGATGCCCTGCAGGAGCTGCTGGAACGAGTTGGACTGGAAGAAGCCGAGCAGCTGCTGCAGACCTCCCATGATGTCGGTCCCGCCCGCGGCGCCTGTCGAACCAGGCGCGTTCGTCGAGACCTGCGTCTGGACGCTCGGGTCTTGCTGCTGCTGCTGCGCGCACCCGCACCCGCACCCGCCCGTGACAGAAGAAAGATCGTCGCGGTCAATGGTCTGCATGCCACGGCGATTGTTCATTCCTCGTGCCGCCCGCAAGTCGTGGATTGTTGGCGGCCGATCTCGAATTCGAGGCATGGGGCGGTAGGCACTTCGCGTCCTCGGGGACGCAATAGGCCTTGCGCGGGCCCCGCCAAGCATTATGATGAGTGTCATATTTATGGCGAGAACGGTCGGAGCCGATAAAGCAGTCACCCACGAGCGCATCGTGCGGGCGGCAGCAAAGGCGATCCGCCGCGAGGGCTACGACGGGACGCGCGTGGCCGACGTCATGAAAGACGCGGGACTCACCCATGGCGGGTTCTACGCGCACTTCAAGGACCGCGAGGCGATGCTCGTCGAGGCGCTAGACTTCACCGCTGGCGAGACCGTCGCCACGCTCATCGGGCAGGCCCAGGTGAACGCGGCTGCCGACGACATCACTCCGCTCGAAGCGATGGTCGACCAGTATCTCTCGGACTCTCATTTGAAGACGAGAGAAGCGGGCTGCACCATCGCTGCACTCGGCAGCGAAACACGTCGCCAATCACCGGAGATTCGCCGGGTCGCGACAAAGCACCTCAAAGAGCTCGCCGCGACCATCAGCCGCGAGATCGATCCCGCCAAGAAGCGCAGCCGCGACGCGATTTCGAGCGAGGGGCTCGCCGCCCTCTCCACGCTCGTCGGTGCGCTCGTGATCGCGCGCATCGTCGATGATCCAGCGCTCGCCGATGACGTGCGGGCCGCTGCCAAGATCGCCGTCGTCGGGTAACCCCGCCTTCACGCCATCAGGTTTTCTCTGTCGTCTAATATGACGAACAACATATACGGAGAGTGTCATGAAGATTCAAAATGCAATCGCCCTCGTTACTGGCTCTAACCGCGGCATCGGCCTCGCCCTCATCAAGGAGCTGCAGGCTCGCGGCGCCAAGAAGATCTACGCCGCCGCGCGCGATCCCAAGTCGATCGATCTCCCAGGCGTGACGCCGGTGAAGCTCGACGTGACCAACCCCGCGGATGTGGCCGAGGCTGCCCGCATCGCGAAGGACGCGAACCTCGTCATCAACAACGCGGGCGTGGCCACGACGACACCGATCCTCGCTCCGGGCGCGATCGACGCGATGCGCGCGGAGTACGAGACGAACGTGTTCGGCTTGCTGAACGTGAGCCGCGCGTTTGCGCCCACGCTCGCGAATGGAGCGTTGGTGAATGTCCTGAGTGTGGCGAGCTGGAGCACGCTGTCGATCCTCGCGACGTACGCGTCGTCCAAGTCGGCCGCGTGGTCGGTGACGAACGCCCTGCGCCACGAGCTGCACGATCAGCACACCACGGTCAGCGGCGTGCACGTCGGGTTCGTGGACACGGACCTCACGAGCAAGCTCGACGCACCCAAGCTCTCGCCCGCGGTGGTCGCCAAGGCCATCGTCGACGGTATCGAGCGCGGAGACGAGGAGATCATCGTCGACGACTTCTCGCGCATGGTCCACGACGGCCTGTCGCAGAGCGCGTATCTGCGCCCCCGCGCGTGAATCTTCATGTTCGGAGAGAGCCGCGTTCCGGTACACTGGACGTATGAAGCGTCACCTCGTCGGAATGCTGCTCTGCGCGCTGGCGTCCGCTGCGTGCTCCAAGAGCCAGCCCGCGGCAAAGCGAGATCCGGTGGCGGAGCAGGAAGCGGCCGACGAAGCGATGGCGGCCAAGCTCGACAGGCTAACGGTCGATCAGGTCGCGGCAAAGATCGCCGCCAACGACGGCCACACGTACATCTTCGATGCGAACTACCAAGAGGTCTTCGCGAAGCGGCACGTGCCGACCGCGAAGTGGGTCGATGAGGTGACGGCGGCCGTTCTCCCCGCCGACAAGACGGCGTTCTTGATCTTCTACTGTCACGACGAGGCTTGACTCGCCTGCCATGACGCTGCGGTCGCAGCGGAAAAGCTCGGTTACACCAACGTGCACATCATGCCGGCGGGCATCGTCGGATGGGAAAAAGCGGGGAAGCCGACCGAGAACGGGTAGTCGAGGTACAACGCGCGGATGGACTCTCCCCTGCCCCTCCCGCGGATGCAGCAACGGATCCGCGATAGCTTTGCGCGCCAAGGTCTGATGCAGCACCTCGGTGCGACGCTCGCGGAGACCGAGCCTGGCCGCATCGCGATCCAGCTGTCTCGCCGCCGCGAGGTCTCGCAGCACAACGGATTCATCCACGCGGGTGCGCTCGGCGCGATCGCGGATAGCGCGGGCGGGTACGCAGCGTTCACGTTGTTCACCGAGGCCGATGACGTGCTGTCGATCGAGTACAAGATGAACTTCATGTCGCCGGCCGCGGGCGAACGCGTCGAAGCCGTGGGCACGGTCGTGAAGTCGGGCCGCACGCTGACGGTGTGCAACCTCGAGGTGTTCGATCTCGAGACCAATCGCAAGCTCATCGCCGTGGGCCAACAGACGCTGATCCGAGTCCCGCTAAAGGCATAGATGTCGACCGCGAGAGACGCCGTTCCGCGATGTCCTCGCTCGAACGTCGCGTGATCACGAAAGCCCGATCCCGCGCAGTGTTGGAACGAGCGCTGCACCGTGGTCGGTCATGTCCAAGACATCGTTCGAGAGCATCTCTTCCACGGAGCTGGATGCCGCGTGCGGCGGAGCTCAGATCAACATGAACCAGCTCTCCGCTTCGGAGCGCTACATCGTGCAGAACGAGTCGGGTGGGCGGACGAACGCGCAAAACCCCACGTCGACGGCGTTTGGCATCGGCCAGCTGACGATCGCGAACCGCCGCCACTACCTCGGTGCGAACGCGAACACGCAGGATCCGGCGCTGCAGGTGCAGGCATTCCGCGGCTACGTCCACGATCGCTACGGCACGGCGGACCACGCGGCGGCGTTCTGGCGCAGCCACCACTGGTACTAGCCGTGGGGAGCGCCATACTTCCCTGGTGAGGCTGCTGATCTTCGATCGGACCTGTGTCCGTAAAGGTGGCGGCCTGAGCGTTCCGTGGTTCGCGGGGAGCTATCTCTATCGTGGGCTGCGCCGCATCGATCGCGCGAAGGGCGTCGCGAGCTGGGACGAAGCGTTCGCGTGGATCCGCAAGAGCGACGAGCCGATCGACGAGCTCCAGTACTGGGGTCATGGCCTGTGGGGTCGCGTCATGATCGATCGCGAGGCGCTCACGGCCGACGCACTGCTCGCGAAGCACGAGCACCACGCGGGGCTACTCGCGCTGAAGGAACGCTTGGCGCCGAACGCGCTCGTGTGGTTCCGCACGTGCTCCGCATTTGGGGCGAAGCCAGGCATCGCGTTCGCCGAGCAGCTCTCCGACTTTCTCGGTGCCCGCGTCGCGGGGCACACGTACGTCATCGGCTTTCACCAAAGTGGCCTGCACGGACTCGCGCCGGGCGCGCGTGCGGACTGGGATCCTGCGGAAGGGCTCGAGAGCGGATCCGCCGCGATGCCGCTGTCGTCATTGCCATCACGAACGTCCGCGCCGCACACGATCACGTGCCTTCACAATTCCGTCCGCGACGACTGGTTCTCCACGCGCGGATAATGGGGACCGTCCCCTTTTTCCTTGCGACTGCCGACGCCTCGGTCCGTCCGGAACGTCGTGCGTCGCGCCGTCCTTCTTCTCGCCCTCGCGGCGTGCGGCGGCAGTGGCGATCACCACTCGCCGACGGATGCTCCGCGCGGCGACGACGATGCGGCGGACGATGGCGGCAGCAGCGCGAGCGACGGCAGCGTCAGTGATGCGGCGGGCACGCTCGCGGATGGGTCGCCCGATGCGTTTCCCGCCACGCTCGATCTGCGCATCGACTGCCACAACACGTGCGTGCTGACGGCGAATCCGCCGCGCATCGACGTCGCGACCGGAACGTCGTTCGACGTGAACTGGGTCAACGTCGGCGACACGACGTGCGACGTCGCGAAGATCGATCAGTTCAACCACGTCCCGATCGTCCTCGATCTCGGGCCGGGCGAGAGCTATCACGACACGATCCGCCAGTGGTGCGGCACGCAGTTCACGGGCACGTTCGAGTTCGAGATCCGCATCTGCGAGCTCCCGTCGTACATCCCCGTCGACTGCAGCGCAGATCAGTAGCTACTGGACGCGTGGCCGATACTTCTCGTAGAGAGCATCGCGCCAGCTGACGAGGTCAGCGTACTTCTCGCGGAGAACCGGATCGCCAAACGTTGCTCGGGTCGCCGGTGCGATGCGCAGACCGAACGGCGGCGGCTCGACAAACCCGAGCACCTGCGAGACCGCGATGTCCGCGAAGCTGAGCTCGCCGAGCAGCGTCTTCGGCTGTCCCGTGACCTTGCCGAGCGCGGCGCGGATCTCGTCGAGGGCGGCCGCTTGCTCGTCGAGGGCTCGCTCGAGAACGTTCGTGCCCTGGTACTTGCGCACAGTGCGGCGAATTCCGTAGCGCGCGATCGCATTGGAGCCGGGCATCCAGCGCATCGCCTTGGGGACCATCTCGCGCACGCCATCGGGGCTGTCGACGAGCAGGAGCAACGAGCGGGCACGCCCTGCCGCGAGGCCGCGCTCCGACAGATCGATCAGCTTGATCATCGCGTCGCCCGTGCCGGCCGGAAACAACGTGGGCCCCGAGCCATGCTCCGATGCCCACCGCGCGATGTTCGCGGAGTCCCCGATCACCTCACCGTCGTCGGGCGTGAACACCGGAACGCTGACGTTCCCGCGCCACTTGCTCATCTTCCAGCGCAAGCCGGGCTCGCCGATCAGCGGTTGATAGCGGCGGAACGTGTACGTGATGCGGCGCGCATCGAGCGCCCAGCGTGCCTTCTCCGTCCACGGGGAATACGGAAGCCCGAGCAATTCCGCCATCCCCACACCGTACTCTCGGCAGCGCAGAAAATCGTCATCGCGATAGAATCGTTTGGCGAGGCCCGCTCGTCCTCGGTACATGAAGTACCTCCTCGCCTTCGCCGCCGTGGCCGGCCTCGCTGGAGTCGCGTCGGCGGATGGCTTCTACTTCCGCGTCGCGGTGGGACCGAGCTTCACCCACGGCTCGCTCGACGCTCCCGCCACTACCTCCACCAGCAACGGAGCTGGCGTCAGCACGCAGATCGCGGTCGGTTGGAGCGTGCGCCCGGGCCTGGTCATCGGCGCGGGCACGTTCCCGGCGATCACGCCCGGTCCTAGCTACAGCGCTGTCGACGCGGGTGGCCAGCACGTCTCCGCGACCGGCCCGTTCGTCGACTACTACGTGACCGACGGGGTTCACGCGTTCGCGGGTGCGCTGTTCGCGGCGGGATATCTGGACGGTGGTGATCGCGACAGCCACGTCGGTCTCGGGTGGGGCGCAACGGCAGGCGTCGGCTACGACCACGCGGTGTCGACGAAGTGGAGTCTCGGCGGTATCGCGCGCGTGACGATCTATCAGCTCTACGGGGTCGACGACTCGATCACACTCGTCGCGCCAGCCGCGCTGTTCACCGCGACATATCGCTAGATCGTTCCCGCGGCTGCGAGCTCGGCCGTGAGCTCCATGTTGATCATCGCGGCCGTCTGCGCGCCCGATGCGGCAGCGATGATGGCGCCCTGCATGCGCGTCGTCAGATCGCCGCTCGCGTAGATGCCGGGCACCGATGTCACGCGCATCATGGGGTCCACTTTCACGAGGCCGTCCTCGAGAGCGAGCCCGAGCTGCTGCACGAGCGGCACTTGCTGCTGTGGCGGATGCGCGAACAACAGGTCGATCGGAATGCGTGTCCCACTCTCGAGCGCAACGCTCTGAATGTGGCCGTCGCGGCCCTCGATGCGCGCGAGCTTTGCCGTCTCGAGATGAAGTCCTGCACCGTGCATCAGCGCGCGATCTGCCTCGGAGATCTCGAACGCGTCATTCGTGAGAACTGTGACGTCCTTGGTCCAGCCGCGGAGCTGCAGCGCGAACATCATGAAGTGCGGCGCGGCTTGCGGCAGCACGAGGAAGCCCCACCTCTGGTCGCGCTGTTCCCACCCGTGGCAGTACGGGCACTGGACGATCGAGTGGCCCCAGTGCTCCGCGAATCCGTCGATCGACGGGTTCTCGTCGATCATGCCGGTGCCGAGGAGGATGCGGCGCGCTTCGATACTCCGTCCGTCGACAGTGACCGCAAACGCACCGCGGCTGCCCGTGATCGACTCGACGCGCCAACCCTGCACCTCGACGTTGGGATACGTCGCGAGTTGCTCGCGGGCCACACGGCGAAAGTCGTTCGGCGGCGTCGCGTCGCGCGTGACGAAGTTGTAGATGCGCACGGCGGCGGCATTGCGGCGCGGGCCGGAGTCGCACAACAGCACGCGCTTGCGCGCACGCCCGAGCGAGAGAGCGGCTTGCAAACCAGACGGTCCACCGCCGACGATCACGACGTCGTAGATCATGCGTGTTCTCCGTGAGCCTTCTTGTGGCCCTTGTGTTTGGGGTGGTGCGCCTTCATGCGGCGGCCGACATCCGTCGCGAGCATCGCGAGTGTGACCACGCCAAAGCGCGCCAACAGAAATTGCTCTGCCTCGTCGAACGACGTACCGAGCGCTGCATTCACCGCTGCTTCGACGACGCAGCCCGGCATGTCCGTGCGATTACCGATCGCGAGCAGCGTCGGCTCGCCGAGCGCGGTGTAGATGTCGCGCAGCGTGACCTTGTCGAGGTCGCACGCGAACGTCCATCCGCCGCCGTGGCCCTTCTCCGAGCGCAGATAGCCGTGATCGCGGAGGCCGGCCATGATGCGGCGGATCACGACGGGGTTGGTATCCATCGCCTTTGCCATCTCCTCCGATGTCCACGCGCCTTCGCGCTGCGCCATGTGCAGCAGCACGTGCAGGACGCCCGACAACCGGCTATCGCGCCTCACGTGTCGCCTCCACGATGTATTGGTCGGGCAGCTGCACCGCGGACACGCTCGCGTGCAAGCCAACGCCGGTGAGCTCCGTCACGAGCTGGTCCGGCGCGACGCGCATCTCCTGCGGCGGGCCTCGCTTCGCGTCACGCGTGAAGTCGACGACGAACAACCGCCCACCGGGCTTCAGCGCTACTGCGAGGTCGCGCGCATACGCCGCTCGATCATCGATGTGGTGCCAGACGTTCACGACGAGGATCGCGTCCACGCTGGATGGTGCCAGGCCCGAGGTACTCGTCGTCGCGCGCGCAGCGCGAATGTTCGGCAGCTGCTCCCGCCGTGCGCGCTGCGCGACGTATTCGACCATCTTCGGCTCGACGTCCGTCGCGATGACGACACCGTCGGGAACCGCGCGCGCGAGGCGGACCGAGAAGTACCCGGTCCCCGCTCCGACGTCAGCAACCGTCATCGATGGAGCGAGCTGCATCGCACGCAGGACCTCGTCCGGCTTCTGCCACTCGTCGCGCTGCGGATCCTCGAGCATCCGTTCGGACTGCGCGGGGTCCGCGAACGCGCCGTGGTGGGCGTGGTGCGCAGGCCCGGAGCACGCCGCCACGGTCGCTCCGAATGCGGCGAGACGCCAGTAGGTCCACTCGATCATCGTTCATGTAACTTGATACGTTACATGACAGTCGTCAAGGGAAGATCGCGCACCCCGTAGAGGGGTCAGGGGGCGTCGAAGCGAACGCGGCTGTTAGCCAGGAGCGTCGGCTGATCGACGTGGACGACACCGACGGTCATCCGGCGCTCGACGCGAAGGATCGTGATCTCACCGCCCGGCAACGCATCGCTCGTGTCGCCATTCGCGAGCGATGCCTTCCAGTTTTTGGAGAGGCCCTGCTCCGTGCCAACACCGATCGTGATGATGAGGTCTCGGTCGCCACGCTGCTCGGACTTGAGGACGCGGCCCGTCAGGCGCGGCTCCGGGCAGTGCGGGTTACGCGGATCGGGATGGTCGTTGTCGGGGCACGGCGGCATGAATTGCCGGCACGCGCGTACGCGACGGTCGGGTGGGTTCGGGCACGGCATCGTCCCCCAGCAGGCGGGATTTGCGACGTCGGGCGGTGCGGGACATTTGCAGTCGGCCATCCCGATCGTGCACATCCGCGGATCGCTTCGGCACGCCGGATTCTTCACGTCGAACGGCTCGCAGGTGTTCTGGCCCGGGGCATTCCCCTCGATCTCGGCCATCGACATCCACTCGCGTGCGTCCGGCGCGGGAGCCGCGTCGCGCAGCGTCCAGTCAGCGTGCACGTCTTCGACGGGCTCGCCGTTGTCGTCGAGCTCCTGTGCTGGCTTCGCTTGCTTGCTCGATCCAGAGCACGCGACGAAGCACGAGACGAGGGCTGCCCACATGAGCGATGACCGCAAAGCCTGCTGACGATAGCGCAGACCACTTTTGAATGCCGGTGCTGATTTTTTAGCACTTCTGTTGCTGGTTTTTTAGCAGGCTGCTAAATCCTTAGCACATGACCAAGCCATCACCCGCTACGCTCACCCGGCGCGAGCGCGAGATCATGGACATCCTGTACCGCCGCGAACGCGCGACGGCGGCCGAGGTCCTCGAGGACATGGCCGATGCGCCCACGTACTCCGCGGTGCGTGCGCTGCTGCGCATTCTCGAGGACGAGGGCCACATCAAGCACGTGCAGGACGGGCCCCGCTACATCTACATGCCCGCCGTAGCGCGCAGCGATGCCCGCAAGAGCGCGCTGTCCCATGTCGTCGCGACGTTCTTCGATGGTTCGATCGAGGAGGCGGTTGCCACGCTCGTCGAATCGTCGCGCACCAAGTTGTCCAAGGAAGAGCTCGAGCGCCTCGCGCAGCTCATCAACAAAGCCAAGAAGGAGGGCCGCTAGATGCCCTCACCGATGTTCCGCAACTCTCATCTGGAGGTTCGCTAACATGATGCCCGTCGTCTCTGTCGCCGTCCGCGCGACACTCTTGCTCGGTGTCGGACTGATCGCCCTCCGCGCGCTGCGTGGAACCACCGCCGCTACACGCCGCTCGGTGCTCGTCTTCACGCTGCTCGCGGTGATCGCGTTGCCGCTCGCGACGAGCGCATTGCCAGCAGTTCACCTCGGCCGACCAACACGCCCGGCCGCGACGGGTCCCTCCGTGCACGCCGTCTCGGTTCCTGATGCGATCGCGGACGCGGTCGGCACATCGCCACAGACAGCGGTCGCAGCGCCATCGGCTCCCTCGCCTACATCGCCTTCGACCCCACTCCCATTGCCACTCGTGCTCGCGATCGTGTGGGCACTCGGCGCGGCAGGTGTCCTCGCCCGCACCGTCGTGGGCCATGTTCGCGCGCGCCGAATGGCCCGGGCGGGCACGCTCGTCACGCTGCGCACCGTCGGGAGGCGCGTCGTTCAGATCCGCACGAGCACTGCGATCGACACGCCCGCCGTGACAGGCGTCTTCGCGCCCGCCGTGCTTCTGCCGCGCGAGTCCGCGGAGTGGAGCAGCGAGCGCATGCAGCTCGTCCTCGCCCACGAGCTCGCCCACGTCGCGCGTCGCGATTGCCTCGTCGCCGTCCTTTCACAGCTCGTCTGCGCGGTGCACTGGTTCAACCCGCTCGCGTGGATCGCGGCGCGCCGCCTGCGCATCGAGAGCGAGATCGCAGCGGACGATCACGTGCTTGCCACGGGCGCGATCCCGTCGACGTACGCGGAACATCTTCTCCACCTCGCGACACTCGATCACCAGCACGTCCCCGTCGGTGCGCTCGCGATGGCGGAGCCGACGCAGATCGAGCAACGTATCCGCGCCCTGCTCGCTCCGGGTGCACGCGCGCTCGGTCGCACGAGCAAGCTCGTGTTGATCGCCGCTGGCGCCGCGCTCACCGCGTTCGTCGCCTGCGCGAGCACGGATCCAGCGCCGACGACTCCGCCCGACACGTCGTCGCGCACCACGGTTATCGCGGCCCCGCCGCTCGACGAAGCGACGCAGGCGACGGACCACTCCGCGTTGGCATTCGACGAGAGCATTCGCTCGATCGCGACCATCGATCCGGCCGTCCAAGCGATCATCACCGAGGAGCACGAGAAGCTCGTCGCGACGTGGGGACCGTGCGCGTCGATCGTCATCGTGCTCGACCCGCAGACCGGTCACGTGGTCGGCCTCAGCGCCCGCGGCGGGACGGAGAAGACCGCGGAGCTTGCCGCCGTTCGCGCCATGACGCCTGGCTCGACGATGAAGCCGCTCGTGATCGCCGCAGCACTCGACGAAGGTGCGATCACGACGACGGAGACGTTCGACGCGTCACAGAGCGGACCCGACGCTAACGTGATCCACGATTCGGCGCCGCACGGCATGCTGACGGCGCAGCAGATCCTCACGGTGTCGTCGAACATTGGCCTCGCGAAGGTGTTCCGAAAGATGGGCGGCGCGCACCTCGTCGCATGGAACAAGCGCTTCCACCTCGCCTCCGCACCGGCAACGGTGAGTGATGACAACCTCGGTGCAACGGTCGCGTTTGGTGCCCGAATCACATCGAATCCGCTCGAAATGACGGCGGCATTCGCCACGCTCGCAAATGGCGGCATCTATCACGCGCCGTCGTTCACCGCGGCCACGGAGCGCGGTGAGCGCGTCGTGCGCACCGAAACGGCTTCGACGGTGCTCGCCATGCTCGAGAGCGTCACCAAGGACGGCGGCACCGGAACGGCTGCGCATGTCGATGGTGTTCGCGTCGCAGGCAAGACCGGGACGGCCAACCTCGGCAACGACGAGACGAAGCTCAACTACTACTCGAGCTTCGTCGGTACCGCGCCGATCGAGCACCCGCGCTACGTCGTCTTCGTCGGCGCCGAGACGCCACGCGACGGTGGTACGGGCGGTCAGGTTGCAGCGCCCGCGTTCGGTCGCATCATGGCGCGCCTGCTCGCGCGCTGATTACTTCTTCGGAGCCGGAGCGGCGGGCGCCTTCTTGCGCTCGTACAGGCCGGTCAGCGTCGTCTTCGCGAGCATGTTGCCGTTGACGTTGAAGCCGACGAACGCAGCGGTCGCGTCCTTCGGGATGTCGAGGTGGTCGACCTTGAGCGCGAACAGCGTGAAGTTGTAGTGGTGCTTGCCGCTACCCTCGGGCGGGCACGGGCCACCGTAGCCGGGCTTGCCGAAGTCGGTGTTCTGCTCCGTCGCGCCCTTCGGGGCCGGACCACCAGCGGGGATGCTCGTCGCATCGGCGGGGATGTTGTAGACGACCCAGTGCCACCAACCCGAGCCGGTCGGCGCGTCCGGATCGTGGACCATGAGCGCGAAGCTCTTGGTGTCCTTCGGCGCGTCGGTCCAGTGCAGCTCGGGCGACACGTTTCCGCCGCTGCAGCCGAAGCTGTTGAACACTTGCTTGTCAGCGATGGCGCCGTTGGCCTTGAAGTCGTTGCTGGCGAGCTTGAAGGGGCCGGCGACAGCAGCGGTCGCGCTGGCGGCGATGAACAGGAGCGAAGCAATGGTCTTCATGTCGCCGTTGTATCGCGTTTGCGCGACGGGAACTTCGCGCGGGCGCGTGTCATAGTTGAGACAGTGCGTTCGATCCTTCTTCTCGGGTGCTTGGGATCTGTTGCTTCTGCTGACACGCTGCGCATGCAGAGCGAGGATGCCGAGACCATTCACATCGGCAATCAGGAGGGCGCGATCAACACGAACAACAGCTCGTCCATCGCGGTCGATCTGCAGGCCAAGGGTCGCGCGGCAGTAACGGCGAACGGCACGAACAAGGAGCACAACCTGTATTCCTCGGCGAGCGGCAGCCGCAACACCGATGACACCACGGCGTGGACGACGACGTGGAAGGGTACGTGGGCGATCGCGAAGGACACGCTGACGCTCGACCTCACGCTCGAGAAGCACGATTGCAAGATGGAGCGCGAGGAGGATGGACGCGTCGAACCGCACGGAACGTGCAACACGCCGAGCCAGACCGCGAAGCTCACGTGTGCGACGCAGAAGATCAGCATCGAGAAGGATGCAAAGGCGCACGACATCGAGGGCTGGGCGTGTACGCCGTCGGCGAAGACGGGGCTCGCGGAGTCCGGCGGGACGTGGATGTTCGGCAAGAAGCAATGCGTGAAGCGGCGAGGCGGACACATGACGCCGTTCTCGTGGGTCGACTGCTAGCGCTATAGTCGCGCCGTGAAGCGCGCACTCGCGATCTTGCTGCTCGCCGGGTGCGGCGATGACGGCGCGACTACGCGCGATGCAGCCCCGTCGGACGATGCCGCACACGAGGCCGACATGGATGGAGCGACACCATCGCTCTGTAACGCCGGCACGACGCTGATCAGCGACCGGACCACGTGCCCTGCAACGCCGGTCGTGCCTCCGCAAGCGCTGCTCGCCACAACGGCGCAGCCGGGGGCGATCGTGTCACTCGCCGGTCTCGACGAGGGCACCCTCCCCTGCGCACCGACGGCGGTATGCGCTCCCGCAGATTCCGCGACGCTGATCTTCTCCGACGATCCGGAGACGCCGTCGACAAGTGGCGTGCTGTACGCCGATACCGTCGGGCCCGGTCGCGTGCGCGTGTACGTCTATCACGTCAATGCAGGCGCCTCGGCGCGCAAGTTTGCGCTCGTCGCGCTCGCGGGGGCCAACGATGTTCACGCGACCGTCGTCAAAGAAGCGATCGGCACGCCGGGCGCCGACTATGTCGCGATCGGCAGGCAGGTCGCTGCGGCGTGGATGTCCTCGACGACGAATCGCGCCGTGACCATCCCTGCTGGCCAGCGCGTCCTGCTCAGCACGAGCCTCGACGCCGCGCACGCGACGACCGACCAGCTCGTCCACGCGATCATCGATCTCGATCTCGATGCGCCTACGAAGCTCTCCGTGGTGAGCGTGCTCGCGACGGACGATGCGGTCGCGCTGACCTCGGGGCTCTCACTCCTGCCATACGACGGCGCGCACGATCGCGGCACCTTCCCCGACGCGGATCTCCTCCTCGTCGCACGTGCGGGCGGCGAAGGGCCGAGTGCTCGCCACATCCGTCTCGGCAGCAACGTCACCGATATGGATCTGCCGGGCCGCGATGCGACACGCGGCGTGGACACCACGCTGCGCGGCAACTACGGCGTGTCGTATCAGTTCGACATCACCACATCCGACCAGCTCCAGCTCGCTGCAAGCGCTCGCGGTGGTACGTGGGCCGGCGCGGTTGCCCCACCCGTCATACCGCTCGGTCCGCTCGACGGCACGACGAGCGCACTGTGGCTCGGCACGACGACACACTTCCAGCTGATGAGCGGCGGTGGCTCGAGCCTCCCCGTCGACGTCATCGTTCTCTCGCACTGATAAGCTGCCCACGTGACCCCGCGCCTCCACGTGCTGCTCGCGCGCGACGCCAACATCGGAGTCGTGATCCGTCGCGGTCCGTCCAAGGAGGTCGCGTCGATCCTGTGGAACCGCACGAACGACACGTTCGCGCTGGGCCAGTGGCTGAAGGGGCGCATCTACGAGCGCCGCAGCGATCTCTCGCCCGACGGCCAGCATCTGATCTACTTCGCGATGAACGGGCACTGGAGCAGCCACGCAAAGGGCGCGTGGACCGCCATCTCGATCGCACCGTATCTCAAAGCCGTCGCGCTCTACGCCAAGGGCGACTGCTGGCACGGCGGCGGACTGTTCCTCGACAACAAGACGTACTGGCTCAACGACGGCTACGGCCACACGCTGCTCGAGCAGACCACACGCGTCCACCGCGCTGCGCCGACCGCCATGCGCGCCCAGTACGGCGGAGAGTGCATGGGTGTCTATCTTCCCCGCCTCATGCGCGACGGCTGGCAGATGCGCGACACGGAGCAGGAACGCGATGCCTACGCCCTCGACAAGCCGTTGTGGCACGGGTGGATCCTGCGCAAGTACGCGCGCGCGCAGGTCGGGCCGCCGCCTGGCAAAGGGGTCTACTTCGACGAGCACGTGCTGCTGCATCTCGAGCGAGACCTCCTCGTTCCCGTCGCGTGGGAGTGGGCGGACGTCGATCGCGGTCGCCTCGTCTGGTCCGACGATGGTGCGCTGTGGGCGGGCTCGATCACGCGTGCATCCGCGGCCACCGACCAGCCGCTCGCCGCCACGACGAAGCTGCACGATTTCTCGGCGATGAAATTCGAGGCGCTCCGCGCGCCCTACACGGCAGTACCCGCGGTACCCAAGAAGCCGAAGAAGCCCCGACGTGACTGACGCGTACGATTTCTACCCCTGCCCTGTCGATGGCGCGCCGGCGTCGATCTACGTGAACCTTCGCTACGAGGACGAGATCATCGCGGGCGCCACGACGCTGTACACGGTCGCGATCCGCATGCGCGATCGGGGCGATCATGGCATCGGTAGCTCCGAAGAAGGAGCCGCGCTGAACCTCGTCGAAGAGGCGGTCATCGCGCGCGGCGCTGCGCTTGGCGTCACGTACGTCGGCCGCCTCCGGACCGCCGGCATCTGGGAGATCGTGCTCTACGGTCCGGCCGATCAGCTCTCGGCGCTGCAGCAGACTGCCGCCGAGCACGTCGGTGACCGCCGCATCGAAGCGCGCAACGTGCCCGACGCCGACTGGAGCTACTACAAGGAGCTCCTGCTTCCCGACGCCGAGCGACGGCAATGGATGGACGACCGACGCATGGTGCAGATCCTCGCGGAGCAAGGCGATCGACTTCCGATCCCTCGCCGCGTCGACCATCGCCTTGCCTTCCCGACGGTGGACGCGCGCGACGCGTTCGTTGCCGCGGTCGCGGATGCGGGATTTCGCGCCGGTGCAACCGAGAGCGATCACCTGGCGCACGTCTATCGCGTCGACGAGATCGAGCTCGACCACATCCACGAGGTCGTGATGATGCTGATCGACGCGGCAACGCCCCACCGCGGTCGCTACGAGCGCTGGGAAGCCGGGATCCAGAGCGGCCAGGCAACGCCGTAGTCGTGCCGCAGGATTAACCAGGGGCTCGATGGCGGATTTGCCCGCGCGGCACCGTTCACGCCTCTCTTCCCGCATGGATGCGCTACGGTGCCCGCGATGCGTCAAGGGACTCGTGTCCTCGTGGTCGAGGACGATGCGGACGCTCGCGAGTTGCTGGGCATGTCGCTCTCCATGAAGGGCGCCGACGTTCGCGAGGTCGACTCTGGCGAGGCCGCATTGGATCTCGTCGCATCGTGGCGGCCCGAGGTGATCCTGATGGACCTCTCGTTGCCCGGTGTCGATGGCTTCGATGCGTTCACTGCGATTCGCGCGCGGCACGATTGTGCGGGTTGCGTCGGTATCGCGCTCTCGGGACGCGGCCGCGAGATGGATCGCAAGCGGTCGCTCGCGGCGGGCTTCACCAAGCACCTCGTGAAGCCGGCGGCGATGAGCGACATTGTCTCTGCGATCCAGGTCTCCGCGCCGTCATCCGACCCATCGGACCGTCACGTGCGAACGATCCTCGAGAACCTGAACACGTCGAGCAAGTGTCAGTTCACGTCGGTGCTGCGCTTCAGCGACAAAGGCACGCTCGTCAGCATGTGGACGTACGATCGCCGCTCCCCCAGCATCGATTCGTTCCCCCTCGACCTCCCGGTCGAGGCCTCGTACTGCGTGTTGGTCCGCGCGTCGGGCACGACGACCGTCATCGAGGATGCTGGCCGTGCCCCACGCGTGGCGCAGCACCCCAAGCGCGCCGAGCTCGCTGCGTACCTCGGCGTCCCGATCTTCCGCGCCGATGGCCGTATGTTCGGTACGCTCTGCAGCTTCGACACCGCGCCGAAATCGTTCACGAGCGAGGACCGCGCCGCCCACGAAGCGGCTGCCCGCGAGCTCGCCGAGCACCTCGATAAGCCGTAACGATCCCGAGCCGACGCGCCCTGACGAGCGCCTGCGCACGCGCCAACCGGGGCGCGGCCGCACGCAGGAGCCCCTCCTGAGCCCTCGCGGAGGCCGTCCGTGCGGTAGCGACATGGCGCGCGACTTGTACTGTGCCGAGTGGCCACGGAGGTCACGATGCCGAACGTTCTACTGGTTGATGACGACGAAGATACGCGCACCCTGGTTGTCGAATCGCTGAAGCGACGGGGATACACGGCCGACATGGTCGGCTCCGCCCAGGAATGTCTGGACTGGGTGCGCGATCACGACGTCGATGTCGTCGTCACCGACGTTCAGATGCCGGGCATGACGGGTGTCGAGCTCTGCTCGCAACTGCGCGAACGTCATCCGCACGTGTTGGCGCTCGTCATGACGGGTCTCTCCACGTACGAGACCGCCATCGAAGCGGTCCGGTCTGGCGCCTACGACTACCTGACCAAGCCGGTCAAGACCGACGTCCTCATCGTCGCTCTCGAGCGCGCGTTCGAACATCTCAAGGTCGCTCGTGAAGTGAAGCGCCTCCGTCAGGCCGCCGACATCGTGCAGCCCATTCCGGGCCTGATCGGTACGAGCCCGGCGCTCCGCGACATGAGCGCGATGATCCGTCGTGTCTCCGACACCGACGCAACTGTTCTCATCACGGGCGAGAGCGGTACCGGCAAGGAGCTCGTCGCGCGCGCACTCCACGACCTCTCGCCCACGCGCCGCAACGAGCCGTTCATCGCCATCAACTGCGGCGCCGTTCCGCCGAACCTCCTCGAGAGCGAGCTGTTCGGTCACGTTCGCGGCGCGTTCACGGATGCAAAGTCGTCGCGCTCCGGTCTGTTCCTGCAGGCGCAGGGCGGCACGATCTTTCTCGACGAGATTGGCGAGATGCCGCTCGAGATGCAGGTCAAGCTGCTGCGCGTTCTCCAGCAGCGCACCGTTCGTCCCGTCGGCGGCGACGAGGAAGTGCCGTTCCAAGCGCGTGTCATCACCGCGACGAACCGCGATCTCGAGACCGAGGTCGACGAGAAACGCTTTCGCGAGGACCTCTTCTATCGCATCAACGTCGTCGCGATCACCGTGCCGCCGCTGCGTGACCGCGGTGGTGACGTCATCACGCTCGCGCAGCACCTCGTGCAGAAGATCGCGGGCCGCAGCAGCAGGCGCGCTCCAGCGATCAGCGCGGACGCAGCTCGCAAGCTCGTCGACTACGACTGGCCCGGCAACGTTCGCGAGCTCGAGAATTCGATCGAACGCGCCATGGCGCTGTGCGGATCGGGCGACATCTCGCCGACGCACCTCCCCGCCAAGGTGATCAACCACCAACCGGAGCGCATTGAGATCTCGATGTCGATGCCGACGGAGATGATCACGCTCGAGGAGATGGAGCGGCGCTACGTCCGTCAGGTCCTCGCGGGCGTGAAGGGCAACAAGACCCACGCCGCGCGTGTCCTCGGCATCGACCGCCGCTCGCTCTACCGACGCCTCGAAGCGCCGACCGATCCGACGCGCCCCGCCACCGAGCGCTCTCCCACCTGAGCGAGCGCTTCCCGCTATCGCGTCGTCGGAGGCGGGGGCAGCGACACGATCGAGAGCGCCTTCTCGACGTCCATCAACCCGAGCGCGGGCCCTGCGCAGGCAGGGTCGTTCAGCAACAACTCGGCGATCGTTAGCGCGGCGCGTGCGTTGGCGGGGCGGTTGTCGCGCTTGCGCTCGAGCAGCTTGCGCACGAATCGCTCGACGAGCGGATCGACGAGGAGTGCGGGCACGCGATCCACGATCGGCGGCACGTCGCGCGACAGGCGCTGGGACAACACGTCGATGGGACGCCCCGCGAACGGAAGCACGCCCGCGATCATCTCGTACATGATCATACCGAGCGAGTAGAGATCCGCGCGCCCGTCGACGTCGGAACCGCGCGCTTGCTCGGGCGCCATGAACGCAGGCGTCCCGATGACTTGCCCCGTACCGGTCAGCCGCCCGATGGAGTCCTCGCTGCCCTCTGTCGTGATCGCGATGCCGAAATCGATGATGCGCGCGTGGTCGCGACCGTTGCGCCACTCCACGAGAACGTTGTCGGGCTTCAGATCGCGATGCACCAGCCCCATCGCGTGCGCGTGTTCGAGACCCTTGAGGATCTGCGACGCGATCAACAGCACGCGCTCGGCCGGCAGCGGCATCGTCATGATGGATTGCAGCGGCTCGCCTTCGACGAGCTCCAGCGCGAGCGCGAACCGGCCCTGCGCTTCGACGAGCTCGTACACGCTGCCGATGTGCGGGTGACCGAGCCGCGACGCGATGCGAGCCTCGCGCTTGAACCGGGCGATGACGTTGGGCTCTTCCATCAGCCGCGCGCGCAGCGTCTTGAGCGCGACCACCCGGTTGGTATCGATGTGCGACGCGCGGTACACGACGCCCATCGCGCCGCGCCCGATCTCGCTGTCCACGAGGTAGCCGCCGAACACCGTACCGGTGAGATCCGCGTCGCGCGGATCCGTCGCGCTCTCGGCGACACCGAGCCGCGTGCGCTTGGCATCGACCATCGTGTCGCGAGATGGATCGTCGGAGCTCACGTCGACAGGAGCCTAGCTCGACCAGCGTTTGCTGTCGACGAGCACGCTTGCCACGTGATTCAAGATCGCCGTCGCCTGGCCCGCAAAGAACCGCCCGAACTCGGTCAGAACGATTCCCCGGCCCCGGCGTTCGAACAGCGGTTGCCCGAGCTCGTCCTCGAGCGCCTGGATCTGCCGGCTGAGAGGTGGCTGCGAGATGCGGAGCCGCTCTGCCGCGCGCGTGACGTGCTGTTCCTCGGCCACGGCGACGAAGTACTGCAACTGCTGCAAGCTCACGCGTCGATCATGCCGGAGTCCGCCGCTGGCATCGAGATCAAAACGGTATTGGACGGCACGTCGTGGCGAGCGCACGGTGCACGCATGCCCGTGACGATTCTCTCGCCGGTCGAGCGCGATCGCATGCGGCGCGCCGGTCGGGCAGCTGCCGCGACCCTCGCCCACGTCGGTAGTCAGCTCGTCCCCGGCATGACGACGGCGGAGATCGATCGCCTCGTCCGCGCGCACACCGCCAAGCTCGGCGGTCGCCCGTCCCAGCTCGGCTATCACGGCTTTCCCGCCGCCGTGTGCATCAGTCGCAACGACATCGTGTGCCACGGCGTTCCGAGCCAGCACGTACGCCTCGCCGGCGGCGACATCGTGAACATCGACATCACGACCGAGCTCGACGGCTATCACGGTGACACATCGGCAACGTTCGTCATCGGAGACGCTCCGCCGCATGCACGCTCCCTCGTCGAGCTGGCGCGCGGTGCGCGAGACGTCGGCATCGCGGCCGCGGTTCCCGGTGCACGCCTGGGCGATATCGCCGCTGCGATCGTTCGCCACGTCGGCACGGCCGGCAGCGTCGTCGCGGCGTATGGCGGTCACGGCATCGGTCGGGCGATGCATATGGATCCGCACGTCGCGCATGTTGGCCGCGCGCACACGGGGCATCGCATCCGCGAAGGCATGGCGTTCACCGTGGAACCGATGGTCAACGCGGGCTCAGCTGCGATCCGCACCGATGACGATGGCTGGACCGTGCGCACCGCGGATGGCGCGCTCTCAGCTCAGTTCGAGCACACCGTTCTGATCGGCGCGCACGGACCGGAGATCACGACCGTGCTGGACTAGAGCCAGAAGAACGCAGACATCGCCGCGCGCGAGCTCAGCACGACGACCGGCCACTCGCCCTCGAAATGAAACATCGTGAACCCCAGGGAAGTGATCCCTGCAGGGCGCACGCGGCGCACCGCGGCGACCGGGGGGCGGGACGGGGTGTAGTTGCGAGTCATGGGGAACAGTTCAGCAACCAGCGGACCACAGGCTCGCATTCCCCAAGTAGCCACGAACACTAGGGCCGCTAATCCGGATCGCGCCATTTCGGCAGAAATCACGGTCTGGAGGCTCCAGCAGGTGACTCCAGGGCATGCCGGCTACTCCGGGAGCAGCGTCAGCTTGCTCAGCTGGAGATCGTACGGCTTGGGGGGTGGCTGCCTGTCGGACTTCGTCTGGAACAGCGTGACGCTCCCGTCGTCGTGCAGCAGGTAGCGTCCCTGCGACATCCCGGGACCATCGCCGTTGCTCGTGTACGTGCCGTTCGCTTCAAACGTGTACGTCGTACACATCTTCGTCTCCTGCGCCGTGCCGTACGTGTTGCCGCTCGCATCGTGCATCCCACACGCGAATGCCCACGACGTGGAGCACGACTGGTACGTGGTCGCCTTCGCGAAGCTGTACGGGCGCCCCTGTTTCGACGGCTTGGGTTGCGCAACCGCGACGGTCGAAACGAGCAGCACGAGTAGAGGCAAGGAGCGCATGTCCCCGTGAACGCCCCGCTCTGCGAAACGGTCTACTGGACGACGGCCACGCAGACGCCGCCGTTCTCGATCTGCGCGTTCACGCGGAAGGAGTTGAGGTGCGACCAGGACGGCTCCTCGTGCGCCGGGATGGTGCCGTCCTCGCGGACGTTGGTGACGTGATACGAGTGCTGGTTCCAGATCCGGCGCGTCGCGACCCAGCGATCCTGGCGATCGTGGATGACCTGCACCGTCGGCGACGGCGTGCCGTACACGTTCGAGGTCACGACGATCTCCGCGGAGCCGTCGTTATCGACATCCACGACGATCGGATACTCGCTGAACGTGACGCTCGTGCGCGGCATCTGAAAGATCGGGTGACCCGCGCCGTCGAACACGTAGAGCTTGCTCTCGTCGGCGTACATCGTCTCCGCGTGGCCGTCGCCGAGGAAGTCAAATGCCGTCCCCGACGCGAACCCAGACGTGTCCAAGATCGGCGTCGTCCACACCATCGAGCCGTTCATCCCGCGCTGATCCGTATACTGGACCTGCTGCGTTCCCCCGGGCGTCGACGGATAGCGTGACGAGCTCACCGCGTACTCGGCGGCGCCATCACCATCGAAGTCACCGATCGCAGCGGCGCTGAACCAGCACGAGGTCGCGTCGCACGGCTTCGGCGTCGAGTCGCCCACGCCGCCGAAGTTGGTCTTCTCGCGACGCGTGACCGTGCCGTCGTGCTCGATAAGCGAGACGCCGGCCGCGCTCGTCAGGAGAATTTCCGGTTCCGGATCACCGTCGAGGTTCGCGACCTGCGGAACACCGGGCGTCAGGTCCGTCGACCAGTACAGGGTGCCATCGGCGTGATACGCGGACGCGCCGAACACGACCTCGAGCGTGCCATCGCCGTCGAGATCCGCAGCGGTCGTCGCGCTGTACTCGGCTTGATCGTTCTTGGCGGTGCCCGACCACTTCAAGATGCCGCGGTCGGTGAACACGCTGTTACCGGCGAGGATCTCGACATGACCGTCGCCGTCCAGATCGGCGAGCGCGATCGACGCAGCGAAGCGCATCGCCGCGACGTTCGCTTTATCTGGCCACGCAGCCGCCGGCCCGAACAGCGCCGTGCCGTCATGGTGGAACGCCCAGAAGTGGCCCGTCGGATCGGTTGTCACGATCTCGGGCACGCCATCACCATCGAGGTCGCCAATCGCCGGCGTCACGGACGCGTCGACGTCGGTCGCGATCTTGAGCTCCTGCGCTCCGGTCTGCCCATTCAGTAGATAGATGTGACCGATCGAGCCAGCGAGTCCGAGGTTGCTCGCACTCGCGACGACCACCACATCGGGCGTATCGCAGAGATCGATCGCCCCGTCGGCGTTGTCGTCCGTCAGGTTCGCCGCGAGCGGCATCACGTACGAGCTCACCTCGCCGTCGGGACCGCTCCACGACCACTGCACTTCGGCGTCGAAGCTGTTCGGCGGTGCGTGCGTGCCGCAGGTGCCCGGCGCGTTGCCCTCTGGTGCGACCTTACACGCGTTGATGGGATCGCGGGCGTCGGGCGTGGTGCCACCATCGGGCGTGGTGTCGCCGGGCTGGCTGGAGTTGCTGCTGCACGCGGTGGCGAGCAGTGCGAACGCGAACAGGGGCGATAGACGGCTTAGCATGCAGGGACATACAGCAGCCGACATGCCACCGCCGTTCCGCGCAGTTGCGCGTGGTGATCGGGTCAGGCCTGTCCCGATTCGCTGGGGACACCTGATTCCGTTGGGACACCGATGTCCCGATCAGTCGTCGTCGCGAAGGTCGTAACGATCGAGCGCGCGCTGGACGAACTTGCGACTCACGCCAGCGATCTGCGCCGCGCGCGTCGCATTGCCGCCTGTCTTCTCCAGCGCTGCCGCGAGATAGGCGCGCTCGAACGCCTCGGACATCGCATCGCGCGCGTCCTTGAGCGGCACCGACAGGTCGATCGGAATGGGTGCGGGCGGCACGGGCGCAGGCGCTGTCTCGGGCGACGCTGGATAACCGAGCGAGAGAGCGCGCTCGACCGCGTTGCGCAGCTCACGCACGTTGCCCGGCCACGCGCGCGCACGCATCTCGTCGATGACATGAGCCGGAAGTTCATGCGTCTTCGCGAAGTGCCGCACGAGCAGCGGAATATCGTCGGGTCGCTGACGCAGCGGCGGCATCGAGACACGCACCACGGCGAGACGGTAGTAGAGGTCCTCTCGGAAGCGACCGCGCTCCACTTCTTGGGCGAGCGAGCGGTTCGTCGCGGCGATCACGCGCACGTCCACCGCGCGGCGCTCATTCGCCCCAACGCGACGGACTTCGCGGTTCTGCAGTACGCGCAGCAGCTTCGGCTGGAGGTCGAGTGGGAGCTCGCCGATCTCGTCGAGGAACAGCGTGCCGCCATCGGCCGCTTCGAACGCACCGGCGCGGTCCGCGTTTGCACCCGTGAATGCGCCCTTCACATGACCGAACAGCTCGCTCTCGACGAGGCTCGCCGAGATGGCCGAACAATCGAACACCACGAATGGTGCATTCGCGCGAGCGCTCGCCTCGTGAACCGCCTCCGCAGCGAGATCCTTGCCGGTACCAGTCTCCGCTTCGATCAACAGCGTCGCATCCGTCGCGGCGATCCGCTCGAGCATCGAGAACACGCGCCGCATTCCCGAGCTCGTGCCGTGCAGACCGCCAAAGCGATCATGCGGCGAGAGCGGAACGTCGATCTCGTCGCTGCCGAGCCGCAACCGGATCGTCGTGCCGCCAAGCTTGATGGAGGAATCGGGTCGCGCGAACGCGTCGAACACGCGCAGGCCGTCGACCCACGTGCCGTTGCGACTGTGCGCATCGATCACGCGGACGCCCTGCTCCTCCACGGCGAGCGTGATGTGATGGCGACTGACGGTCGCGTCGCCGATCACGAGATCGCAGTCGCGTGCAGACCCGACGCGTGCCGAGGGCCCGGGAAGACTGGCGGTCTGCCCTGCAGCGGGGCCGTCGACGACCTCCACCTCGATCGCGCGCGTGCGCATCCGAGGCGCCGAGACCTCAGCATAGGTGGCGGTCTCTCCGGTGCCGAACAGCGGCCTGCCGTCGTCGGTCATCTCTCGTGTGATGCTACCACCCGTTCGGTTATGATCGGAGAGTGAGCGCCGCTGCGGAGGCTGTGCCGGTGAAGTACCGGACGGTGCGAAGACTCGCCGTCGGCGGGATGGGCGAGATTTTCTTGGCCCGCGAGCAAGGTCGGCTCTCGCGTCTGGTCGTCATCAAGAAGATGCTGCCGCAGGTCGCGAGCTCGACCGAGAGCGTCGAGATGTTCGTCGACGAGGCGCGCATCATCAGTCACCTCGCGCATCCAAACATCTGCCAGATCCTCGAGCTCGGCGTCGAGAAAGATGGACTGCCGTTCCTCGTTCTCGAGTACGTGCGCGGCGAGAGCGTCGCGGCACTTTGGGATCGCGCATACACGCAGAAGGATCGCGTCCCCATCGCGATGACGCTGCGGATCATCGCCGAGGCCGCGCGCGCTCTTCACTTCGCACACGAGGCGACCGACGCGGACGGCAAGCCACTCCGCATCATCCATCGCGACGTCACGCCACATAACTTGATGGTCACGTTGGACGGCGACGTGAAACTGATGGATTTCGGCGTCGCACGCGCCGACAACCAGCAGCATCGTACGGACACCGGACAGATCAAGGGCAAGATCGCCTACATGTCGCCCGAGCAACTGCGCGGCAAGGCGCTCGATCGGCGTGCCGACGTGTTCGCCCTCGGGGTGATGCTCTGGGAGCTCACACTGAATCGCCGCCTGTTCCGCGGCGCCGACGAGATCGAGACGCTACGCAAAGCGGCCGATGGCGTCGTGCCTCGCCCGACGTCGATCGATCCGACGTATCCGCCCGCGCTCGAGGAGATCGTGCTCCGCGCGCTCGCTGCCAAGCGCGACGAGCGCACGGCGAGCGCTGGCGAGCTCGCGACGGCACTCACGGAGCAGATGGCGGCGCTCGGAGGTTCCGACCGCACCGCTCTCGCGGAGCACCTGCGGCGCTTGTTCCCGCAGAAGAGTGACGGCGTCGATGACGAACCAACGGTCGTCGATCCGGAGGTGAAGTACTTCCAGACGGCGTCGCTCTCGATCGTCGACGAAGTGTCGAGCAAGCGACGTCCGACGGCGCCACTGCGCGTGAGCGATCCGGCGGTGCATGGACAGCCGACGCAGCTACTTCGTCGTTCTGAGCCGGCCGCCATCGCGCCTGCGCCCGTCGAGCGAGCGTCGACGACGCCTCTCGTCCAGATGACTCGTGCGAGCAATCGAGGCCTCGTCGCTGGACTCCTCGCCATCGCCGTCGCCGCCGGTGTGATTGCGGTGATCGTCACACGCGGCCACACCCCGCCATCTCCCCCGATCGCCCGACTGCCTGCAGCGCAGGACAAGGCGCCGGAGCCTATCGCGACCAAGGCAACACCGGAGCCCGTCACCCCCACTGAAACTCCCACGGAGACGACGGGCCCCGCCACACCGCCTCCGATCGCCGAGCACAAACCGGGCGGGCACAAGACGCAGCACACCTCGACGCCCGCGCAGACGACGCCGACCGTCGTCGCTGAGCCTGCCGTAAAGGCAGACGAGAAGGGCCTACTCGCCGTCGCATCTGATCAGATGGGTGTCGTCGTGATCGATGGTGTTCGCCGCAAGTCGACTCCGTTCCAGACGGCCCTCCCTGTTGGGCGCCACGACGTAACCCTCGAGCTCGCGGAAGGCGCGGGCACACTGCATGCAAGCGTTGAAACCGTCGTGGGGCGAAAGACCAAATGCATGGCTAAAGGCGGAGTTCTCGCATGCGATACACCGCCCTGAGCGCGGCGTTCATCGTGCTCGCGTTCGCAGCTCCTGCGCGCGCGGGTGTGCTGCAGCATCTCGATGACGCGCGTGGTCACTTCGCGGGTCTCGATTTCGAGCTCGTGATCACCGACACCGACGCCGTCATTCACGATGCGAGTGCGACGCCCGCACAGCTCGTCGATGCGTGGTTCCTACGCGGCTCTACATTGATCGTGCTCGATCGCGAGTCAGAAGCCGCCGCGGCGTTCGAGTCGCTGCTCGCGATCGCCCCCGAGCACCGGCCGCCAGCTGACACGCCGTCGCGCATCCGTGCCGCGTTCGAAGCTGCTCGCGCCGCGCACGCCGTTCATGTCGAAGAACAACTTGCGACCGAGCACGGTGCCGAGCTCAAGGCAGTCAAGCTCGATGTTGCTCCGCCTGTCGCGCCGCGTGGAGGACACGCAGCAGCGTGGACCGTGCAGCTCGTCGATCCATCGCACCTCGTCGATCGCATCGTGCTCGGCTATCGCCGGGAGACGGATCGCTCGTTCAACGTCGTCGAAGCACAGCCCGGCGCGAAGGTCTCGCTCACACTGCCCGGCGGAGCTCCGTCGTCGGACGGCACGTATCGACTCGCATGGTACGTCGAGGCGACTCACGGCGCCGGTGCACGCGTACGCACGAACGGAGGACCGCAGTCCCCGAACTATCTCGATGTCGCGGCCGGGCATCCGCCGGCGCCGCCACCACTGACGCATCGCTGGTACTTCTGGGCTAGCGTCGCGACGCTCGCCGTGTCGGCCGTCGCCGTTCCGCTCGTCGTCGATCACTATCGCGATGTCGGCGGAGAGCACGTGGTGTTTACCCAATGAGAGCACTCCTGATCGCGATGGTCGTCCTGGTCGGCTGCCGAGAGCGCGGCACGATCGAGATTCCGCTCGTTGGACCGTGCCACGACGCTGTCACCGACGAGGTCATCCCGTACGACAGCGTCGCCGTGTACTTCGTCCGAGGATCGAGTTGCTCGTTCACGTGCGGCCTACCGAACTTCACCTGCGACAACGAAGACTGTTCGGCAGCCTGCGCGTCCGGCTATTGCACGACGGACGAGCTCGACGGCCTCTCGTTCGATCCCGCGCCCGGCGACTACGCGGTCGTGGCGACGTTTCACTACGCGGGTGCGCAAACCGACGAAGCCATCGCTTGCTACGTGCTTCACATCGACGCCGACGGCGATCAGAGCCACACCGAGAACATCGATCCGGGTGCATGTTGCATGGGGGAACCTTGATGAAACCAGCGATCGTCCTGTTACTCCTGGCCGCCTGCAGCGATTCGAGGCCGAGCGTTCTACTCTCCGCGTCGAGGATCTCGGTCGATGAGCTTGGCGCACCGGGCTTCGTCGATATCGACGCTCCGCTCGACGCCGACATCAGGGTCGACATGCCCCGCCTTCTCGACGGCTCGGAGGTTCCAGATCTGAACAAGGAGCTCGTCCGCGGCAACAGCCTGAAGCTCGCGATCTCGGCGATCTGCAACACCGCGCACGGCGTGGACACCACGGTGCTCGTCGATGTTCATGATCACGATGATGGACGTAACGCGACGCTCGTCGTCGACGTGGCCGACAACGGGAGCAATGCGTGCCTCGCGGATGTCCAGATCTGGAAGGACTGCGAGGGCCCGGAGTGCATCGGAACAACGCCGTGCGCCACACAGCCACCTGCCATTCCTCCAACCAGGCTTGCGATCGCCGCGCGCGGCACCGATGCGCGTATCTGCGTGCGTGCGCAAGCTGTCGCTATCGAACATCCCATCACCGACCTACATCCCGAGGTCTTGCTCGGTGCCCCGCTGGACATGACGATGCCGCGTCCCCTCGAGACGACGCTCGAGGACAAGGCTTTCACGTTTCACGCTGTTGACGACACCACGCGCTTCCTCGCCGTGGAGGGCACCGACTGGCTCGTCGGGCCATACACACTGACGGTCTCGACGCGCGTCAACGGCCTTACCATCGCACGTACGCTCGAGCTCGATATCGGGCAGCCGCCTGACGCGGGGATCGAAGTGAGCGAATCGCCCCCCGCGACCGAGTTCACGGTCAGCCAGTGGGACGTCCACGTTCACCACTTTTCGCCACAGGCGTGCATGCTCTCGCTCAAGCCTGGCCCAGGATTCACGGCGATCCTCGCCGACGCGAACAACCGCGTCGATCCATCGCGAGTGCCACTCGACTGCTCGGCGGCTCACGCCGCTTACAAGCTGAGGATCGCCCCAACGATCTCCTCGGACGACATGCTCTCGGCAAAGCTCTCCGCTACTCAGGGCACGACGACCCTGGCCATGGCGACGGTCGCGGCAAAGGTGCGAAGCACCGCCGATGAGATCGTGGGCTGCGACACGCCGCAGCCCCAGAAAGCTTCATTGTCCGACGGAGTGTGCGCTGACATCGACGCGGACGGCACACTGGAGGTCCTGGACATCAGTTCTGGTGTCATGGGCGGCTGCTTGACGGAGGTCTCTGGCGCGGCTGCCACTGGCGAGTATGACTGGCGCGCCGGTACGTCCGCGCCGCTCTCGACACCAGGAGCATTCAGCGACGTCTTCACGCTCGCGACATCGCCCCCTCAGATCTGGGCCGTGGATACGGATGGCCAGATGTGGACGCTCGTGAAGGACGACACGCCCCAGAACACTGCGATGCCCCACTGGGTGCGGCAGTACCAGAATGTGAGGATGGGTCCGACGGTCGTGCCGTTTCGCAACGGCTTCCAGGCTGGACCGCCCAACGCGCTCGCATCCTTGGTGCCCGGTGGGATCCAGTTCGTCGATCTCGATGCTCACGTCGCGAAGAAGGTGACGTTGAGTGACCCGTCGCCGCTCGCGATCGGTGCAATCCGTACGGCGACCGGTGGAGCAAACATTGTCATCGTGAGCAGCGCCGGAGCGACGCCCTCATCGTATCCGGTCAAGATTTACTCGCCGGATCTCTCGCCCCTCGGAGGCTCGGTTGGTGATCTCATGTGGAACGTGTCGGGTGTAGCCGCATCGATGCCCTCGGGCGCGAAGGTCGAGATCGCGGGCCGGGGTACGGCGCAGCAGGATCTCGTCATGGTGTTCTACGAAGGTGAGTTCGCGACCGCCGTGACAGAGATGCAGATCAACGGCGCTGGCACCAGCCTCATCACGGGCGACCAGTACGCGGGGGTCAACGGTCTCGCCGCCACACCCGACGGCGATGTGCTGCTCGGGTTTCAGGAGGGAACCAAGCTGAGCTCTGGTACCTATCCCATGCCAAAGTACGTGCCGTACGACCCGGCGCCGCCGACCGATCCTTCGTCCACGTACGGACGCGCGGTCACGCCCTGCCTCGACATGATGGGAAGCACGATCGGGTTTACCGAGCGCACGTCCAGCGGCTCGCGTGTCGTCAAGCGCGACATCACGCCCGAAGCGCCGTAGCCTGCATCGATGCCAGCCACGGATTGGAAAGAGATCGTCGGCGCCAACGAGGCCACCGAGCTCGAAGAGCTCGCGACGGTCATCGGTGCGATCCAAGCGAAGAGCGCAGTCGGGGCGAAGCTCTCGCGCGGCCTTCATGCGAAGGGCAACCTCGGGCTCGTCGGCGAGCTAGAGGTTCTCGCGGACATCCCCGCCGATGCGAAGCAGGGCATGTTCGCGACGCCGCGCACGTATCCCGTTCTCGTCCGCTACTCCAACGGTTCGCCCCGCTCGCAGCCCGACAAGAAGCCCGACGTGCGCGGCATCGCGATCAAGATCATCGGGGTCGAGGGAAAGAAGACCATTCCCGGTCTCGAGGACGCCGTGACGCAGGACTTCCTCGCGATTCGCTCGCCCACGGCGCCGACGCGCAACGCGCAGGAGTTCATCCACCTCGTCCAAGCGGCCCAGTCGCCTGCCCTCCTCCCGTTCAAGCTGATCCGTCGCCTCGGCTTTCGCCGCGCACTGCAGATCATCAAGAGCGCGCTCGCGGGCTTCAGGGTTCCGACCGCGCCGCTCGCCGCTACGACTTACTACACTGCCCTGCCGAGCCAGCTCGGCCCGTACGCGGTCACGTATGTGATCCGCCCGCACGATCCGCTCTCCGTCTCCAAGAAGGACGTTCTCGGGGCCGAGCTCGCCGAGCGCGTGAGGACAGCACCGGTGGTCTACGACATCTGCATCAAGTTCTTCGTCGACGAAGCGACGACGCCCATCGAGGATTCGTCCGTCGAGTGGAAGGTCCCGATGGTTCCCGTCGCGCGCCTCACGATCGCCGCGCAGGACACCGAGTCAACACGCGGAAAGAAGATCGCGGAAACGATCGAGTCGCTCTCGTTCGATCCGTGGCACGCCCGCGCCGACATGCGCCCGCTCGGGAACGTCATGCGCGCCCGCAACGCGGCCTATCGGGTGAGCACGATGGCGCGCAAAGCAGCGCCCGAGCCCACGACAATGCCGTCGTTCGACTAGACTCCAGGGAGCGTGATCACCGACAGCCAGCTCCAACTGTTCGTCCGCACTCTCACCGCTCACAAGCACATCAAGCGCGGTGCCATCACCCGCTTCGAAGGCACGGTGGAGCTACCCGAGGACGTGAGGCGTCTACTCGAACAAGTCGGCGGTTGGCGCTACGGCGACGCGCGGTTCACCGCGATGGCCGAGATCCAACATGATCGCGACGTCTGGGACAGGCTCGTCGGAGCGTTCGAGAGCGGCGCGACGTCGAGCTGGGAACACTCGTTCTGGAACCGCGCGTGGTACCCGCTCGTTTCCAACGCTCATCGTGTCTACGCGTTCGATCCGGTCGGCTGCTTCGGCGGCGCGCCAAATCAGGTCGTCGAGTTCGACTTCAAGGGTGGGGACAACTGGTTTGTCTTCCCGTCGATGACGATGTTTCTCTCCGCGCTCATCGAGGGGTTCGAGACCGAGGGCAAGGACGCGTTCAGTCACGCAAATGCGTGGGCCAAGAACCAGAAGGGCTGCGTTAGCGTGAAGCTACCGCCGACCATCGAGGAACAGCGCTCGCCGAATCGGTTCAACGCAGGCATCGGTACGTGGACCGTGCTGCGCCATCCAGACGGTCGGGTGTGGTCCGTGCGCGAGCGCCGCGACGGCTACGAGCTGCGCATCGGCGAAGGCGAGGATGCGGTGATCCGCAAGCGCAACTCCGCGCAGCCCAGCTCCGACGTCCGCAAGCTGATCAAAGAGCAGAAGACCGAAGGCTTCGCTCCGTCCACCTAGAGCGTCGTCGGGAACAGGCTCGCGTACTTCGTCGCCGCCCGCGGCTCGGCCATCATGTCCGCGACCGTGTCGCGCCACGTCTTGTAGTGCGCTGTCTCGCGATGCGCGGCCTGGTCGTCGGGCCCGCGATAGATCTCGACGAGCAAGAAGCGCGTCGGATCATCGGCCGTCTGCAACACATCGAACCGCGCGCAGCCGGGCTCCTGGATGCTCGCTCGCGCGTTCGCGAGCGTTGCAGCGCGGAACGCCTCGACGGTCTCGGGTTTCACTCGAACGGCGACATGCACGACATGCAACATGCCGGGACTCTACCCCTGGTACGCCGGTTGCTGAGATGACACCCATGCAGCGAAAAGCGTTGGTATTCGCGATGGTCGTTGCCGGATGCGGCGGTTCAGGCTCCGACACGCCGCCGGATTCGGCCACACCCGACGCACCCGCCGACCTCGACGCCGACCTCGACGCCGACCTCGACGCCGCCGTCGATTCGCCCCCGCCCGTCACGCCATGGACCGTCCCGACGGGCGCGGCACTCCTCGGTGTCACGCTCTCCGATGGCTGGGGCGATCTCCACGCGTTGCTTCCACCGCTCGCGATCGACGGCGGATGGACGGACTCCCTGTTCGCGACGCCGGATGGCGAGCACCTCTTGCTCGCGTACGAGAAGGTCGACTTCTCGACGTTCTTCCTCGCGAGCAGCGCAACACTGACCGGCCCCGACGTCGCGGGCATCTCGCCCACGACGTTCAAGATCTTCCAGGCTGACCTCGGCGCCGCGAACTGGACCGTCTCGTCCCACCCCATCAACGCGCTCGTAGGCGACTCCACGATCGCCTCGCCTGCACTGAACGAGGCGGGCGACGCGCTGATCTTCACCGAGTTCACGGGGGCCGATGGTCACTCGCAGCTGTACTACTCGGGATTCGCGAACGGCGCGTGGTCAACGCCCGACCACCTCGCCTTCAACTCGAGCTGCAAGGACGACAACGCGAAGGTCATCGGCAATCTCAGCGATGCGACGTTCTATTTCGAGTCCGACCGCAAGAACGCCGACGGCACCGGAACGGACTGCGCGAATCGCACGCTGTACACGACGCACTTCGATGGCACGTCGTTCTCGGCCGTCACCAAGGTCCCTGGCATCGAAAACATGAGCGACGATTCCCAGCCGTTCCTCTCGCACGACGGCAACACGCTGTTGTTCACGAGCGGTCGGGCAGCCGGTTACGGCGTGTACTCCGCGACGAAGGCTGCGAGCGCGTTCACCGACGTGCATCCGATCGCGCTCGCGACGCAAACAATCCCCGCCGTCGGGAAGGTCGTCTTGATCGGCGAAGCGTCCATCGTCGAGCGGCCCGAAGGCGATCTGCTCTACATGATGTGTGGCGTCGCCTCCGACGTCGCGGGTGCGAAGACGTACCTGGATGCGGACCACATCACGCTCGTCCCCTGCGTGGCGCGTCGCACGCACTGAGTCGTGGTCTACTAGCCTGGTTGAACGCGCTCCTCGTTCTCCTGCTATGCAGCGGATGCGGTCGCATCGCGTTCGACTCGGTCTCGCTCACAGCGAGCGACGCATCGACCGACGCACCGATCGACGCGATCGAGACGAGGCAGGTCACGACAACGATCACCGTCGACAACGCGTACTCTTTTTCGTGGCGCGTTAACTCCGTGCACGGCTATCAGTTCGGCGCAAACTCGCCGGATACCGCGTCGATCTTCGCGTGCCCACTCGGCGTCGGGCCCGAGCGCGTCACCCTCGACGTCCCCGTCGGTGCACGGCTGTACCTCGCGGTATGGGAGGACCCGAATTCGATCAGCGGCGTGATTGGCGAATTCGACGGTCCGGCGGGTCACACGCTGACGGGGGTCGGGTGGCAGGTCTGCGCGATCGGAGAGCCGTACGACGTGAACGGTCCGGGTCCGACACCCGAGCGCATCCAGTCCGCGATCGACGATTGCGATGCCGGGCAGAACGTCGCGAGCGGCGGATGGGTCGATACCACTGGTGCTGTCACCCCCGGCGCGACCGGCAAGTTGTTCGTCGGCGAGCAGAATGACTCCGACGCCGGCACGTGGCCGACCGTCTGCGCGACCGAGATGCCCGTGACTCCACGCTGGATGTGCTGGGATCCGATGAACGGCGGAGCGGACTTCGACAACACGGGCGACCGCATGCAGCCGTTCCAGCTGTTCCGCGCACCGCCTCTCTAGGGCGTCTTGCGGACGGCGATCGCCTTGTCGACGAGCGCGACGAGCTGGTGGCGTGCGTCGTCGTTACCGGCGGCACCCGCCGCGAGAGTCCGGATCGCGGACAGTCGCCATTGGCTCGCATCCTTACCACCGCGCATGACGTCGGCGAACGCGGCAACAGCGAACGCAAAGCGCAGGTCGCTCGGCGCGGAATCAAATGACGGCGCCATGCTCGCGGCAACGGGGAACGCGTCCTCGGTGGCGACCGTGTCCTTGGGTGCCTTGTGGCGCACGCGGACGGTCGCGAGCCCGTCGGTCGTCGCGTTTGGCAGGAGCTCCACTTCGTACAGCGCCGTCACCTGGTGCCCGGGCCCGATCTCTCCCGCGTCGACCTTGTCGTTCCGGAAGTCGTCATCCTTGATGTCGCGGTTCTCGTAGCCGACGAGGCGGTACTTCGCGACCTTCTTCGGATCGAAGTCGACCTGGAGCTTCACGTCCTTCGCGACGATGCCGAGCGTGGCACCGAGCTGTGTCTGGAACACGCGCTTTGCTTCGCCCACACCGTCGACGAAGAAGTTGTTGCCGTTGCCCTTATCGGCGAGCTGCTCCATATCCTTGTCGTTGTAGTTGCCGACGCCAAAGCCGATCGTCGAGAGCGTCACGCCCTCTTTGACCTTGCTGATGATGGTCTTCAACATCGCCTCGTGCCCCGTCGCGCCGACGTTCGCATCACCATCGGAGAGCACGATGACGCGCGAGATCGCGTTACCGCCGACACCTTTGACCGCTTCGCGATACGCGAGGTCGAGACCCGACGCCATCGCCGTGGAACCTCCGGCCGTCAGATCAGCGATCGCCGAGAGGATTCGATTCTTCTCCTTGATCGGCGTCGCAGGCAGTACGAGCCGCGTATCGCCCGCGTACGTCACGAGTGCGACGGTGTCGCCATCGCGCAGGTTGTCGACGAGGTAGCGCAGCGCGCGCTGCGCGAGCGGCAGACGATCCGAGCCCATCATCGAGCCCGAGACGTCGACGAGAAACACGAGGTGCGCCGGCGGACGCTGCGACGGCTCGAGCGCCTTGGTGCTCACACCGACGCGCAGGATCACGCGATTTGCCGTCAGCGGATCAGGCGCGAGGTCTGTTGTCACGGCGAACGGCGCGCGGCCGCTCGGATCCGGATACGCGTAGTGGAAGTAGTTCACCATCTCCTCGACGCGCACCGCATCCTTCGCCGGCTGCTCGCCGTCATCGAGCTTGCGACGCAGCAGCGTGTACGACGCGGTGTCCACGTCAGCGGCGAACGTGCTCAGGTGGTCCTTCGCCGTCGCGACCCAGCCGTTCGCCTCGGTGTGCGCGTACTGCTCGGTCCCCTGCGGATCGGCCGTTGCGATGCGACCGCGCATACCGCCGCGACCACCACCGACGCCGTAACCCATCCCGGTTCCCGTGCCGTGACCGATCGTGCCGTAGCGCCCCGTGCCTATCGTCCCGTAGGCGATCGCGCTGCTGCCGAAGAGTCCGCCACTCACGCTCGCGCTGCCCAACACGCCGAGGCTGCGCGCTTGCTCGATCGCTTGTTGGCGCGCGAGCTGCGGGTCCGCTTGCTCCTGCTTCATCTTGTATTGGCCCTCGGCGCGGTCCGAGTCACCCTTGCCCATCTTCCCCTCGTCGAGCGCCATCGCGGTGCCGGTCCCGCCCTCGTCGTTCTGCGCCTCCTCGGGTGGTGGCATGTCGTCGTTTGCCGTAGCCGCAGACCTCGTCGAGATATCCGGCGTCGGTACGAGCGCCACATTCGCCGCATTGTCATGCGAGGAGCAGCCAGTGGCCAAGAGCAGCGCGAGCAGGGACCGAGCGATGGTGCGTTGCATGTCCTCCGAGACGCCGACGCGCGCCGGAAGTTCCGTGGAACCTTTTTAGCGCTCCGCTGTCCTATCTCGCGAGCAGCACGTCGATCGCTTCGGCGAAGCCGCGCCCGTTCGACGCCTGCGTCACGTACTGCGGTGGCGGCGAGAGATCCGCGAGATACCGTGCGACGTTCGCGACGCCGATCGATGCGCCGAAGAACGCAAACGCGGCCTGATCATTCGGCGAGTCACCGACGAACGCGTAGCGCGCAGCCGTATCGGTCTCCGTCTCGCCCCACAGGATGTTCGCGACGCGCGCTGACATCCGCGCCTTATCGGCGAGGTGAAAGCATGCGTGCGCGTGAACGCTCGACACCAGGGTCCGCGCTCCGAGCTCGCGACAGCGCGCGGTGATCGCATCGATCTGCTCGCGCGGGAGGTGCTGCGACTCCCCCACGTCGAACGCGGCGTCGGTGATCCGCAGGCCGCTATCGTCGCTGCGCTTCGCGTACGAGTAGCGCGAGAGAACGTCTGTCGTCAGCGCCGCGAGCCGCTGCGCATCGGCGAGCGGGTCTTCGTCCGAAAAATAGATCCGCTCGAGCCGACGCCCGCGTTTCAGGTACGCAATGCCACCGTTCTCCGCGATCGCGGCGTCGACCGGCCACACCGATGCGAGCACCTCGGCCCACCCTGCCGGTCGCCCCGTCACGAGAACGATGCGCAACCCGGCTGCGCGCGCTCGCACGATCGCGTCGTACGCCTCCACGGTGACAGCGCCGTCGTGCGTCAGCGTGTCGTCGACATCGGAGAACACGCCGCGAATGTCCGCAGCTTTCTGGGAGAGCTCCGCGACGGGCCGCATACGGCAAACGGTATCAGCTGGTCAGCGCCGACGGATCGGCACGTCGAAGGTTCCGGCGGCGTTTGGAACGAGCTGGTCGAGGCAGCGCCCCTGGGAATCGACGATCACCCACGGATGCGTCACGTAGGTCTGCTGCGTGTACGAGTCGCCCGGCGCGAGCGTGTTGTACCAAACGCGCTCTCCCTTGAAGTCGAGCCAGTAGATCGTGACCGTGCCCTTGGTGTGGTTGGAGAACACCAGATTCAGGCTGGTGTCGCTGACGAGTGAACGCTGCCGCGCCCCGCACTCCGTGTACGTGACGGGCGGCCGGTTCTGGACGCCTGACGTTGCGGCCTGCACGAGCACCGTCGCGAGGAGCAGGAAGATGCCGATGGCGAGGAGAGCGATCCGCACGTCAGTCATCGTGACACGCCGCCGACCGATTATCTCGAGAGATAGAGCGACAGGACCTTCGTCATCATCTCGGGATCCCGGCTACCGGCCAGCTCGCGGCTGGAGTGCATGCTGAGCATCGGATTGCCTACATCCACCGTCGGAATCCCGAGGAGCGTCGATGTAATCGGACCGATGGTGCTTCCACACGGCAGATCCGTACGCACGACGTACTGCTGGACGGGGACCTCGGCCTGACGGCACAGCTCCTCGAACATCACGGCCGTGCTCGCCGTGGTCGCGTAGCGCTGCTGCGCGTTGGTCTTGATCACGGGCCCGCCGTTGAGGACCGGTTTATGGCGCGCCTCGTGGCGGTTCGCGTAGTTCGGATGGACCGCGTGCGCCATGTCAGCGGAGACGCACGTCGACCCCGCGCACGCTCGCAGGAACGCGCCGCGATCGCCGATCAAGCGCTCGAGGATGCGCGGCAGCGTGGCGCTTCCTGCTCCGGCAACGCTGTCGCTGCCAACCTCTTCGTGATCGAACAGCGCGATCACGCTGATGGCGGACGGAGACTTCACGCTCGCGATCGCGGTCGTCGCCGCGTGCGACATCGCGAGGTTGTCGAGGCGCGCGGAGAAGATCAGCTCCTCGTCAGCGCCGCCGAGCGTGGGCGCCGACAGATCGAACAGCATGAGATCGGTCTTCACGACGTGCTCGTGATCCACACCCGCCGCCTCGGCGACGATCTTGGACATTCCGCGCACACCTGCCAGGCCGTAGATCGGCGCCATGTGCTCCTGCTTGTTGAGCACGAGACCCTTGTCGTTCACCTCGCGGTCGAGGTGGATCGCGAGCTGCGGGACCCGCAACAGCGGCTTTGCGATGGAGACGAGCTTGCTGGTGATCGCGTTGCCGTCGCGCACCAACACGCGACCCGCAATGCCGAGATCGCGATCGAGCCACGAGTTGAGCAGCACGCCGCCGTACACCTCCACGCCGAGCTGCGCGTAGCCCTCGTGCAGATACTCCGCGTTCGGCTTGAGCCGCAGGTTCGGGCTATCGGTGTGCGCGCCGATGATACGAAAGCTCGTCCGCTGCTTCGTGTCCGCCGGCAACACGAACGCGATCAGGTTCGTCTCCGCCGTGACGACGTAGTAGCTACCGCCAGCGAGGTCATCCCACGCGTCTGTCTCGCGCAGCATGCGAAAGCCGGCCGCATCGAGGCGCGAGCGCGCCGACGCCACGGCATGGAACGGAGTGGGCGAATCGCGAAGGAACGCGAGCAGGTCAGTCGTCACCGACCGATTGTGCCTTAGAGTCTGCGCATGCAGTTCCCCGACGGCGAATCATTCGCTGACGTCACATTCCAGGACCTCGCGCTCACCGGGGCCGACCTCGGCGGACGCGAGCTGGTGAAGTGCATCATCAAGAACGCAAAGCTCGACGAGACGCGCTGGTCCAAGACGCGGCTCGAGGACTGCGTGTTCGAGAACTGTGATCTGACGCGCGCGAACTTTGCCTCGCTCGCCCTGCGCGACGTGGCGTTCAAGAACTGCAAGTTGATGGGCATCGACTTCTCGGTGACCGCGAAGCTGCCGACGATGACGTTCGTCGATTGCAACATGCGCTACGTGTCGTTCGTCGGCACGTCGATGAAGAAAGCGTCGTTCAAGAACTGCGGGCTGCAGGAGGCGAACTTCATCGACATCGATCTGACGGGCGCAAAGCTCGAGGACTGCAACTTCAATGGCGCGAACTTCGATCACTGCACGCTCCTCAACGCGAAGTTCACGAGCGCGGCGGGCCTGTTCATCGATCCCGCGAAAAACAAGGTGAAGGGCATGAACGTCCCGCTCGAGGCAGCCGTCCTGCTCGCCTCGTCCTTCGGCATCAAGGTGATCGGATACGAGCTCGAGGAGTGATCTGCCCGCAAGCTGCCAAAATCACACGTAGCGGGGCGCCGCCTTGGATCGCTTTCGTCGTATCGCGCCGGCGCCGTTTCGTCATAGCCTCTGGGCATGCGCCTTCAGGTGGGTCTCGCCGGTCTAGCTACAATCCTCTTTGCCGCGTGCGGCGGAGGTGGCGGCGGCGGCGGTGATGGCGTCGACGGCGGCGGTAGCGGCTCGAACCTTCCGGCGGACTCGTTCGTTCCGCCCGAGGCGAACTGCGCTCCGCTCGATCTCGGCTCCGCAGCGGCGATCCCGATCATGAACGGAACGATCACTCCGAACCCGCAGGGCGGAATGCTTCACTCCGCGACGTTCAAGCTCACGAGCGTGAAGCTCGATGTGCAAGGCATCACCGTCACGGGCACGACCAAGTCGCGTGTCGAGCTCGTTGTCGGCAACGCCACCACCGGCGCCGCGCGCGTCGCGATCTCGATCGACGGTATGGCGCTCGGTATGGCGCTCATGCAGGACGTCACGGGTGCGGGCCTCTACACGGTCGCAACGTCGAACCTCACCGTTGCCGATGGCTGCGGTGGAACCAACGCTCTGCCGGTGCTTTCGTACACGGCCATCCCGACGGGGCTCACGATCTGGACCACCTACCAGGCGGAGACGCAGATCGGCACCATCCCGGTTCCGATCGAGCTCGTGTTCGCGACGGAATGATCTCAGTCCAGCAGTAGGCTTTCGATCTCGCGAAGCGTTTCGACGTCATCGCCGATCATCTCCTTCATCGTCTGGATTCTGCCGGCGACGACCCGCGCGATCTTCTCCTCGACGGTGTCGTCCGCGTACGTCCAGTAGACCTGCGCAAACCGACCGTCGCGATGACAGCGGCCCTCGATCTGCGCCATCTGGATCGCCGACCACCGCAGGTCGTGAATGATCTCGGAGCGGGGCACGTCGTTGTGCTCGCCCTGATGCAGCGAGATGCCTTCTTCGACGGTGAAGATCATCACGCGCGCCTCGCCTCGCTGGAACCGGAGGCGCTCGCTCTCTCGCGCGCCGGCGGGAATTCCGCCGTGAATCACCGCGCACTTGATCGCACCGATGCCGCTCTCGAACGCACTGCGAAGCGCCCCCAGCGTCTCCGTGAAGGCCACCGAGATGGCGACCTGATGACCGTTGTCGAGGAGCTCGCGGGCGAGCTCGACCGTCCCTGGCACGCGCACGAGTGAGCTCTTCTGGCGCAGACGTAAGATCGCTGCGAGCGCGGACTTGGGATCCTTGCCGCGCGGCACGAGCTCCATCTCGCGACGAAACGCCGTCCACGCTTCCTCGTACAGCGCGCGAGCGTCGGGCGACAGCTCGATCGGTGTGAGGATGCGATTGATCGCCGGCCACCCGACGATGTCTTCGGGACGTCGACGGAGTCCCGCCGGGCTCGCGGTCTTGGACGGCGCGTCGAACAGCATCGAGCGAACCTTCTCGCAGTCAGCACGCTCGCCGCGCCACTCCCACTTTCCAAACGTGCCGCGCGTGACGCCGAGGTTCTGATCGATGCACCACTGCTCGAAGTCCTTGAGGTCTTTCGCCTTGGCCCCTGTAGACGCGGCGAGCAGCGGAGCCAGGTACGACAGCTCGAGCGGATTCTGCCCGGCGGTCGCCGACAACCACAACGTGAAACCCGCGTTCGCGACGAGCTTGGCCGCGAGCTTGGATCGCGCTGCTGTCGGGTTCTTGCAGCGATGGCTCTCGTCGAGAACGATGACGTCCGTCTCGGGTGCAGTCCCCGCGCGCGCCAGCCCCTTCTTGGTGCGGACCTTCTTACGGGCGGCATCGCTGATCTCGAACAGCTTGCCGAGCCGATCGTAGTTGAGGACCACGATCTGCTTACCGCCATCGCCCATGGCTTCGATCGTGCGGCGCCAGTGCGGCACGACGCTCAGCGGGCACACGACGAGCACGGTCTCCACCTCGCGCATCTCCAGGATTGCCGCCCACGCACTGATCGTCTTGCCGAGACCCACGTCGTCAGCGAGGAGGAAGCCCGGCAACCTCGCCGCGCGAGCAGCCGCGATGGCACGCACCGCAGAGAGCTGATGGTTTCGCAGCTGGATCGTCGAGCGCGCCGGTTCGGGTGCGGCGACAGAGTCCGCGAGCTCCTGCTGGACGCGCATCTCCCACGAGTACGGCTGGGCGCGAAACGGCGCGAGCGAGGCAGGAATGCTGCGCCCTTCGTACAAGAACACACCATGCGATGCATCCCAGCGCGCGGACTCGGCGGTGGCGACGCCGCGCATAGCGAACGGAACATCAAGAACGAACGTCGTCATCGATCTGCGCACACCATACGGTAGGCTCGGCGTCCCCGTGAAGCGCCTCGGCTTGCTCGTGCTCGTCTGTGTCGCCACACCGGCGTATGCAGGCAAGCACCCGCGCTTCGAGCCGACAGATCTCGAGCTGGAGGATCCCGGCACGACGGAGCTCGACCTCCAGTTCGGCCCCGCGCTCAACTCCGATGGCTGGCGCGTGCTCACGCCGGACTTCGAGGCCGACTTCGGCGTTCTCCCGAATCTCGAGCTCGACCTCGACGGCGCATATGCGTTTGACGGCAACGCGAACGTCGTCGACAACCTCTGGCCGAGCGTCAAGGTCGGGCTCGGGGACTGGCGCGACGACACGACAAAGCGCGCGTGGGCGCTCGGGTTACAAGCGGGCCCGAAGCTCCCGATCGCGCCCGACAATCACGGCGTCGGCTTCGAAGCGATCGCCCTGTTCGGCTACATGGTCGGGCGTGTGCATCTCGTGTTCGATCTAGGAGGTCTCATCGATCCGCACGACGCGAGCGCGCCGCGCCCCAAGGGCTTCGAGGCCGGCGTCGATCTCGAGCTCGTGCTCGTCCCCGACAAGTGGTCGCTCCTCGGCGAGCTCGGCGGCGTGCGCTACGTCTCCGATGACGCGCATCAGCTCGCGACGACGGCAGGCGTCCAGTACTCGCCGAACGACCATGTCGACCTCTCGCTCGTCGCGCTCACCGGCTTCGCCGACGGCAGCGACAAGTTCGCGCTGCTCGCGGGCGTCTCGCTGCACCTCGGACTGTTCTAACGGGTGCGCTGATAGATCCACATCATGTCGTGCTGCATGCGTCCGCCGTTCACGGCCTTGAATGCCTCGCCATTGATCGACCGCCCATCCTTGCTGAACTTGCAGACGAGCTTCTGCGAGAAGCCCTTCGCCTTCCGTTCCCAGCAGAACTCGGTCTTGTTCAACGTGATGTCGTAGATCCGCGTGACGCCGCGCGCGTCGCAATACAGCATCTCGAGCTTGTTGTTCGTGTCATCCGCGCCGATGACAGCCGTCGCGGACGGAGGGCCGCCCTTCTTGCCGGTGCTCTTCATCAGCAGGAGCAAGTCCTTCTTGATCCAGGTGCAGCGCACCGTGCTCACGAACGGCTTCTCGAAGCCCGGGATCATGGCTTCGTGGCGCCACGTTCCGATCAGGCGGTGGAGCTCTTTAGCCGGATGCGTCTTCGAGAACCACGGTTGCTCTGCCATGCAGGCAGGCTACTGCGGGACGTTCACGTATGCAGCGTGCAGCGTCTCGCCATTCGCCGTATCCGTGTAGTCCTTCCACGGAATTGTCTGCGTACCGTACGAGCCGACGTCGGACGCATCGGTCGCACCGAACGACGCGGACATGCCCGCCGTCGCCACGGTCACCATCTGCACCTGCTTCAGCGTCATCGTGTCTGGATCGAACAGCGCGCGACCGATCATGTTGTGCGCCTGACCGCGGAGCGACGGGTGGATGAAGTTGCCAAGGCTGGTGAACACGATGCCCTTGTGACCGCTGCCATCGCGCTTTTCGACGAGGATCGGCGGCTTCCACACGTGAGGGCCGGAGCCGTACACGACGTCGCCGTTGTAGTCGTGCACGAACGCGGTGCCGACTTCCGCAACGCCCTGCCAGTCGTTGTTGAACTCCAGCACGTGGATCGCGAGCACGCGCAGATCCGCGTCCGCATCGCGCAGCTTGGTCATCGTCGCGATGCGATCGTCGTTGCAGTTCGCCTGTGGGCACGATGCGCGCCCGAGATACAAGCTCGAGAACGCGACGCGGATCTCCTTGCCCTTCGCGTGCACGACGTAGATCGAAGGCGTCGTGGAGCTCTCGCCCACCGGCGCAACGCCGCTCCACGCCGCGTCACCCGCGCGCACCGTCGCCTTCATCGTTGCCGACGTCATCGCCGGGCTCGTGCTGTCACCGCAGTCACGCGTGTGGTTGTTCGACAGACCGATCAGCTGAAAGCCGCGGTCGATCACCTGGGTGATGTTGTCGGGGTGCGAGAGGAAGCCAAACTGATCGCCGGTAAACGTCGTGCAGCGCGTGCCGACCACCGACTCGAAATTCAAGTACGACACGTCGCCGCGGTAGCTGATGCCGCTCGCATCGAAGCGGTCGAGTGCAGCGCCCAGGCCTGCCGCGAGGGGCGTCGCCGTCTTGTTGCCGGCCCACGCGCTGTCGCCCACGCCGCGGAGGTCGATGAGACCCGTCTCGGCCGAATCCAACGGTTGACGCTCGAGCGAGCCATCCGCCTTCCCATCTCCGCCCTCGGGGAAGACGAAGTCGTCCGTGTCCACGTCCCCACCGGTATCCGCGCCGCAGGCCGCGAGCAACGCGAGAGAAAGAATGGCTTTGCGCACGCGCTCCACGAGTGCAGCAGAGATGCCATTCGGGCCTGCGCGCGCGCCTACACTTCCCCAACAGTGTCGGCCAGTTAGAGTGTGTCGCGATCGCTCCGGCTACTTCGTTGGTCACGTCTACAGCCCCAGCTGCAACTTCGAGGGGGCAGCTCTCGTCCGATCTCACGTGCGCGCCACCATGCTCGTCCTCCTCGCCGCTTGCGGAGCGCCTGCCGCCGGCGTCGAGCATGGCCCGTCACCCACCGCGCAGGCGACCGACGGATCCGTGCATCAGCTGCGCTGCGGGCTCCACGGAGAGGTCTCGGTCGGCGGGAAGCTCGCGCTCGACCCGCATATGCAGCACGGATTTGCACAGCTCGCGTCGGATCACATCGTCCAGATGGACCTCGTGGAGCTGCGGTATCGCCTCGGGTACTACGACGCCGCCCGCGTATCGGTGCGCGCGCACGACGTGACGCTCGAAGGCTGGATCCATCTCTCCGACCTCTACGGCGTGAACCTCGTCCCTGCCTCGGCGGGCGATGACTGCCTCGCGGCGGTGCCCGAGATCGATCCTCGCACGCACGCAGTGTGCGACGACCCGCACTGTCGCGACCTGTGGGACGTGCCCGACGGCGCGCACGAGGTCGTCATCGCGAACGAGCACGCGATCATGACGCATCCGGAACCAGGCGCGAGCGTTGGCGTCGTCGAGGCCGGGGCGCGCGTCAACGTCGTCGAGGAGCGCGATGGCTGGCGGCGGATCGCACCGCTGAGCTGGGAATTTCTCGGCATCGAGTCCACGGGCGGCAAGGATACCGACGCGGATCTCTGGATCGAAGGGCCCTAGCCCCGCGCAACTCTCGTCGCAGGGTCGTGTCGACTTCCATGTGATAGCAGCCGACCGAACCCTCCTGTCCTTCCTCGTCGTGGGCGCTGGCGCCTTCGTCACTGTCCTCGCGGTCCGTGACACGCCGCCGCCTGCTGGGCCCGTGGTCCGTGACGCGCCATCGCCACCCGCGCAGCCTCCGCTATCGACCGCGCAACGCGGCCTCGCGATGTGGGCTGACTCGTGCAGCGACGCAAAGGATGGGCTGTGTGTCACGACGAGCGCCGCGACGCCTGCTTCGCCCGGCGAACAACCGTATCGATGTGGTCCCGATAGCGTGAACCAGATCGTCGTCATTCCCCGCGCTCCGGCGGATGCCGCGACGGCCCATGCGCTACTTGTCGTCGCGGTCGGAAGCTACGAACGCACCGACACGCGGCCCCGCAGCGATGCCGAGCACCGGGACTACCTGAAGGCGAAGCTCGCGCTCGCCGACGAGTCACTCGAGCAGTACCTCGCCGTTTCCGCTCCGACGGGTCTCGACTTCGATGCCGCGAACCCCACGCTCCAGCAGGCGAGCCTGGAGCGGTTCAACGCGTGGGTGCAAACGAAGATGACTCTCGGCGGCCGTGTCACCGAACGCTACACGGAGCTGCTCGCGCTTCACGACGGCGTCACGTCCCTCACCGCGGCATCGAGGATGGGAACCATCTCCCTCGGATTTTCTACAGCGCTGGTGACCGCGGAGATCCCGACCGACGTACGCACTGGAGAGTTTGCCGACGACAAGGTGCAGGCGTTCTGCGATCAGATGACCGACGTCGCCGAACCGCTGGAGAAGAGTGCCGTGAGCGCGTTCTCGACCTGCGTTGCAAAGGCGCGAGAGATGGCGTCGGGCGCGGAGGAGCGCGCAGTCCTCGAGCTCGCCGACGCTGCACAGCCGTGTCTCGACGAGCTCGCCGAGCTCAGCCCCGAGCAATATCCGATCCTCGAGGAAGTCTTCGCGACGTCGGTGGTGACGCGCGCGCATCTCCAGCTCGGGATGACCGACGCTGTCGACACGAGCGCCGACTACGACGGAGAGAACACACGGGCGGTCATCCTGCGCGTCGCGCACGACTACGCGGGTGCCGACGCGGCGTACGCCCGCGCGATCGCTCTCGATCCATCTCGTCCCGACGCGTACTACAACCGCGCGCTGCTCGAGGTTCTCGAGTCGACCAAGAGCGACGACCTGCAGTCCTCCGCCGATATGTATGGCCGTGCGGCGCAGTCATTCGCCGAGGCGAGCGAGCGAGCGATGGGCCATCTGCGGCTCACGGTGCTGACCCACCTGGTGGATGCACAGAAGGCTCGCGTGCAGGTCCTCAGATTCATCGAGAACAACCCGACGTAGTCACGGCGCGAGCTGGAGATCGCCGTTCTCGAGTTGATTCTTGATCGCGCCGATCGCGCCGAGCAGTCCCGAGAAGGCCTCGAGCCAGTCGATGGTCGCCGGCGTGCCGATGACCTGGACATGCGTGCCATCGACATGGATGGCGAGCGTATCTACCACCGGCTTCAGCTTCGCATCGAGTGACACGATCCACTGGAGCTTCTGACCGAGCGCCGTCGCAAACAGCTGCGCATCCGCCGCCTGCTCGAGGTCGAAGTCCATCTCGATCTTGAACGGCGCCGAGAAGTGAATGCCCGCGACAACTGACGTCACGTGCCCGCCGAGCTTCGCGCCGATCACGTCGAGAATATCGTCGACGATCGCGACGTCCTTCGGAATTCGGCCCGCGATCCAGATGGGGCCGATCGCGCGGGCTTTCGCGATCAGCGGCTTCATCGCAGGCTCGTCCTCGGCAGGCCGCAGCGGATCCGCGAGCGCGCGCGCAACGACGGGTTCACTTCCGACCATGAACAAGCCGGAGTCAGTCGCGAGCGCCACCAATGTATCGCCGAGCATGACCGCGTCGTGACCGCGGAACACCGAGCGCGACGCCTTCTTATTCGTCGCCGCGATGCAGTCGAGCATCGCGTCCTTGTCGAACACGCCGCGCCCGAGGAAGCCGGCCTTCGTGTCCGCGTAGACGGCGACCGCGAAGTGGGCCATCGGCGCGGAGCAGCCACCCTCCGTCGTCTTGACCGCCTTCGGATCCTTCTTCGGGTCCGGCGTGGTGTCGAAGTCCGCCCCCGCGAGCAGCCACTCGCCATCGGGCAGCAGCGCCGACATGGAGCGAGATGTGCGCCACCGCGCCGGCTCCGGGGCATGCGAGCGCCAACAGCCGGCCAGCACCACCAGCAGCACGAACATCCTCATCGGATGCGGGGACTGCAAGCGATGCACCGCCGCCCACTGCGGCGACTCGCGCGGCGAGCGGGCTGCTTCGAGAACGAGCGTTCACGGGCGCGAGCGGCTCAGCGTCGAAATTCTCCCGTCAAACTCACGCTCTAGCGCTCTTCGCCGTCGGCACCGCACGTAGTACACCGGAATACCCCGATGGCGCAGACCGAGCTCGCGATCTGCACCTACTGCGATGCGGTGCACGAGCGATCGACGTTGCCCGAGAGCTCCACCGCTCGGTGCGCCTACTGCAACGCGGTCCTCTACCACACGAACCCGCGCATCGGCGGCATGCTCGCGGTCACGGTTACAGCGATGATCGCGTTCGTCATCGCGAATTCGTTTCCGCTGATCACGCTGACGTCGGGCGGCTACAAGATCGAGGCGACGCTGTGGCGAGCGATCATCGCATCGTACGACCAGGACATCCCCGCGGTGGCAGTGGCGCTCGCGACGACGTTGATCGTCGCTCCGCTGCTCGAGCTGGGGTTGTTGTTGTGGGTGCTCGTGCCGCTCAACTTGAACACGCGACCGTTTGGGTTCCGGACCGCGATGCGCCTGATGCACATCCTGCGACCGTGGCGCATGGTCGAAGTGTTCCTGCTCGGCGTGCTCGTCGCGCTCGTCAAGCTGGGAAGCCTGGCAACGGCGGTTCCGGGATGGGGCGTGTTCGGGATCGGCGTCATCACGTTCTCGCTCGCATCCCTCGGCTACTTCGACCGCGGCGAGCTGTGGCGACGGGTCGATGCGATCGCGACGACCGCGCAGGGACGGGAAGTACCCGCAGCATGATCCGTGGCGTCGACCTCGGTATCACCGCATGCAAGACGTGCGAGCTGGTGGTGCGTCTCGGCGGTGAGTCGGAGGGCGTGTGCCCGCGTTGCGAAGAGCCGGTGCGTCGTCGGCGCCCCAAGGCGATGCAGCGCGCGTGGGCGTATCTCGCGGCCGCCGCCCTGTTCTACGTGCCCGCGAACATGCTCGTGATCATGCACACCGAGCAGCTGCCGACCCGACGCGATGACACGATCCTGTCGGGCATCGCGCACCTCTGGCACTCGGGGTCGTGGGACCTTGCCGTGCTCGTGTTCGCGGCGAGCATCCTCGTTCCCGTCGTCAAGCTCGCCTCGCTCGGCGTGTTGCTCGTCACGACGGAGCAGCGCTCCACGTGGCGACAGCGAGCGCGCACCAAGCTGTATCGCGTGCTCGAGGTGATCGGGCACTGGTCCATGCTCGACGTGTTTGTGGTCGCGCTGCTGACCGCCGTCGTGCAAGTCGGACGCTTCGCGAAGGTGGAGCCGGGCCCCGCCCTACTGCCGTTCGCCGGCGTCGTGATCTTGACGATGCTCGCGTCGCACTCGTTTGACCCGCGTCTGATCTGGGATCGAGCGGAGAAGGCATGAGCGACGAGCAGCTACCGATTCCGGTCGTGAAGCCCGCGCGCAAAGGAGGCCGCCCCTCCGCCGTGTGGATCGTTCCGATGATCGCGCTCATCGCCGCCGGCGCTCTCGCGGTGAAGAGTTACTTCAGCACGGGACCCACGATTCGCATCACGTTCGAGACGGCCGATGGCATCGAAGGCGGCAAGTCCGAGGTGCGCTACAAGAACGTGCCGGTCGGCACGGTCGTCAGCGTCGATCTCGCGAAGGACCGCAAGCACATCGTCGCCACCGTCGAGCTCACGCGCGGGGCTGCGATGCTGACGGCCAAGGATTCGCAGTTCTGGGTCGAGCGCCCGCGCATCGGCGTCGGCGGTGTATCGGGTCTCGGCACGCTCCTCTCCGGTGCCTATATCGGCGTCGACGTCGGGGTGGCCAAAGAAGAGTCCGACGAGTTCACCGGTCTCGAGAAGCCGCCCGGCGTCACGCACGATCAGCAGGGCACGCGGTTCAAGCTCACGGCCACCGACGCCGGCTCGCTCGCTCCGCAATCGCCGGTGTATGTGGTGCATCAGAACGTCGGCAAAGTCTCGGCGCTCGAGCTCGCCCCCGATGGCAAGACCGTCGACATGGAGGTGTTCATCCAGGCGCCGTACGACAAGCTCGTCACCACGAGCACCGTGTTCTGGAATACGAGTGGTCTCGACGTCACGCTCGATGCGAGCGGCCTCCGCGTCTCCACACCGTCACTCGCGAGTGTCGTGGCCGGTGGCGTCGAGTTCGGTACGCGCCCCAGCGATCCGCCTACTCCGCCCGCGCCGGAGAATCAGCGCTTCGTCCTGTTCGAGGACCACCACCACGCGATGGCCATTCCGGATCGCGAGCCCCTCGTCGTGGAGATGCGGTTCGACGAGCCCTTCCGCGGCAACGGCGCGGGGGTGAACGTCGAAATGCTCGGCGTCCACATCGGTGACATCGGGTCCATCTCGCCCGGCTACGACAGCGCCACACGTACGTTCTTCTACGACGCGCGCGCGATCGTGTTCCCACACCGTCTCGGCGCTGCCTACGACTCTCTCGTGGAGGAAGGTCAGCGTTCCGGCCTCAGTGGCCCGCAGGTGCTGCAGTCGCTCGTCGCACGTGGACTGCGCGCGCAGATGAAGTCGAGCAACTTCCTCACCGGTGCGTACTACATCGACCTCGCGTTCTTCCCGCCCAAGCGGAACGCTCCTGTCGTCGTCGAGAAGCCGAACGTCTGGGTCATCCCCACCGAGCACGGGAGCAGCGAACAGATCACCGACCAGGTCGCGAGCATCCTCACCAAGCTCGACAACATCCCATTCGCGGAGATCGGCCAGGACGTCGGCAACACCACGCGCGCGGCGAGCCAGCTGCTCGGCAACCTCGACCGCACGGTCGTGCCCGGTGTGCAGAACACGCTCGCGCAAGCAGGCGTCGCGATGGGCGCGCTGCGCGACAGCCTGACCGCGCTGCGCGACAACGTGGCCGCGCCCGACTCCGCCATCCAGCAGTCGGTGCGAACCTCCCTCGAGCAACTCGATCGCGCCGCCTACTCACTGCGCGGCCTCGCCGACTACCTCAAGAGCCACCCCGAGTCTCTCGTTCGCGGACGCGCATCGGGCGGCGAACCCAAAGGCAGCAAGTGATGTTTCGACTCGTCGTTCTCGCCGCTCTCGTCGCCGGCTGTCGCTCGCCCGGTTCGCACTACTACACGCTCGTCGCTGCCCCCAGCGAAGCGCCCAGTCCGGCGACAAACGAGATCCAGATCGACGTGCTGCCCGTCGATGTCCCCGCCGACGTCGATCGCGCCGAGATCGTGGTGCGCACCGGCACGGGGGAAGTGACGCCCGTCGACACGCGCTCGTGGATCGCGCCGCTTCCTCGCGAGATCCGGCGCGCCTTCTCCGACGACCTCACCCGTCTGCTCGGTGCGCGCGACATCGCGGGCCTCGCGGCGGCAGCGGGCGTGCCCACGTTTCGCGTGAAGCTCGCCGTCCAGCGGTTCGATTCCCAGCTCGGCCAGCGCGCCGTGATCGAAGCCGTCTCGACGGTGCACGACATCTCGAGCGAGGCGCCGATCCTCGTCTGCTCGCATCGCGCGACCGAGACGGCCGCCGCTGGCTACGCGGGCCTCGCCGAAGCGCACCAGCGAGCGCTCGCCGCGATCGCCAAACAGGTCGCCGAGAGCGTGCGCTCGATCCGCGCTGGCTCGCCCGCCTGCGCCGCGCCTTAGAGATGCATCAACACGGCATCGCCGTCGCCGTGCAGCACCTCGATCGGTGATCCCGCGTCGAGGATCTCGCGCGCCACGAGCTCGCTGATCGCGGAAGGATACTGCGCGACCTGGAGATGCCCGCCACCGATGACGAGGCGTCCTCCCATCTTGAGCTCCATCACGTAGGCGCGACGATCGGCACGCCGCGACGACGACATGTCGATCGCGATGAAGTCGCCGCACGATCGCCGCTGGTTCGTCCGGAACAGCCAGAGGTTGCTGCGCCGTGCGAGCACGGTCTTCACGAACGCGCGCTCGTGAGTGCGCATGTCGAATCGATCGAACTGGCAGATGGCGGTGGTTCTACCGACCACGCGATGTTCGTTCGCGATCGCGCGTGCGAGGTCGAACGACTGGCAGAGCCAGCGCGGAAGACGCAACGTGAGTGGATCGGTCGCCATATCGGCCCTGGGGAGAGCCAGTCGGCCGCCACCATTGGCAACCTCTCGCTCGCCGCTACAGGTAGCACGCAGTGGATCCACGGAAAAGCGGATTCCCGTAACCGCGGGAATGCAGGACGGAAGGCGGCGGTTTCGCTCGCGTGCGCGCACGCCTCTCCATCATCGCCCTCACGGCGAGCTGCCTCGGGCTCGGGGCCAGTCTCGCGAGCCTCGTCGACTACGTCGGGGCCGACGCGTCGTTCTGCGATACATCGGGCTGCTCGACGGTGAGGCTCTCCGCGTGGGCGCGACCGTTCGGGATCCCGATGCCCGTGTTCGGCGTCGCGTTCTTCGCGCTGATGGTCGCGTTATCGTTCGCGTCGCGACCGCGGTTCCGAATGCTCACGAGTTTCGGCGGTGCGCTGTGGGCGGTCGCGCTGATCGGCGTGCAGGCATTCGTCCTGAACGCATGGTGCAAGCTGTGCTTGGTCTCCGATGTGTCGGCGATTGCCGCCGGTGTCGCGATCGCAGCCGGTGCAACAACAGTGGCGATGCGAGGGCGCGTGGTCGCACTCATGGGCTCCGCGCTCTCGATCGTCCCGATCGTGTTCCTCGCGCTCGCGCCCCCGCCGTCTGCCGAGCCCGTACTCGCCACGACAAAGGTCGACGCGCAGGGCAAGGTCAACATCATCGAGTTCGTCGACTTCGAGTGCCCGTACTGTCGCCGCCTCGCGCCGATCCTCGAGAAAGCGATCGCGGAGGCGAACGTGCCGGTGAACGTTGTCCGCAAGATGGTCCCGTTGAAGATGCATCCGCACGCGATGACGGCGGCGCTCGCGTGGTGCTGCGCGGATGCCCAAGGCAAGGGCGACGAGATGGCGGCGGCACTGTTCGCCACGGATCCCGACGAGCTGACGCCCGAGAATTGCGAGCGCGTCGCGACGAGCGTCGGGTGTGATCTTGAGGTGTACCGCACGAGCCTCGCCGACCCGGCGACCGCGAAGCGCGTGGAGACTGACCTCGCAGAGGCGAGCGCAGCAGGTGTGCACGCGCTGCCGACGATCTTCATCGGCGATCAGCACCTGACCGGCGCCAACCACGACGTGCCGGAGCTCGTCGCGGCGATCGAGCGCAGCCGCTAGTCGTTCTGGCGCTTCAGGATCAGAAACGCGACGCGCTCGTTCTTGTCGGGGGCACCGACTTCGAGCGGTTCCGTATCGCCGTAGCCCTGCGAGGTGAGGCGGCTCGCCTCGACGCCACGCCGTACCAGGTACGCGGTGACGGCCGCTGCTCGTGCGTTCGACAGGTCGAGGTTGGCGGCATCGTCACCGACCCCGCTCGTGTGGTCCTGCACCTCCACCAATGCAATGCCCGGGTTGCCTTGCAGCGTCTCGGCGACCGCATCGAGCGTCTTGAAGGACGTCGGATCGATCAACGCGGTTCCCAGTGAGAAGCTCACGACGTCGAGCAACTCTGTCGAAGTGTCGGTCACGACGACGCGACCACGCGGCTCTTCGCGATGCCACGCGACGACGCCCACGGTCGCGAGCACGAGAGCAGCCACGATGTAGCGACGCACGCGAGCTCGGATCAGGTACATCCCACAAGTTTCGCAGGTTGACGCCAGCGTGCCACCGAGAAATGCGAAGCTCGATGTGACATGGCGACGACCTGGATGATGCCGTTCCACGAGTACGTGCGAAACCTGCCGGGCGTCAAGGTCGTAAGTCGGTACGGCTGTACGGTGTGGCTCGCCTACGGCAAGCGGATCGCGTGGGAGTGGCCGATCACGCCGGCTGACTCGAAACGCGTGGCAGCAGAGGGACTCGAGAAAGTGAGCATCGCGATCCCGCTCCGCGAGGTCCCGACGCGTCGCGGCTTCTACTCGAGCAAAGGCCTGCGCGCGGCGCTCGTCGCGTTCACCGAAGCCGACGCGAAAGACGTGAGGGCGGCGATCAGGGTGGCGTACGAGGGAGCGCGTCCGCCGACCAAGCGAGCGGCAGCAGCTGATAAGAAACCGGCTCGACGCGCGCCATCTCGCCGTCGACGAGGATCAAGTCGCTGACGTCTGCGGAGCGCTCGAGCACGCCGAGGTCGTAGATGATCGTGCCGTCTTCGCCGCGCCGGAGCGTGCGGATGCCACCGCGTCGCCGAGCGCGCGCTCGTTCCGTCGGCCAGTCGCCAAGCTCCGCGACGCACTTCGTATGCCCCGTGTGCCCCGCGATCTGCGTGAGCCCTAGCGGCAGCTCGTGTGGATCGAAGCGCCGCGGTCGCGACGCGTTCATCTCCCACCCGCGATCTGCCTCGGCGCGATCGGGGGACGCCGGCCGGTGATAGAGCAGCCCACCGCCCTCGCCTGCCTCCGGATCTCCGGGGAGGTGGAGCGGGGCGAGTGAGAGCGGCTCGACAATGCCGCGCTCCCAGCTCGCGCGACAGTGCTCGACGCCCGCTTGCAACCGCGCTTCGAGGGCGGCTGCGATCACAGCGGGCTCGCGCTCGTCGGCGATACCGAGCAGATCGAGCTCGCGTTGGACGACACCCGCGTGCGTGATGAGAACGGGGCGCCCGTCGGGAAGCCGCTCCGTCGCGGCCAGATGAAACCGTCCCGCGAGAAGCAGCTCCATGACGAGAGTGCGCTGCTCGGTATGAAATCCCGCGTAGTCGCGCGCGACCAACCCGATCGTCGGCACGCTCGGAAACCGCGGCCGAAACTCGACGGCCTCGCGGTGCTCTGCCGCTTCCCAGCCATCGTGCCTCCGCGTCGCGAGAATGGATCGCGCGAGCGTCTGCGCCGCCGCAAACTCCGCATCGTCCAGCGCTGCGAGCTCCATCACGCGCGACGCGTCGTGATTGCCGAGCAGCACCGTGACCTGCGCGGCGTCATGACTGGTGAGCCAGCGCAGCACGCGAAGTCCTTCGCGGCCCGCCGCAACGGGGTTCTCGAGATCGTAGTCGAAGTGATCGCCGACCGAGATCAGCCGCACGCCCGCGCGCAGCCGATCACCATCGAGCGCGCCATGGTTGCGGAGCACCGCCAGCACCGTTTCGAACGGCGCCTGCGGATCTCCCATCACCCATGTCGCTGCGATGCTCATTCCCACTTGGATGCCGGAGGTCCCGTCACGACTTCATCCCGGCTCGACACACTACGCCTCAGGGCGTACAGGTTCCTTCGCGGAAGCCCAGGCACTGATACGTTGTCGGATCGCCGGCAAAGCACAGCTGCATCTGCCCCGATTGGGTATTCAGCATGCAGCGCTCGGGAGGCGTCGGAACCTGAAAGGGACCCTGGTATTCCGGCTCGGTGGGCGGGCCCTGGTACGCGGGCTCGGTGGGGGGACTCTCGGACGGCCGGCTGCTGCCGCTCGATGAGACACCAGCCGACGCGTTCGGCGCAAACCTTGGGGCCTCCTTATCCTCGCCCGCCAGGTGGGCGAGCCCTGCGAAGGCTGTCTCCAGCAGGTAGACGCCGCTACCGAGAAGGAGCACGCCGCCGTCCTCTTTCTCGTCTGTATGTTCGAACAACGCCCATCCACTCGCGGCCGACGCGACGGCGAGCGACCCGGTGATCATCGTTGTTCTCGTGCACGCACCCAGCAGGCCGACCAGAGCGATGCCAAGGGTAAGTCTCATGAATTTACCGTGGGGTCCCGATATTGCGGTCCCGTGAAGCGCGGATGAACGTCGGTGCAGCGCGGTGGTACCGTCGGAGCCCGGGATGTCCGCCACCTTCGACTTCACCCTCAACGGGGCAGCCGTCCGTGTGGGCGGTGAATCGTCCAACAAGTCGTTGCTGACGTATCTACGCCAGCACGGCCACACGGGCAGCAAAGAGGGCTGCGCGGAGGGTGACTGCGGCGCGTGCACGGTCGCGATCGTGGAGCGCGATGCTCACGGCAAGCCGACGTACCGCGCGATCAACAGCTGCATCGCGTTGCTGCCGATGGTGGCCGGCCGCGAGGTCGTGACGGTCGAGGGCGTCGGCTCGCGCGAAGCGCTGCATCCCGTGCAGGCCGCGATGGTGAAGCACTACGGATCGCAGTGTGGCTACTGCACGCCGGGCTTCATCGCGTCGATGTTCGAGGGCTACTACCGCGACGACATCAAGGAGCCGTGGCAGGTCAACGACCAGCTCAACGGCAACCTGTGCCGCTGCACGGGCTACCGACCGATCCGCGATGCGTTCGCCGAAGCGCAGCGGATGAAGACGGCGCAGGGCGAGGATCTGTTTCAGATCCGCCTCAAGCGCGACGTGCCCGCGCTGCCGCCCGTGGACTACAGCGCGGCGCAGACCGCGTTTCACCGCCCGACGACGCTCGCGCAGCTCGTCGACATGCGCGCATCGATGCCCGATGCCGAGCTCATCTGCGGTGCGACGGAGATCGGTGTCTATATCAACAAGGCCGGGCGTAGCTTTCCCACGCTGATCGCGACCGACGGTGTGCCGGAGCTGACGCGGATCAGAAAGACGGCCGACGCGTTGGTCGTTGGTGGTGCAGCGTCACTCACCGCTCTCGAGGAAGCGCTCGGCGGCGAGTTCCCGTCGATCCTCAAGATGCTGCTCGTGTTCGCGTCGCGCCCGATTCGCAACCGCGCGTCGCTCGCGGGCAACCTGGTCACGGCCTCGCCGATCGGCGACATGGCGCCCGTCCTTCTCTCGCTGGATGCCGAGGTGCGGATGATCGGCCCTCGCGGCGAGCGCACCGTTCCCCTCGCGGACTTCTTCACCGCATATCGCAAGACGGTGCTCGGTCGCGACGAGGTCGTGCTCGAGATCGTCATCCCGCGGAAGCAAAACCGGCTCGTCGACTCGTACAAGGTGTCCAAGCGCCGCGAGCTCGACATCGCGATCGTGTCGGCGGGCTTCGTCATCGAACGCGACTCCACGAACATCATCACGCAGGCGCGCCTCGCGTACGGCGGCGTCGGTCCCACACCCGTGCACGCTCGCAAGACGGAAGCGTTCCTCGTGGGCAAACCGTGGACTGCGGAGACAGTGCGCGACGCCAAGGCGGTGCTCGCGACCGAGTTCACGCCGATCGAGGACGTGCGCTCTGGCGTGCCGTTCCGCCAGGGTCTGATCGTCAGCCTGTTCGACAAGTTCTGGCTCGGCGAGACGACCGATAGCCAGGACGCGCCGATGACGTACGAGCCGAGCGCGCCATTTCCGGAGAAGCCGGATGCGACGGCGAAGGGGTTCGCGCTCAAGCACGAGAGCGCGATCGGTCACGTCACCGGCACGGCGATCTACGTCGACGATCAGGCGCGGCGGCGCCCGATGCTCGACATGTGGCCCGTGATGTCCAAGCAAGCGCGCGCCGTGATCACGCACATCGAAACAGCCGCTGCACGCGCGATGCCCGGTATCGCGTGCATCCTCACCGCGGCCGACGTGCCGGGCGAGAACGACGTGGGCGCGATCCGCAAGGACGAGCCGCTGCTCGCGGACGGACGCGTGCACTACCACGGTCAGCTGATCGCGGTTGTCGTCGGCGACACGCTCGAGCAATGCAAAGCGGCCGCGAAGCTCGTCGAAGTCACGTACGCGCCGGTCGCCGAGCCGCCGATTCTCTCCATCGAGCAAGCGATCGCTGCGCAGAGCTTCCACACCGAGCCGCACGTCATTCCGCGCGGTGATGTCGATGCCGCGCTCGTCGCGAGCAAGCACAGGCTCGGCGGCGAGATGCACATCGGCGGGCAAGAGCACTTCTACTTGGAAGCGCACGCCGCGTGGGCCGAGTGCGGCGACGACGACGACGTGTTCATCTGCTCATCGACGCAGCACCCGTCGGAGATCCAGACGGTCGTCTCGCACGTGCTTCACATCCCGCGCAACAAGGTCGTCGTCGAAGCGCCGCGCATGGGCGGTGGCTTCGGTGGCAAGGAGACCCAGGGCAATGGCTGGGCCGCCCTCGCGGCGCTCGCCGCCACGATCACCAAGAAGGCCGTGCGCGTGCAGCTCGATCGCGACGTCGACATGACGTTGACCGGCAAGCGCCATCCGTTCTGGGGACGCTACGAGGTCGGCTTCGATGACGACGGTCGCCTGACCGCGGCCAAGGTCGAGCTCGTCTCCGACGGTGGCTGGGCGCTCGATCTCTCGGAGTCGATCCTCGATCGCGCATTGTTCCACCTGGACAACGGCTACTACATCCCCGCCGTTCGCTTCACGGGGCGCGTCGCCAAGACCAACCACGTCTCGCACACGGCGTTCCGCGGCTTCGGTGGACCGCAGGGCATGCTCGTGATGGAGGAGATCCTCGATCGCATCTCGCGACAGCTCCGCCTCCCGCCCGAGACAGTGCGCGAGCGCAACCTCTACCGCGGCGACGGCGAGACCAACACGACGCACTACGGTCAGCCGCTCGGCGACAATCGCCTGCCCATGATGTGGGGCAAGCTCGCCGACGAAGCGCGCTTGAAGGAGCGCCGCGCAGAGCTGGTGCAGTGGAACGCTGCGCACCCGCACGTGAAGCGCGGCCTCGCGATCACGCCGGTGAAGTTTGGCATCTCGTTCACCGCGTCGTTCCTCAACCAGGCCGGCGCGCTCGTGCTCATCTATCGCGACGGTTCCGTGCAGGTGAACCACGGCGGCACCGAGATGGGCCAAGGCCTGTCCACCAAGATGCGCGGTGTCGCGATGCGCGAGCTCGGTGTCTCCATGGAGAACGTTCGCGTGATGAAGACGCGCACGGACAAGGTCCCCAACACGTCCGCGACGGCAGCGTCGAGCGGCGCGGATCTCAATGGTGCCGCGGTGAAGAACGCGTGTGACCAGCTGCGCGAGCGTTTACGTCCCGTCGCTGCCGAGCTGCTCTCGCTCAAGGCGGGGACAAAGGTCGATCCGGCCAACATCGTGTTCGCCGACTCTCAGGTCACACTGTCCGGCCGTCCGGACGTCGCCGTCTCGTTTGCCGCCGTCACCGACCGCGCTCACATGAGCCAGATCTCGATGTCCGCGAGCGGCTTCTACCGCACGCCTGGCCTGGCCTACGACAAGACCAAAGGCCACGGCATTCCGTTCTTCTACTACGCGTACGGCGTCGCGCTGGCCGAGGTCGAAGTCGACGGACTCTCGGGCATGAAGCGCGTGCTTCGCGTCGACATCCTGCAAGACGTCGGCGACTCGCTGAACCACAACATCGATCGCGGACAGATCGAAGGCGCGTTCGTCCAAGGCATGGGCTGGCTCACCGGCGAAGAGCTCAAGTGGGACAAGACGGGCCGCCTCCTCTCGCACTCGGCGAGCACGTATCAGATTCCATCCATCGGTGACGCCCCTGCCGATTTCCGGGTCTCGCTACTCGAGAAAGCGCCGCAGCCCGGCGTCATCCACGGCAGCAAAGCCGTCGGGGAACCGCCCCTGATGCTCGCCATCAGCGTGCGCGAGGCCATCCGCGACGCCATCGCGCAGTTCGGCCCGGCCGGCGTCCCCGTGCCGCTCGGCTGCCCCGCGACGCACGAAGCGATCTACGCGAGCATCCAGGCGCTGCGGCGCTAGGCGCGAATGTCGCGGTCGAACCGCGCCGGCAGCAGATAGAACAGCGGCGTCACGACGTAGACGATCAGGCTCGCGAGCGGCGCGACCAGGGCGAGCAACAGACCTGCGCCGTAGCCAACCATGCCCATCACAACGCGGTTGCGCAGTCCCGCGAGCACCGACGCGGGCACGTCCTCACCGACGAGGCGGCGGCGACCGATCACGTAGCGCCACTGGACCAGCAGCACGCCCATCGCGAGGAACAGGACGCCGCCGTACAACACGCACGTCGTGCGCATCGGGCCATACGTGCCGACGAGGCCGATGACAAATGGCAGCGACGAGATGACGAGCAGGAAGACGATGTTGATCCACAGCAGCGCTCGGTTCGACCGGCGGATGTAGTGGAACTGAAAGTGATGACCGATCCAGAGCGTGCCGAGGATGACGAAGCCGCTCGTGTAGCTGAGGATCTTCGGCACCAACGCGTGCAGCGCATGCAGGACATCCGCGTCCGTCGCTTTGTCCATCTCGGGGACGCGCAGCTCGAGGACGAGGATCGTCATCGCGACCGCGAAGATGCCGTCTGCGAGCGCCTTGATGCGGTCAGGGGACGCGCCGGAACCTGATTCGCTGCGAGTCCCCTCGATTTCCACAGTTGAACGCTACACCAATGCGCCGTTAGACTTGCTCCATGGAGAAGCTGTTGTTCGCGGTGGCTGTGGCGGGCTGTGCGAGCAACTCCACCGACGATCCGGCGGCACGCAAAGCGTCCATCGACTGGCGCACCGATCACGGCGTGCTCCGCGCGGCCTCGCTCGACATCGACGCGGGCGAAACGTTCGGCGGTGCCATCACCCAGCTGCACGTGAACGGTAGCGGCGGCGAGCTCGATCCCCAGAATGACGGAACGATCGAGGCCACGTGGAAAGAGAACGGCGTGGAGATGCGCCTGTTCGTGTACCTCCACACTGACGGCACGCAGTGGTGGTCTGACGAGATCCGCCACTACGACGGCGCGGCACAGGGCGATTGGGTGACCTACACCGGCGACTACTTCCGCTCACCGATCGGTTCTGCGTTCATGGGCGATCTCGATCTGCCCACGCTGCATCTGCACGACCTCTTCGTGGCCGCGTTCCTCGCGCCGGTGTGCCACGGAGCAGTCACCATCGAGCCCTACCGCTCCTTCGTGGATCTGTGGAGCGGCGACGAGTCGTACTACGTGTTACCGCTCCGGTTCCGCGACGCCAACTGCGCCGAGACGGGCTCGAGCGGCGACATCACGTGGACGCTGGACGATCCGACGGTTGCCAGCGTGGCGCCGATGGGTACGTCTGCAGAATTTCGCGATGTCGCCGTCAGCGGTGCAACGATGGCGACGATCAGCATGACCAACAACGGCAACGAGGTCGCCTCGTACCGCCTGCCGATCATCGTCACGCCCTGGCAGTAGCGGGCAGACGCCGACGTCCGAATGTAGCGCCTACACGACGTAGACGCCCGCGCTGCTCGCGATCACGGCCAGCTGGCCACTGAACGCAGCGACGGTTCCGTGCGCCGCAAACCGTTGCTCGGCGCCCGTCGCGATATCGACGACGACAATCTCGTCGCCGAGCTCGAACACAGCGCGCTCGGCTGACACTGCGAGTACCCCAGCGCCCGCAGCCACCGAGCGGATCTTCATGTCGGCACCGTCGCGGCCGTAGAGGTAGATCTCGCTGCCCATGACGGTCAGCGCGCGGCCGTCGTGAATCACGGCGAGTCGATCGATGGGGGAGGGTGTCTTCACCACGCGCGTGCGGCGAAATGCTCCCGTGCCAGCGCGCTCGAAGAAGAGCAGCTTGCTGAACGCTTCGAAGACGAGTGTCTCGCCGCTCGCGTCGATGCCCGCGTGCCACCCGAGCTCGTCGGCGACATCCAGGGTCTCGAGCGACACGCCCTTGTCGCCGCGGTAATGCCAGAGGGCACTCGTCTCGTGCGTGAACAGCTCAGCGCCGCGGAGCAGGATTGGATCGCCAAACCGAATATCCGAATCCGTCGGTGACGGCAGGTACGCGCACGTCTCTCCCCACCGCCCGACGAATACGCCGTAGCAGCCGCCCTGGTACTCGATCCAGGTGATCGCAAGGCGCATCGGATCGAGCGCATCCACGCCGAGCGCCAGGCCGTGTACCTCGTCGGGGCCAACCCCCCTGTTTACGAACGATGGAGGCAGTGGTGCAGCCCACGGCGCGCTCCACGCGATGCGCCCATCGACGATCCGACCGTGCAACACCTGCGGCATCGCGGTCGACGATGTCGCGCCGATGAAGAATCCCGCGCTACTTCCTGCGACGGAGACGTCCTTTATCTCGTCCGACTCGATCGGGAGCGGAGCGAATGCGATTTTCGGCACCATCAGTTCGGACGACGCCTCCACGATACAGTCGCTAGGGCGCGAGCATGAAGCGCAGTGCGGCGGGAAACCGGCGACGCCACGAGGCCTCGTTGTGGCGACCGCGAGGATCCACCCACACGCGGATGCGGTGCTCTCCCGTGGCCCGCCACCCCCGGCTGCGAAGCTCGCGACTGAACTGTTCGACGAGCGGCCGCATCTTCCCCTGCCCCTCCGTGGCGCCGATGTCGAGATAGATGCGCGAGGTCGGCGGTTCCGGCTGCGAGCGAACGAACGCGGCGAACCGATCGCGCGTGAACCACAGCGACGGCGACATCGCGAGCGCACCGGCAAAGAGGTCAGGCCGCAGGAAGTGCGCGTACAGCGCGGCGAGACCGCCGAGCGAGGACCCGCCGATGAACGGCAGGCCGACGGTCGGGAGCCGCGCGCGCAGGCGGGGAACGAGGTCGATGACGGCTCCGAGGAATGGGTCGAGCTTGCCGCCGCGCTTGCCGTCGCTGAACGGCGAGAGCTCCGCGATCCGATCCACTCCGCCGTGATCGATGCCGACGACGATCGGTGCTCTCGCGCGCGCGATGCGATCGATCGCGGTGTGGACGTGCCAGCCGCCAGCGAACGAGCGGGCATCCCCGAAAATATTCTGCCCGTCGAACATGATCAACAGCGGACGGGGTCCGGGGACTGCTGGCAGATACGCGCGCACGCGACGAGGACCGAAGCCGCGCGGCGTGATCGTGCCGAGCTCCAGGAACTTCCCACGCGTCATCCCGCGCAGCCTACGTCGTCGGGGAACGCGGCGCCCGCCTCCGAGGGCACGCCGATCGGGCAGCCGATTCGACCGTAAAGTTGGTCGTCCCGCTGCCCCATGCGATTCCTGAGCGGTGGCACAGGTCCTCCGCGTCGCCCTCCTCTCGCTCACCCTGTGCGCCTGTCTCGCGCCTGCCACGCCGACCGCAGGTGACGACGGGACCGCCGACGACACGGGGAGCAGCGACGTCAACAGCCTCAACCCGCTCGCCGTGGGACGGACGTGGACGTACGACGTGACGTCGACATATGCGTCGTGCAACTCCGGTAGCCGTGATACGCGCGTCACCGCGGCCAAGATGGTCGCCGAGCGGCCGGCATTCGCTGTCGAGAACTTCTGCGGCAACGTCGGTTACTCCAACGTCGATGGCGATCGCGTCGAGGAGTATTACAACGTCGGCCACGAAGGATGGATGCGTTCGCTCGACTCGCCGGTCAGCGACGGTCACACGTGGCGGACTTCGAATGGCAGTACGACGTTCGGCCTGGCGTACGAGGACCTCGGCACGTACTCCGGCCACCCGAACTGCTGGAGAGTGACGCAAGACGTCTCCTACACCTCGTACTGGATCTACTGCCGCGCCGTCGGTCTCGTCAGGTACGAGACGATCGACCCTGCGGGCGGCACGATGCTCGTCGAGCTCTCGCGCACCAACTTCTAGTGCAGACGTTTGGTCTGGACGAGCTCCGCCGTCTGGATCTTGAACGTGCCGAGCTATTCCCAAGTATCTGAAACGACTTAGCCGCTGGCGCGAGACGCGACACGATTTGGCGCGACTACGTAGATGCACCTACGTCCGGACAGTCATGGTGCGCAGCTCTGTCGTCGTACTCGTCCTCTCTACGGCGGCCCTCGGGTGTGGAGACCACGCGTCCGGCTCGAACGACGTCGATGCGGGCGCCGACACGGCGGAGCAAGGCAGCGATGCGCCGCCTGCGATCGATGCGCCCACGCCCGATGCAGCTCCGACGCCCGACACCCCGCATCTCGTCGCGTCCAACGTGTACCAGTGCGCGATCAACGCGACCGATTTGATCTGCTTCACGTCAACCGACATCTTGAACGGCGGGTCGATCTGGACCGCGCCCAAGGCCGGCGGTGCGCAGACCACGATCGTGCAGCACACCGCGCGCCCGATACGCATCGCCGCGAACGCGACCGGCTTTGTGACGCTGTCGGGGCACCTGGATGTGACGCACCTCGATATCGACGGCACCAATCCAACTCTGCTCGCGCCGTCCGCCTCGATGGACGTCTACAATTCACCGATCGCGATGGTGGGCAACGACGTCTACTTCGTCTCCGGCGCCGGTGGAGGCCCGAAGGTCTACGACTTCGACGTCACGAATACGCACAACCTCTGGAGTGACCTCGACAGCACTGACCCGACAGGGAACCTGGCAAGCGACGGGACCGCGATCTTTTACTCGAAGAGCCACCAGATCCACTCACCGGGCCTGCCGACGGTCACGACGGACCTTCAAGGCCTCGATGAAATCCTCTCGCTCAGCGCCGACCACGACGCCTTCTACATCACGGCACGCGCGACCATCGGCATCGGCAGCAACCAGTTCAATGTCATCTACCGCGTGTCGCGCACCGATGGCTCGACGACCGCACTCGCGTCGGCCCCGTTGCAAACCTATAAGTGGGCCGAGGTGGTCGCGGGCGCGGACAGCGTCTATTGGACGTCGCGCGACGCAGCGCTCTCCGCAGTCAGCAAGCAAGGCGGCGCGGTCACCGTCATCGACGCGGGCACGCTGCCCGAGCTCCAGATCTTCGCTGACGACACCTACGTCTGGTGGATCAACGACAACAACGAGCTGTATCGCCTCGCGCAGTAGTAAGCGTCCGTAGCTAGCGTCCGTCGCTCTCACCGCGACGCTGGATGAGCTTTGCCCGCGGCAACGGAGCAGGCAGCGAGTCGAGAACACGACGGGACGCGAAGCGGATCCGCAGACCGTTCGAGAACACCAGCGCGGCGCCGACCAACGGCCACATCGTCACCACGCCAACAAACACGAACGCGGCCGCGGTGCCGACGAGTCCGAGAATTCCGACGAGCGCCATGATCGATCCGCTTCGCATGCGCCCACGAACGAGCGCACGACTCTGATCCGGATCGAGATCGAAGTGGCGTCCGCAGTGACAGGTCTGCGCGTTCTGCGGATTTCCGACACCGCAGTACGGGCACAGCTTCGGCGGCTTCACCGCGACGACGGTCGACGAATCGAACACATGGCCGCACTCGCAGTCGACGGCGCTGCCACCGACCAGCCTGTTACACGCGGGACAGAACTTGCGGGCCATGAATGCCGACGCTTGGACTCTGCCCCAGTTCCAATTGCGGGTGCTACGGTGAAGCTGCCGTGAACGAAGAAACACTCCGCACCCCAGCCGAGTTCTCCTCACGCCTCGCCGCGCATCTCGACGCGTTCCGCGATCCGGCACTCCAACTCCCTTCCCCGGCGCAGCTCGCGGTTCTCGTCGAAGCGATGTTCTTCGCGAGTCTTCACGAGGAAGAAGCACGGCGCGTCGACTTCGGCGTTGCATGGCAACCCGACGCAGATGAGTGTGCAGCCGTCATCGCGCTGGGAGCTCCCGTGGTCGTGACGCCAAGGAACCTCGCCAAGCTCGCGCCGGCAACACTCGGCGAATCGACGGCGATCGCAGTGCGCCAGATCCGCGGCGACCTCGCAGCATGGGCCCTCCTCCAGCGCAGCGTGTCGTCGATGCAACCACTCACGATTCGCACGCTCGACGCTGGCGTCCTGCGCGTTGACTACAACGGCGTCGCTCGCGCCCTCTACTCGCGCGGTGAAGTCGTTCTCCTCGGCGACGATTCAGCCGTCCCGCTCCCCGTGCAGTGGCTCACGCGCACCTTCGCGGCGTGGTCAACCAACGCGGTGGGGCCCTGGAACGTCGACCCGCGCGCGTCCATCGTCGCTCGTCTCGCGACAGAGGTCATGCTTCACCGCCACGGCGGCATGATCCTCGTGATGTCCGCCGAGTGCCCCGAGCCCACCGGCGTCCGCATTCACTATGGCGTCACCGAAGGAGCCGATACGCTCGCAAAGCGCTACGCGCAAGTCGTCCGCGACGTCGCGGCAAATGCGCAGCTTGCTCGCGTCAAGGCGTCGCGACCGCGCGCACCCGACGGGCGTGTTCTCGTGCGTGACGAGGATCAGATCGCGTTCGCCGAGACGTTCGAGCTCGTCGCGCGCCTCACGGCCGTCGACAACGCCCTCCTCATCGACACCGATCTCAAGGTCCGCGGCTTCGGCGTCCAGGTCATCGAAGGCGAGGCGCCCGCGATCAGCTTCCGCCACACCAATCCATACACCGGTGATTCCCACGTCGACGAACTCTCGACGTTCAAGGGCACCCGTCACCCTGCCGGTGTCATCTACTGCATGCGGCAGCCACGTGAAGCAGCCGCGATCATCGTCTCGCAAGACGGACACGTGACGCTCGCGCTCAAAGATCCCGAAGGCTCGGTACAAGTCGTCGGAAGCTACGACCACGCCTTCGGCTGGCGCTAGCCGCGCCGAGCCGCAATAGTACACACGTGAAGATCCTCTTCCTGATCGTAGGCATCGTGGCCGTGTTGATGGGCCTTCTATGGGTTGGCCAGGGACTGGGCTACATCCACTGGCCCGCGTCGAGCTTCATGCTCGATCGACGACCGTGGGCGCTGCGCGGCGCCATCCTCGCTGCGGTCGGCGCGGTCGTGTTCGCTCTCTCGCTACGACGTCGTACGGCATGAGCTCGATCGAAGACTCCAAGCGTGCCGCGGCGAGAGCGGCGCTGGACGAGTTGCCCGAGGCTGGCATCATCGGCCTCGGTACGGGCTCGACGGCGAAGCTGTTCATCGACGGCGTCGGCGAGCTCGTCGCTGCTGGACGCAAGCTCGTTGGCGTGCCCACGAGCGAGGCCAGTCGCGCGCAGGCCCTCGCGCTCGGGATTCCGCTCCTGTCCGATGACGGACCATGGGACATCGCGGTTGCCGTCGACGGCGCCGACGAAGTCTCGCCGAAGCTCGACCTGATCAAGGGCGGTGGCGCGGCTCACACGCGCGAGAAGATCATCAACTTCAGCGCGCGACGAAACATCATCATCGTCGATGAAACGAAGCTGACGCCCGCCCTCGGGACGAAGTGGTCGGTTCCGATCGAGGTGCTCTCGTTCGCCGCGGGCACGACGGCAGCCAAGCTCGCGCTGCACGGGAAGGCCGTTCTACGGATGGACGGTGACAAGCCCAAGCGCACCGACGCGGGGAACCTGATCTTCGACCTCGCGTGCGGTGCGATCGCAGACCCGCAGGCACTCGACCTCGCGCTGCATGCGATTCCCGGTGTCGTCGAGACGGGGCTGTTCATCGGGCGCGCGGATGTCGTACTCGTGGCGCGTACGAGTGGCGTCGAACGGCTCGTGAAGAGCGTCTAGGTCTCGCGCCGACGAGCCGGTGTGCTGCGCGGATTTCCGTCGCGCGCCGCCTGGGGCAACCCACCGGTGACCTGCGCATCGCTCAGCGCACCTCGCAGCCAGAGCGTTCGGTCGACCATGATCTTGAAGATCTCGAGCAGCGCCGTCTCGATCGCGGGTCCTGCTTCTCCCTCGAGGATACGCAAGGCGCGGGCGATCGCTTCGAGGGTCGCGAGCCCACCCTCGTGGTGCTCGTTGCGGAGGCGATAGTTCGTCGTCATGAGCTCCGGCAGCACCACGCACGGCAGCGTGGTCAGACTCGCCTGACGCCGTCGCATCTTGTGGGCCTGGCGCCACGAGCCATCGGGCACGAACAACACGATCGGCTTTTCGCTCGTCGCGTACTCGGCGACCGAAACCGCATCATCGGCTGGATACAACAGGAGTGCTTGCTCGTGCGGCTCCACGACGGGAAGCACGGTGACCTGGTCGCGCGCGCCGATGACCGTCGTCGTGCTGCGGGCAAGGCACCGCGCGGCGAGTTGCCCGGTGTTCGTCGGCTTGGTGACTTCGCGGTGGTGCACGAGCAGCGCGAGGCGGGTTCGTGGCACGAGCGTCGGCAAGAGCGGACAGATGCACAGCGTCGTGTGCATGCGGCACTCCGCGCAGCGGTCCAGGTTGTCTCGCCGACTCATGGCTCCGTATTGCACGGATCGATCGTCGCGCGCGATAGCCGTTATACTCGGCAAGGTTTGCGCGCGACCGTCCTCCTCCTCGCTGTGCTCGCGGCGTGCCGTACGGGTCAGTACCCGGTGCGCCCCGTGCCGGGCGATACGGACATCGGGATCAGCGCCGTCACGATCGAGCCGCGCGCGGGCACGACGCTGTCCGTCCTCTACAAGCCTCTGTACCCGCTGCTCGGCTTGCGAGCGAAGTCGCTGCTGTACCCCGAGCGCGGCTACAACGACTTTCGCCTCGCCGAGGATCGCCGTCGCATCGAATCGTACCTGCAAGGAAAAGGGCGGTTCGAAGCGGTCGTGGACGAGCCCCGCGTCGACTTCGTCAACCGCACCGCAACGGTCCACTGGACGGTCGATGAGGGACCGCAATACGTCGTCGGGTCGGTGTCCATCACCGGTGCGCCCAGAGACCTCGAAGCCGAGTTGCGCGGCGTGCTCTCGTTCGGTCCCGGCGATCCGATCGACCTCGATCCGTATCGGCTCCAGCGACTGGAGCTGGGGCTGCTCCTCCAGGAGCATGGCTACGGGCACGCGCGCGCGTACAGCCGCACGTTCGTCGATCGCGCGACGAAGAAGGTCGCGTGGTTCTTCTATCTCGACCCGGGGCCCAAGACGACGATCAAGACGCTGACCACCGCGGGCAACGCGCACGTCCCCGTCGACGAGATCCTCGAGCGCTCGGGCTTACGGGCGGGCGGCCCGTTCTCGACCGCGGATGCGCGGCGCGCCGAGCTCGCGTTGCTGGACAGCGGTGCGTTCGTGTCCGTGAACGTCGTCAGCGACGCGGACATCCCGCGCCTCCCCGAGTACCCCGACTCCGGTGGCAAGCTCGAGCCCGCACAGATCGCCGCCGACGGAACGCTCGTGCCACGCACCCTGCCCTCCGAGCTCGCGGTCACGATCTCCGTCGTCGAGGCCCCCGCGCGTCAGTTGCACGTCGAGGCGGGCTTCGAAGCGGATCCGACGCGCGCCGATGCATATGTCGAAGCGGCGGTTGCGCTCCGCCATCTGTTCGCCCCGCAGCATCACCTGGAGCTGGAAGGCGGCGTCGGCTACGGCTGGATCCTCGGCGATCATCGCGACCTCGCGGACGGTGTGTACGGTCACGCGCTCGCGCAGTACCTCCATCCGTTGGCGTCGGTGCCGGCCGTCACCGTGCGCCTGCTCGCGCGCTGGCGCGACGTGCTCTACCCGGCGTTCTTGCTGCGCGAGGTTGTCGGCGGGCCAGGTCTCCACGCGACGCTCGCGCCGGGCGTGTCGTTCGACGGCGACGCGTGGTTTCGTCGCGAGCGAGCGCTCGATCTTCCGATGCTCGTCGCGGACACGACCGATCGCACGACGGGGTTCGAGCTGCGGACCTCGCTCGTCGCGGATCGACGAGACGATCGCGTCGAGCCCACGTCGGGCTGGCTGCTCGGTGGCACCGCCGCGTTCGCCCCCGGTGGCCCGCTCGGTGATACGCGGTGGCTGCAGCTGACGGCGGATGCGCGCGTGCTCGTTCCGCTCGCGGGGCAAGGCGGCGCGTGGTCGCTCGGTCTTCGCGCATCCGGTGGTGTGGTGCTGCTCCCCGGTGATAACGGCGTGCCGTTCGGCGCGCGCTTGTTCGGCGGCGGCGCGTACGGCCTGCGTGGCTTTGGTCGCGATCGCCTGTCACCCACCGTCGCGTGCGCCAACACGACCGTCTGCGACGACGCGGAGGTCGGCGGCCGCAGTCTCGTCGAGACGAGCGTCGAGCTGCGCTGGCTGCCGTTTCGCAAGCAAGTGGGCGCGATCGGCTTTGTCGACGCCGGCAACGCAGGCGCAGGGACCAACCCGTTTGCGGATGGCCTCGCCCTCGCAGCGGGCGTCGGCGGGCGCGTGCGGCTCTGGTACCTGCCGATCGCGGTCGATGTCGGATATCGCATCCTCGACGACAGCCAAGCTGCGCTAGCCTGGGGACGTCTCCTCGCGTTCCTGCGCGTCGGTGAGGCGTTCTGATGAAGCGCGCGCTCAAATATTTTGGACGCTTCCTCGCGGCACTGATCCTGCTCGTGCTCCTCGCTGTCGCGTTCCTGCACACGCCGTGGGGCAAGTCGTTCGTGCGCGGTCGCATCGAGGCCAAGCTCGCGGTGCCGTTCGAGGGCCGCGCGACGATCGGTGGGCTCGACTACGGCTTCTTGTTCTCGAGCGTCGAGCTGCAGAACGTCGTCATCCTCGATCGGGCGGGACGCACCGCGGTTTCCGTGGCGTCGATCAACGCGGCTATCGATCGCAGCAGCGTCCTGTCAGGCGCTCCCGTGATCGAGTCGCTCGCCGTCGACGGCCTCGCGCTCACCGTCATCGAGGACGAGCACGGCGTGGCCAACCTAGTCGGGATCGCAACGCCCTCGACGACACCGAGCAAGCCGCTCGCATCCATCGCCGTCCAGAACATCTCCGTTCACGGCACGGCATCGATCACCAAGGCGGACGGAACACACGTCGACCTCACGGATCTCGCCGTCACCGGGTCGTTGACCGCGCGCCCCGCCGATCAGCAAGCCGACGTGAAGTTGGCCGCGCTCTCCGCGAAGGTGCACCTCGCGCGACCCAACGGTACCGCGCGCGACATCGATCTCTCCGTCGCGAACATCGAGCTCGGCAAGCATGGCACCGAGATCGACGCGAACGTGGGCGGCGTTGTCGTCGGCGCGGCGAGCATCGAAGCGATCGCGGGGCACCTGAACATCGTCGGCGGCGTGCCCACCGGCAACCAGTCGGTGCTGATCCGCAAGCTGAAGATCGATCGCGCGAAGCTGCAGTCGATGCTCGGCCGCGAGTTGCTCGTCGCTGACGTCGGCGTCGATGCGACGCTGGCAGGCCCGGCCAATGCGCTCGCCGTCCACGGCGCCGTCACCTCGCGCGCGACGACGCTCGCATTGGATGGAACGATCGACCTGAGCAATCGCCTTCGCCCGCGCTACGACCTCACGCTCGTCGGTACGGGCAAGAGTAGCGACGTCCTGCCGCCGACGCTGCACGAGAACAAACCGCAGGTCTCCACGTCGATCAAGATCGGCCTCGTCGGCGCGGGCGTCTCGTTGCAGGACCTCGACACCGCGATCACGCTCGACATCGGCGCCACGACGATCGGCAACATCTCCGTCGACGGCCTCTCCGCAAAAGCGAGTATCGCCCACGGCGGCTACACGCTGGAGACGTTGAACGCGAAGGGCCTCGGCTTCGAAGTCGCCGGCGCAGGAACCATGAATGCCGACGCCCTGCTGCACGGCACGCTGAACGTCGCCGGAACCCCGGCCGATGCGCTGCGCGTGTTGCACGAGGCGGGCATCGAGGTGCCACAACGCGTCGGCAAGCTCCCGCCGCTGGGCCATATCTCGCTCGCTGTCACCGCCGACGGCAAGGTCGCCGGTGACCTCACCGTGTCCCTCGCGCCGACGCGCATCGCGATCGCCGGCGGAACGATCGACGCGCAAGGAACGGCGACGCTCACGAACAAGGTCGTGACGAGCTCCTCGACGAAGATCGCGATCCACGGCCTCGATCTCGGCGCTGCTGGTCGACTCGCCGGGAAACCGAGCTTGCGCGGTCGGGCCTCGGGAACCGTCTCGATCGAGAAGACCGCGACTGGGCGCACCGCCGACTTCGACCTCGCCGTCGCTCTCCCCGACCCCGCCGTTGTCGTTCACGCGAAGGGTCGTGCGGACGACACGCATGCCGCGATCACGGCGCACATCACCAGCGGCGGCGCGTCCATCGCGTCGGTCAAGGCCGACGTTCCGCTCGATGCCGTCGGCCTCGTCCCCACCCGCTCGTGGCACCTCACCATCGACGCGCCCGAGCGCTCGACCGCCGAGCTGATCGCGCTGGCGCCTGCCAAGATCCGCGCGAAGCTCCCGCCCGATCTCGCAAGCAAGCTGACGGGCACGGTCGCCCTGCACGGCGAGCTCACCGGGTCACCGAGCGCTCCGCAGGGGACCATCACCGCCACCGTCACCGGTCCGCGATCCGGACAGATTCGCGCCGTCATCACGCCTGCGCACGATCGCCTCTCGATCCAGACGACCGGAGAGCTCGGCGTCGTCGACCCGCTCGACGGTCGCGCGCTCGCTGCGGCGCTGTCGGGATCCATTTCGCTCCCTCGCCTCCGCTTCGTCAATCGTCGCCTCGCGATCGCCAAGCCACTGGACCTCCGCATCGACGAGACGATCGCGATCGCCGACCGGCCCCTCGGAGAGTTCCCGCGCGTGTCGCCAACGCTCGCCGAGCTCGGTGGCACCGCCGGCGGCACCGTTCACCTCACAGGCACACCCACCGCGCTCGCGATCGACGCGAACCTCGCCTGGCGCGGCTATCGCGTCGCGAGCGGCGGCACCGCAGAGACCACGCTCGCGATCACCGGCTCGCCGACCGAGATCAAAGCGACCATCGCCCATGCGAACGCCGTGACGCTGAAGGCGGCGATCACGCGAACGCCCGACCGCACGGATGTCGTCGTTACCGCGCGGGCCGATGCACCGTTGCTCTCGGTCCTGCCCGCCCTCCCGGCCTTTGCGCCCATGACGTCCGCGGGCCTCGACGTCGGCTCGCTGCACTGGGACATGAGCGCGAACATCGGTCTCCACGGCAAGGAGATCGATCGCGCGGACGTGACGGGCACGCTCGCCGTTCGCGACGCGTCGTTCGCACTGCCCCACACCGGCCGTCGCTGGCACGGCATCGACCTCGAGCTCACCGGTGATCCGGACGGTGCGCGCATCCGCCTCGAAGCGCACGAGAAGGATCGCGAGCGCAGCGATCGCACGCTCGAAGCGACAGGGTTGCTCGCGATCAGCAAGCCGACGTTCCACCCCACCTCCCTCGCACTCACGCTCGCGACGAAGAACTGGCTCGTCCTGGGTCTCACGCCGGTCGGACTCGCCGACGCACCCACGTCCGCACTCGACCTCAAGGCCACGATCGCCGCGGATCTCGCCGCCGCCGTGAAGACGATCGACGTCACCATCGACGAGCTCGCGCTGAACAGCCCCGATCGCCACGACCGCGCACATCAGCCCGAGCGCGCATCGGTCGCGGGCGACGTGATCTTCGTCGACAGCGACCATCGCGCAGGCGTCCTCCCCGTGATGGCGCCGAAGACGCCGCTGATGGCGTCCGCCACAGCACCCTCACTCGACGTGCACGTTCACATCGTGAATCCCGCGCACGTCATGAAGACACCGCTCGACCTCAACGCGCGCGGCGACGTGTCGCTCTCCATCCGGCCGAACCAGCCGATCGCGCCGGTCGGGACGCTACAGATCGTCTCTGGATCGATCCTGTTGTTCGGCCTCGAACATCCGCTCGTCGATGGCACGATCCAGCTCTCCGCGGAGCATCCGACAGGCCTGCTCGACCTGCGCTTCGAGCGCTCCCTCCCCGACGCCGCCATGCGCGATCGCGCGACAAAGGAAGGCGCACGTATCGCGCTGAGCGGCGCGCCGACTGCGCCCGTCGTGAAGTTCTCGGGTGCGGAGAACGCGACGCTGCCCGAAGTGTTCGCGCTCTACGATACCGGTCGCTCACTCTACGCGCCCCGCCCCACGACGTTTGCGAGCACCTCCGCACAGACGCCGCGCGGTGATCAAACCAACATCCTGGCGTTCGTATCACTCGCGATTCCGCACATGCTCTTCCTCGATCGCGCGAGCGCGTGGTCCGATGACAGCGAACCGCGCGGTGCCTACGGCCGCATCCGCAACCTGGAGCTCGATCGCTACGCCCGCCGTGACTCCACGCGCTTTCGCATCATCGGGCGACCGACCGCTCCAGGTCGCTCGACGGGCGAGCTGCAGCTCGAGCACCTGTTCGTGCACGACAACCGCAAGGCGTTCGGCATCGGCGTGCGCGCCGGAGACCGCCTCGGTGGCGGCATCGGCCTGACGTTCGACTGGTCGAGCGACTAGCGGGTCAGAACGCCTGGCCCGTGAACGAGAACATTCGAACGTGAGCCGGTCGCGACAGCGGTTCCGTCACGATCAATCCATCGCGGCTATTGCCGTTGCGATGCACCAGGTGCGCGCCATCAGAGCCGTACCCCGTCGCGAAGACACTGATGTGATTCGCGGAGGAGAGGTCGTTCATCAGATCGCCGACCAACTCCGCCGTCGTGCGCAGCGGCAGGTCCGTCGCAACCACACCGAGCGTCGGATAGTTCGCAGAGACGGCCGTATGCCAACCCTCTTGCCACGGGATGCCCGGCATCGCGATCTCGCGAGTGGTGGAGTGCACGTCCTCGACGCCAGTCTCGTCGCCGACGTTCACCGCAACGTCGTAGACCTGGTTGTTCATGCGGATCTGCAGATGGAGATGGTTGTTGTCTGCCTGGCACCCACCGCCCCCAGGGGGGACAATCGCGACGAGGATGCCGTCGAGCCGACCGTAGGACGTGGTCAGTGCGCTGCCGAGCTGGTTCTGCGGCTTGCAGGTGATCCGCGTAGGAGCGCCGTCATCGACGACAATCGGCGCAGCGTCCACTGACGAATCGTCCGCGACGTTCCCATCGCCAGGCATCGACGACGAACCGCCGCATCCAATCAGGAGCAGGAGGCTCCAGTACAACCGCATCGACGAACCGTAAGCCTTTCTGGGATGCACGCGCATGAAGAATCGCTCGCGATCGTTCATACGACTGGAGTCAGGCGCGGGCGCTTCGGCTCGCGTCCATCACCGAGCGTGCGGCCTCGCAGGCGACGCAGGGCCCACGGGGCGACGAACTTCGCGATCCATGTGAGATCCTCCACCAGGCGCTCGCGCCGCGGACGCATGGGTAGCGGATCGATCGGGGCATCGAGCCCGCCCTCCGTCACACCGGGAATCCCCAACAGCCGCGCGAGCTCGTTCCCGATGCGCGCGTGCCCCGCCGGATTGCCGTGCAAGCGATCGACGGCCCACATGCGTGGATCACTGGCGAGCTCGTAGCTCGCGAGGTCCAACAACACGGCCTGCTCGCGCGCCGCGATCTTGCGCAGCTCCACGTTGAGCTCGGCGGTGCGCTGCGACAACAGCCTGCCGAGCCGCATGCGTGACGACACGTCGGGAATCGTGAACATCACGACCGTCGCGCCGAGCGCGCGCAGCGCATGGACCATCTCGCCGACTTCCCCGGCGACACGCACCGCGCTCCAATTCCGCCGCAGCAGATCGTTCATCCCCGCAACGACCGTCGCCAGATCCGGCCGCATCGCCACCGCGGTCGCGAGCTGGCTCGCTTTGATCTCGGCCGCGCTCTTTCCCCGCACGGCGACGTTCGCGTACTGGAGGCCAGGATACGCCCGCGCCGCGTGCTCGGCGAGCCGGTCGGCCCAGCCGCGATAGCCGCCGCGCCCGTCCGGATCGTCGAGGCCTTCGGTACTGCTATCGCCAATGGCGACATAGCGCGAGAACATGGCCGTTCTTACCAGGACGACGCCTTTCGCGATGTGATCAACGAGGCAGAACGGCGCGGCGCGCTCACGGTTCGTGCGAAGCAGCAGCCGGTTGTCGATGGCGGCATGGCGCAGGTCTGACGCGGCCGTGTCATCCTGCTGAGATGCGTCTCGTTCTGGCCTCGCTCGCGCTCGCTTCGCTGTCCCCTCTCGCAGATGCGAAGTGCATGCAGCCCATGCAGCACCCCAAGGTGCTCAACGCGGGCGTGACAGCTCCGCCTGATGGCGGCCTCTTGGTGATGACGTCTACCGAATACGGGTCGAATGCGGTCGACGAAGGCGAAGCACTCCAGCCGACCTGGGTGTTCAAGAGCGGCAAGAAGGAGAGCAAGCCCGAGACGGTCGTCCTCGCGCCAGGTCTCGTCGTGTACAAACTGCCAGCGAAGGTGACGAGCGCCGATCTGGTTGGCGACAAGAAGTCGCGCGGCAAGATCACGACGAGCACCAAGGCGATCGACCTCCTCCCTGCCCCCGACGTCACGTCGCTGGAGACGACGAGCTCCGACAACATGATCCGGCCCGAGACGTCCTCGCTCGTCGTACTCGCAACAGCTGCACCGGTCGGCGCGCGCGCGTTGATCGTGACCGACGAGGGCGCGGCCAAGACGGTCCTGACGTTCGGCCTCATCTCGCCTGCGGGGAAGGCGCCGGTCACGGACGTTGTCGTGTACCAGCAGGGGCATTGTTCGGCGCTGCCCGACGGCACGGGGGCGCCGTACGCAGACGAGTCGGTCACCGTGCGCTACGTCGATAACTTTGGCCGCCTCTCTCCTCCGAGCAAACCGATCAAGGTCGTCGCGAAGAAGGTGAAGTGACCGTGGCTCTGCCGTGAGCCGACGCCGTCGAGAGCGTTTGACGAGCGAAGTAGCGTGGGCTCAGGACGGCGGCGGGCAGCTGTAGTTCGTTGGACAGTTCGCTTTCGGAATCAACGTCGTGTCTCCGATCACGCAATCGGGGACGCAGACCCCGGTCCAGCTGTTCGGCGGAATGATCGCTCCGCTCACGGTACACGTCTTCTGAGCTCCCCCGGGAAGCGCGTCTGCAGCGACGCAGAGGTAGACGTCGCCAGCCGTGGCCGGGCAATCGCGCGCGCCGAGACTGCCTTGCTCGGCACCGGGAATCAGCGTCTTGGGAAGGCACCGTCCCAGACCCGCACAGCAATCAGGGAACCTGTACTTCGTGGGCGGCGCAGCATCGCAGGACGACATCGTGCACGCGCCCGTCGATGCTCCCGAGATGGGATCCCAGCACGATACGCAGGCCTTCCCCGCGCCGCAGGTCGTGGAGGGCTCCAGCTGGCTTTGGTCGGCTGCGACGAAGGGGAGGCAGGACGACAAGCAGCGGCCCTGCGTGTTCGCCTCGCCTGTTCCCGCGAAGGGCACGCACGACGTCGGCAGGAAATTGCCCGCGGTCGAGATCATTGCATCAGGCACGCAGTAGCCGCCCGTGCAGGTGGCGAGGTTTGGCTTCGCGTTTTCCGGCGTGTACGCGGCAGGCAGGCAATGCGCGCCGCTGCAGCACGACGGCAGCACCGACGGCTCGATCACCGCCGGCCCGAGCCACGGACATGACAGCGCGACGGCCGCTTGAGTTGGAGCATCGCAGCCCACGTTGCACACGCCTGTCTGTACAGTTGGATCAGCAGCGGTGGGATCGAAGCACGGTTCGCAGCGGGCACCTGCGGCGCAGTTGGCAGCCGGATAGATGGTCGAAGCACCGGTCACGCACCGACCCTCGCCTCCCGCGAGCGACGTGCACTTCGTCGGCGCATCGCAGAAACAATCGAAACCGTTCACGCGATCCGTGCAGATCTCGAACGCAGGGCATGGGCTCGCGGCGCAATCGTCGCTGTCGACCTCGCAGTTGGTGCCCTCATAGCCGGCAGCGCACGTGCACGTGTGACTATCGACGCCGTCAACACAGGTGCCGCCGTTCTCGCACGTGACGCCTACGCAGTCGTCGATATCGACCTCGCAGTTGATGCCCTCATAGCCGCTCGCACACGCGCACGTGTAGTCACTGCCGCTGTTCGTGCAGACGCCGTCGTTCTGACACGGCCCCGCGGCGCAGGCGCCGTCAGTAGCCCCCGAACCGCCGCATCCGGCGGCCAACACGAGCACCAACACGACGTACCGAACAACCCCGGTTCCCATCCGCGCACTCTATGCGGTCGGGCTCGCTCCGCGCAATCGCCAGACTTTCGCGAGATCACGGCGCCGCGAGCGTCAGTAGTACCAGGGCACCGCCGACCAATCAGCCGCGCGCTTCTCGAGGAACGAGTCCCGCCCCTCTTTCGCCTCCGCCGTGCCGTACGCGAGGCGCGTCGCTTCACCGGCGAACAACTGCTGCCCCACGATGCCGTCGTCAGCGAGATTGAATGCGTACTTCAGCATTCGCACCGCGGTGGGACTCTTGCCGAGGATCTTCTCGCCCCACGCGATCGCGGTGTTCTCGAGCTCGGCGTGCGGCACGGCCTTGTTGACCGCGCCCATCGCCTCCGCCTCCGCGGCCGTGTAGGCGTCGCCGAGAAAGAAGATTTCACGCGCCTTCTTTTGGCCGACCATCTTCGCGAGATATGCCGAGCCATATCCACCGTCGAAGCTCGCGACATCTGCATCGGTCTGCTTGAACATCGCGTGCTCGTTGCTCGCGATCGTCATGTCGCAGACGACGTGCAAGCTGTGACCTCCGCCCGCGGCCCAGCCCGGCACCACCGCGATGACGACCTTCGGCATGAACCGAATGAGCCGCTGGACCTCGAGGATGTGCAACCGCCCGAGCTTCGCGAGATCCGGAACCTTCGGCGCCTCGGCGGCCGTCGCGCCATCGACCTCGTAGCGATAGCCGTGCTCGCCGCGGATCCGTTGATCGCCGCCCGAGCAGAACGCCCAGCCGCCGTCCTTGGGAGACGGACCGTTGCCGGTCAGGAGGACGACGCCCACGTCACTCGAGATCCGCGCGTGCTCTAGCGTGGCGAACAGCTCGTCGACGGTGTGCGGCCGAAACGCGTTGCGAACTTCTGGCCGATTGAACGCGATGCGGACCATCCCGAGCCGAACGTGCCGGTGGTAGGTGATGTCGGTGAGGCTGAAGCCGGGAACCGCGCTCCACTGGGTTGCATCGAATATGTCGCTAACCATGGGCCGCACGCTACGCGATAGGTGAACGCGAGCGACAGGTCCGCGCGCGAATTCGAGCTAGCGTCACCAGGTGCGCTTTCTTCACCCGGCCCATGACGAACAGATCGAGCTCTCCACCGACGACGTGTTTCTCAACCCGAGCTACTTCGATGGTAGTTCGCGGCTCGAAGCGGATCTGACCCCGACGGATTTCGCCGGCGGCTCGCATCCGATCGTCTCGGCCAACATGAACGCGGTCACAGGCAAGCGCATGGCTGAAACCATGGCGCGGTTCGGTGGGCTCGGAGTGCTGCCGCAGGACATGGCGCTCGACACGGTGGAGCGGATCGTCAAGCACATCCACGCCGCCGACACGCGCTACGACACGGCCCTCGCGGTCTCGCCCCGCGCGACGTTGCGCGACGTTCAGGGAATCATCCGCAAGCGGTCCCACGATCTAGTCGTTGTCGTCGATGACGAGCGTCGCCCCATCGGAATCGTCACCCACTCCGATCTGCGCGACCGCGATCAATACCTTCCCGCGTCGCGCCTGATGTCGCAGCGCCTCGTCACGGTGCCAGCAGGAATCTCGAACCGGGATGCGTTCCTCGTGATGGACGAGAACCGGGTCAAGGCCGCTCCCGTACTCGACGAGGACGGTCGCCTGCTCGGCGTGATGACGCGCAACGACGCGGTCCGTCTCGAGCTGCTACGCCCCGCTCTGTCGAACAATCGCTTGATGGTGGCCGCCGCGATCGGCATCTCGGCGGAAGCCCCGGCGACGGCCGCCCGACTCGTCGAGATGGGGATCTCCGCGATCGTTCTCGACACCGCCCACGGCCATCAACGTCGCATGCTCGAGACGATCCGTGCCGTCAAAGCCATCGTCGGCGGCCGGGTCCCCATCGTCGCGGGCAACGTCTGCACCGCGGAGGGCACACGCGCGCTGATCGAAGCGGGTGCCGACATCATCAAGGTCAACATCGGGCCGGGCGCGATGTGCACCACACGCATGCAGACAGGCGCAGGGCGCCCCACGTTCTCCGCCGTGCGCGCATGCGCCGTCGAAGCCGCGAGCCTTGGCAAGCACATCTGGGCCGACGGCGGCGTCAAGCATCCACGCGACGTCGCGCTCTATCTCGCCGCGGGCGCCGCGCGCGTCATGATCGGCACCGCGCTCGCAGGAACCTACGAGAGCCCAGGCGACGTGAAAGAAGACCGCGACGGCCTGCTCTACAAAGAGAACTACGGCATGGCGAGCGGACGCGCCGTCAGCGACCGCACCGCGGATCACGATGCGTTCGACAGCGCCAAGAAAGGCTTCTTCCGCGAAGGCATCTCGAGCTCGCGGATCTACATCCGCGAAGGTCAGGAGAGCGTCGGAGCGATCCTCGTCGAGATGATCACGGGCGTGCAATCGGCGTTCACGTACGTCGGTGCGCGCACCCTGCCCGAGTTCCACGAGCGCGCGGTGGTAGGCGTGCAGACGTCCGCGGGCTACGGCGAAGGCACGCCGCACGGCCTGATCCGACGCTGAGCCTAGCGCGGCTCGTACGAGTACGTCGTCACCATCTTCTCGTCGCCGAAGTCATCGGAGACCGTCGCGATATCACCGTTCGCGTTCCACGTGTAAGCCGACACGGTGCCGCCCTTCCCACCGGCGACTTGCTTGATGAGGCGACCGTCCTTGTCGTACGTGTTCGTATAGGTCTTCGGCGGCGATCCCTTTGCGGGCTGCGTACCCTTCTTCTTCTTCTGGCCGTGGCTGTCGTACTCGGTGACCTCGCACGTCATCTTCGCGGCAACCGCGTCCGTCACCATCGCGGTCGACGTACAGCGCTTCGTGACGTGCGATGCGGCATCGAGCGTGGCCGTCATCACCACGACGTCCTTACCGCCGGCTGACTTCGTCGTCGTCACCTCGTGACCGCCCTTGGCGTCCCAGCGGTACGTGTCCTTGCTGCCACCGCTGTCCAGCGCGGTCGCGATGCGGCCCTGCTTGTCGAGCGTGTATGTCCAGCTGGCGGTCGTTGTCTCGCCGTCGGCCTTCATCACGCGCTTCGTCAGGTTGCCGTTCGCGTCCCAGGTGAGCTCTTCGCTCTCGCCAAGCGCGCCGTCCTTGTACGAGTCGCGCTTCTGCAGATGGCCGTCGGCGCCGAACGTCGAGACCTCCTTGAACGTTTCCTTCCCGTTCTCGACCGTCTTCGTCGTGAACGACTTGAGATGCGGATGCACGGCTGTAGCGAGCTCGTCGTATTCGACGCTTGTCTTGGGCTTGGCCGCATCGGGCGCCGCCACCACCGCAGAAACTCCGAACGCCAGCACCACCACACTCGTCGCGAGAGCTCTCATCACGCGATCATACCCGCGGTCGTGCGCCGATCGCACGCATCTCGGTGCGGCCAGCTCGAGACCGACGCGGCACAGAGAGACACAACGATCGAACGCGCTCGGTGACGGACGCATGGATTCGGTCCCATGCGCGCGCTCGTGTGTATGCTCGCAGCATGGTGAACCGCCTTGGCCTCTTCGTCGTGGCAGCGCTTGCACTGGTGGGTTGTGACGATTTCCTGGGCACCGTCACGGGGAGAATCAAGCTCGCACCAGACGCGCGCGCCGACGGATTTAGCGCCCTGGAAGTGCACCTCGATGGGACGACGGGCGATGCGCATGACGTGGAGGTGTCCCTCGCGCCGTTCGAATTTCCGAGCGAGTTCTACGTTGGCGGCGGCTGCTGCGGTCCGGACCCGGCCGTGTTTCGTCTCTCCGCATGGCTGTCGAACGGAACGTGGGAGGAGCCGACGGCGATGCCGCCTATCGGCGCGCCCCACACCGAGACCATGGTGCCATCCAACTGGCGCGACTCGGGAAGCACGAGTATCGAGCTCGTGCTCGAACCGTAACCGCGTCGATCAGGACTCGGGCTGATCAGCGTCGACCCACTCGGTCTCGCCGCTCGGCTTCTCGGTCTTCTCGAACGTGAGCACCCAGTACACGTCGCTCTTGCCCTGCTTCTCGGTCGCCGTCAGCTGATACGCGTGATCCTCGCCGACGATGACGCCTTGCCACGCGACGATCGGCCCCAGGTCCGGCGGCGGCGCGCCCTTCTTGCCCTTGGGCGCCACCGGTCGCGCGACCGGATCCAGCGAGCCGCGGAACGCATCCGGCGGATACGTGTTCTTGTCACCGCGCGGGAGAGCGATGTGGAGAGCCAGCTCCTCGCCGCGCTTGAATCCGCGGATCTCGTAGGCAACAGCGTCGATCACGCAGTCGCCAAACACATCCGGCTGGCTCGGCTTCGTTTTCTCGGGATTCTTGAAGAACTTGCCGCGATCTGGAACGGACGACATGACACCTCCGTAGACCACCGTTCAGGCCCGCGCGCGACTAACCGATCGGCCTATTTCACGGGCCCAGGAACGTTTTTAGCACCGGCCGCCCCAAGGCGCTCGACCGCAGTAGCCCACGGACAATCCGCCGGCCACATCGACGTTGGCGCCCGACATCCAGCCCGGCGAGCTCGAGCGTCGTCCTAGACAGCGTCATCGAAGTGCATCTCGATCGATCATGGTCGCGGTAGGCTCCGGCCCAGTGTCGCGGTTCTCTCAAATCGTCGGCGCGACCCTGGTCGCCTTGGCGGGATGCGGCGTTGCTCCAGACGAACCGGTCTCGCTGCGGTTCCTGGCAGATCCGGGCGTTGGCGGCGAGGCCTACGAATGCTTCGGGTTCGATGCGAGCGACCTCGACGGTGCGGACATCGGCGGGATCGAGCTCGACGCCCCCAAGGGGTCCGTATCCCTTCATCACGTGGCCCTTTTCGCATCGCCGGTTGAATTTCCGGACGGACCGATCGAGTGCGAGTCGATGCCGGATGACGCGGTGCCGCTGCACGTTTGGGCGACCGGTGGCGGTCCCCTCCACCTACCACCCGATGTCGAGCTTGCAGTTCCCGCCGGCACCATTCGCTTGATCGTCCAAGCGCACGCGCTGCGGCTCGCGGATGGCGACCCGATGCCGCGCGAAGTTGTGGTGACCCCTCGTCGAGATGCTGTTCACCGCGCAGGATGGTTGCCGCTACGCGCGCCAACGCCCGCGTTGCGACCGCACCACATCGAGCAAAGCAGTGCGACGTGCGCGATCGGCGACGAGCTTCATGTCATTTCCACCTGGCCACACATGCATCGAGCCGGGAAGTCATTCCTCGGATCCATCACTCGCAACGAAGCTCCAGAGGCGTTCGTCAGTGTAGAGCCTTGGTCGTTCGACGCCCAACAAGCCTACGCGATCGACGCGATTGTCTCGGCGGGGGAGAGCATCGGCACGAACTGCGTCTGGGAGAACACGACGGATACGACGATCCTTCCCGGCCCTTCCATCGACGACGAGATGTGTGGTCAGTCGCTCATGGCGTGGCCGGTCGAGGCGGCCCACTGCGAGTGAACACGAGAAGCAACGCACACATCTGCCACCCGATCGTATCGACGCGCGCGACCGCCTCGAACGTCAGGTGAAGCAACACCGCGCACACGAGCACCAACCGGCGTGTGCGTGACAACAGCAGACCGAGACCGATGGCGAGCTCCATCGCGATCACGCCTATCTCGATGGCCGCATATCGCCCTGGCGTGAGAAGCCATGCAACCCGATCCAGCGCGCCGCTCGTCTTGAACATCGCGAGAGCTGCGCCCGTTCCCCACTCCGAAGCGATCTTGCCCACCGCAGCCCAGAGATAAATGGACGCGACAAACACGCGCATCAGACCGAGACTCGATCTCGCGGACTTCGCGGGTGAAACACGAACGGCGAGCGCGGCATCTGCATCGACAACCGCGAACAGGATCGCTCCGAGGTAGAGCATGTGCAGGTGATGGAAGTAGCCAAACGCATCCTGCGCGAGCACGAGGTAGCCAGCGACGCCAGCGACGAGCCCGGCCACACGTGAGTGAAAGCCGAGCATCAAACAGACAGCCGCAAGAGTACGTGCGACGACGAGCAACACGACGACGAATGCCGGCAACGTGAGTCCCAGCACGGGGACATGCCAACCCGAGTCTGGCCATCCCAACCAACCGTTCGTTCCACGCAAGAACTGCGGATCGAATGCCGCGAGCAGCGGCGTCGTTCGAAGCAGCATCACGAGGCCGAACGCGGCACGCGCGGCGCCGAGTGGACGCAATTCCGGATCGCCGATCACGGACCGCATTTCACCGTCACCTCGCTCGTTTGGATCGAAGCGTCGCTGCGTACGCGTTCGTGCAGCCGTCCCGTGATCGTCGTTCCCGGTCTCAGCTTGCACGCGAATGCGACAACATCCACGAGATGCCGTCTGAGGGTGGCCCTGGCGACGTCGTGATGTTTGAAGTTGTCGGCGCCAGCAAGCACCGACGACGTTGGTCCCGGAGCTGCGGCGGCCGCCAGCTCGGTCGGATTCATCGCTTTGCCATCGACCAGCAACTCGAGACGGTACGCACCCGTGCGCGAAAACATCGTCCACGCGAGCTGACCGGAACCGTCCAACCACGACACGAGCGGCAGCAGCAGGACGACGATGACGCCTACCACTACATGCGTGCGGAATGCTCTAGGTGAAGCCACCCTGGCAGCCACCATTCACGCAAAACGAGCAGTACATCATGTTCGTCGTGTACTCACACTCGTCGGAGACGCAGGTGCCGTTGGTGTAATAGAGGATGTAGTGGCTATCGAGACACGTCGACGGCGGAAGCTCGCAGGTTGGCGCGGCGACGCTGCACGACATCATCGGCGGAGGTCCCGCGTCCACGGTCGGTGGTGGCGGCGGCGATGCATCAGCGGACGCATCGGCGGCTGCATCCCTCTGTTCGATGCGTTTCCCGGGCGGGTCGCAAGCGATCAGTAGAACGCTCGCGGCGGCCAGTGTTCTCAGCACGCCGCGATCCTACTTCACCAGGTCGCACGAACGGTAGGGATTGGATACCTAGTCCCCCGCTCGCATCAGCGGACGGGCAGTCCGCCATCCAGTTTGCCGAAGCGCAGGTCCACCTACTACTCCACGAGCAACGGCCGTGAGGGAATCGCCGGTTCACGAACGCCGTACGCGGTCGACCCAGGGTTCTACCGATGGCAAAGGGCACGTGCGTGATGGCGATGGTCGCGGCAACAGTCGGTGCATGTACGACGGGCGCGACCGTGCAGCTGGAGCTCGCGAATCAGACACCGATCGCATCGGCGCGCACGACCGGCGGAGCCCAGCTCCTGTCCGATGGCACCGAGCTACAGCTCAAGATCCTCTCCGTCTACCTGGCGGAGGACGTCGATCCGGCGACCATGAACAACATCGGCAACAACGCGATGATCTGGATCGCGCCGGAGTGCAACGGCGTGGTCGACACGTGCAACGTCGCCGGCCTCGCGCAGCCCCCGGGCCCGCGCGTGACCACGTACTTCGATCTCGCGCGCCCGACGGCGGAGGTCAACGCACAGCTCGCCGCACAGGTCTTACCGATCGATGCGGGGAGCTACCGCTACGCCCGCATCGAGATGTGCAAGGTCGTCGGCGCCGAAACACAGCCCACGATCCCGACGATGCTGTGGGCTGGCCCAGGCATCGCCGAACAATCGTTCACCTCCGGCGACTGCGGTCGCACCAGTCTACCGTTCGATCCGCCACTCGCGATCGCCGGGGGCGATACGATCGCCGTCACGCTCGGGTATGACCTCGGCCGTGCGATCGTCAGCGGCGCACCCGCGCCAGACTCGCGGTTCGGAATCGCGGGCGAGCTCGACGCGAGCGGAAGCACGCACGCGTTCCGCTCCTGCGCGGATGCGAGCGCGTCCCAGCGCGTGTGCATGGACTTCCCCGACTTCGCCCCGAGCGCGTCGGTGCAGTGACGCCCTAAACCGGAGCTGACCGCGGTCGCCGGGGCAATAGATCGGCAACGGCGGGCAAGGCCGAAGTTGTCGGGTCCTCGCCAACAGCGATCGCTGTAGGTTGCATCCATGCGCTACGCGCTCATGTTTCTCGCGGTCGCCGCGTGCCGCTGGGAGCCTCCGGCACCTACCGCACGCGTGCGGCGCGGAGCGATCGCTGGTGAGCTCCTGACGCCCCTCGCATCGCCTCCGACGATCTGCGCCGCGGTCGAAGGAACCTGCGATACGAAACTGCTTGCGAGTGTGCGAACGCAGGCACGCATGGAGCTCGAGCTGGCGGGCATGTCGCTCATGGACGCGGAGCGGATCAATGCGGAGCGACGCGTGCGAACGCACACGGAGTCGGAGAGCGAGAACACTCGTGTCGTGACCGACGACCTCGGTGGACGCGACGAGCGCGTGACGACAGCGACCGCGGAGAGCTCGACGACACTCGGGCGAACATGGGCGGATCTCGCGACGAGCGAACAACGCGAGCTCCTGGTCGAGAGCGGATTCAAAGGGCTGATCCTGAGCCGCGTAGACCTGGGGGAGCCGCGCGGACTCGGCGGCTATATCCAGACCGTAACGGTATCGCTGGAGATTCGACGCGCAGCGGACTTCGAGCTCGCGCGCTCGAGTCGGTGTGCGGTGGAAACCGGCGACTCCAATTCGATGGGTGTCGCGCTAGAGAAGGCCACGCGCTGCGCACTGGAGGCGCTGTACCTTTGGTGATCGCGAAAGGAGCGGCGCTCTTGCTGTTCGTCGCGAGCTGCACGTCGGTGGAGCTCGCAGCGCCGGTGATCCGCTACCGCACGGGGCCGGCGAACGGACGAACGATCCATCGGATCGTCGCGGTGGGCGCGACGTGCGGCTCGTACAACTTCAACGTGACGGATACGAACGATGGCTTGAAGCCGATGGGGTGCCCCGAAGCGGCGGTCGTCGGCGTGGACATGCTCCTGCGATCGGCGCTGTCGTTTCGCGGGCTCGACGTGGTGGATGCAGAGCTCGTCAATGCGGTGACCGCGCGGCGGCACGAGACGACAACGACGACGCATGACGTAACGACCACGCAAACTCATTCCGACGCAGAAGGTCCCCGCACGACGACGGCGACCACCGATGACGAGAGCTCGACAACGGAGACCACGTCGTCGATGTTCGAGAACGTGACGCCTAACGAGCAGCTCGCGATTCTTGGCGAACTGCACGCCGATGGCTATCTGAGTACGCGCCTGTGGATCGGCTCGTCGCCGGGCACGGTCTCCCAGCGACGAACTGCGATCGCGCAGGTCCAACTACTCGCGAGTGCGGACCGCGCGCTCGTATGGTCGCGACGATGCGAGATCGAAGTGGGTGGAGAATTCACATCGAACCAGGTCGCTCTTCAGCGCGCCGCGAAGTGCGCGATCGACGGACCGGATGAAGCGGCTGCGCGGTCGGTCGGTGCACGATGATGCGACTGCTCGTCGTCGTGCTGCTCGGTGGATGCACCGTTGGCGCGGGCAGCGCGTACGTCGGGCAATGGCGACAGCACCACGAGCGTGTGCTCGAGGCGTGCCTGGAGGATGAGACCGGCGCGTGCGTAGAGCACAAAGTTGTCGATGTCGACGTCCCCGCGAGGAAGTTCTGGGGCGCCACGCTGGAATGGTCCATGGGCGTGGCCGCGGATGACGGGGCCGCATTTCGCGTCGAGTACGCGACGTCGTTCATTCGCGGCCGCGGCCGCTTTGCGTGGGCGATGCGAGGCGGTGTGATCCTCGACGTGGAACGTTCGGTTTCGACAAACGCGATGGCGTTTGGCTACTACTCGTTGTTGCCGCGGCTCGCCCTGCGCGCAGGTCTTGGCTACGTGCCGTGGGCGATGACGACCGGGCCACTCCATCCGAGTGAGACGCACGAGACGACCCATCTGGGCGGGCGCGCGCTCGTCGGAGCGCAGTACGTGGTGAAGCGCTCGCGCGGCGAGAATTTCCTGGTGCTGTCGCTCGACGTCGACCGCATGTACCTCGGGTTCGAACGCGCGCGCGAAGCGACCGGCGTCACCAGCAGCATCGGCCTGTTCTTCTAACCACGAGAGGCACCATGAAACGCATCGGCATCCCCATCGCCCTCCTCCTCGCCGCCTGTGTTGCCCAGGTGCGCCCTGCACCGACCCCCGAAGTGCAAGGCGGCCCTGCCGAAGGCGCGCGGCCGGGACGCATCTTGGTGCTCGAGCCGAGCTGCGGCGGGCTCGAGGAGAAGTGTCCGCAGACCTACGTCAGGACCGTCGACAACATGGTGCGCGCATCACTCGAGTTCAAAGGCCTCGCCGTGGTGGACCCGGACCACCTGCGCCTCGAGACGCGCCAACGTCACGAAACGCGCGAGGTCGCCGATGCGACGTCGCACGAGGATACAGCGACGAACAGTGGCTTCGACCACAGCGTGCGCTCGACGAAAGACACGAGCTCGTCTTCAGAGAAGACGACCATCGTGCTCGACGGCCCGGGATTCGATGATCTCACGCCCGCAGAACGCGACGCAGCCCTCGATCAGGCCGGCGCCGACAGCATCGTCGTCACGCGGGTGGTGGTCGGCGCCCAGCAGGGCTGGAATCCGAACGTCCCGAATCAGACGGTCGAAGTGATGGTGCGCCTCGCAGTCAATCGCGGCGATACGATGGTATGGGCATCGCGGTGCTCGGCGAGCAGCAGCGAGTACTCGACCATCACCGCCGCACTCGAACAGGCGACGCGCTGCGCTGTGTACGGCGGCACCGGCAACTAGCTCACTACAGATGTAGAACGGTCACCGTCTGCGGCGACTTCTCTTTTTTGGGCGCAGCATCGATACGATCGGACGTATCACGCTCGGCATGCGTCGCACCCGACGCCGTCCGCCAGCCTGCGCGCCACGCGCACAAATTCGGTCTCGCGACCCGGCCGGACCGCGAGCTCGGGCTGGATCAGCAACGTCACGCGCTGACTCCACGCCACTCCGCGCGGTACTGATCAGTGATGAGGAAACGCGTCTGTCTCGTTGCGGTGCTCGCGTTTTGTTCTGCGGCATCGGCCAAGAATGGCGACGCCGAGCACGGGCTAACGCGAGACTTCGCCGCGCACCCGGCCATCCTCGAGATCGACGATGCCGACGACATCTACGCAGTTTCCGATCCACACGGCGGCTATGTCGCACTCGGCACGCTGCTCGCGAAGAACAAGCTCATCTCGAACTTCTCCGAAGATCCGGCGAAGGCGAGCAAGGCAACCTGGAGCGGCGGTTCGGCCACGCTCGTTGTCGCAGGAGACGTCATCGACAAGGGCGCCGGATCCCTCGGAGTCATCGATCTTCTCCGCGCGCTCGAGACATCAGCGGCCCGCAGCGGCGGGCGAGTCATCGTGACGTTAGGCAACCACGAGGCCGAGTTCCTCGCCGACCCGCACAACAAGAAGGCAACGTCGACGGGCGACGATGCAAACGGCATCGATACCGAGCTCGCGGCGCAGGGGATCGATCCGGACGATGTCGCGAGCGGGCGCGACAAGCTCGGGCGTGGGCGCTGGCTCATGGATCGCCCGCTCGGCGTCCGCGTGAAGAAGTGGTTCTTCGCGCACGGCGGCAACACCAACGGAGACTCGATCGCGGACCTCGACAAGCGACTGCGGTCGGCGCTGCAGACCAAGGGCTTCTCGGCGAAGGACATCACGGGCAACGACTCGATCCTCGAGGCGCAGGAGTGGTACGGCAAGCCTGACTCCGATACCGGCAAGAACTACGCGAAGGCGCTCGGCGTGAACCACATCGTGTTCGGTCACGATCCGGGTGCGCTCGGCACGCGCGGCAGCATCACGACGAACAAGGACGGCAGCCTCGTGAAGCTGGACGTGATGATGGGGCTCCACGAGAAAAAGGCCGTCACGGGTGGGCTCCTTCTTCACGTGCGCACGAAGGGCGCCGACTCGGCCGAGGTTCTCGACGCCAAGGGCAAAGCTGCGGCCCTGACGCAGTAGCTCTCTCCTACGCTATTTGAGCGCCCACGCGCACACGGCCTTGTTCGCCGCGATCGCTTGGCAATGTGCCTGCGCGGCCGTCGCCGCACGCGTCACCCCCGCTCGCTTCTCCCCACATGCCAGCGCGGCCCACGCGTTCGCATCCGGCAACATCGCGCGTGCCTCGAGCGCAGAGAGAAGGCGCAGCGCTTCGCTGGCGCGCTGTGTCCTGGCCGCCCTCGTGTCCAGAGAGCCGCGAAACAGGCCGCGAAGCAAGCTCTCGGCGTAGATGGCCTGGAGCTTTGGATCGGAGGGGTTCGCCTCGTAGGCGAGCCGAATCGTCTTGGCGGGGTTCTGGCTCCGTACCGAGGCCTGCGCGGTGCGGAGGCCTGCAACCGCGGCGACGAGATCCAATTGGGCATCCACGAGAGCGTCGTCGGTGAAGATGAATATGTTGTCTAGAGCCATCACCACGCGGCGCGAATTGGCGAGCTCCAGATCCTTCTCGGCCTTGGCCAACACGCCCTCGCGCACCTCCCTCACCGGCAACGGCCCATGGCACGAATCCTCCTGACAGCGCAGATGCGCGTCGGCGTCTGCGGGGACGCAGAAGAGCAACACGCCCAACACGACGCCGATCGAGAGGAGGCGACTGGACATGCTCGCACGATAGATTTGGACCAGCCGCATGGCAACTTCGGGCCACGGTGAGCGCTCGCCTAAGAGCACCTCATTCGCGGAGGTCCACCGCCCCCCACAGCCGGCGTCGGTTGCACTCGAGTGGTGGGGACACCGGTGACCAACCGTTCGCAAAGATCGCAACGTCCTCGAGACGCGGCTCGCAGCGTTCTCGCGCCGGTCTTGAGATGCGTTCTAGCCAGCGCCTGCCCCCTTACGGGGACACGAACCGGAACGCCTCCAGGATCAGCATCGACATCTGCGGCGCGAGCGCTGCGAGGGTGTCGGGCTCGCCTCGCAGGATCGCGCGCACACCGACCGCTTCGAGCGCGCGGGTCAGCGCGTAGGCGCTCGTCTCATCCGGCGGGCGGCCAAGGCGCTTCCCTGCGAATGCGGCGTTCAAGAATTCGAGCAGCAGCGCCGCGTAGCGCGTGGTGTTGAGCTCGTACTTCGCGGCCTGCGCCGGGCCTGCATAGCGGTACTCCACGAACACGACGCGCGCCGCGGACGGGTTGTCGGCGATGATCCGGAAATACGCTCGCACTCCCTCGTGGATCCGCTCGATCGGATCGGAGATACCCGCGAGCGCCTCGAATACGGACATGAAGCTGTTCCGCACGGCTCGCTCGTACACCGCGTCGAGCACCGCATCGACCGAGGCGAAGTGCTGGTACAGCGTGCGCCGACTGATCCCGGCGCGCTCCACCAGGTCGTCGACACGGGTGCCTGCGACGCTCTTCGCGGCGAACACCTCGGTCGCCGTGTCGAGGAGGTGCTCGCGCCCCACGAGCTGACGCTCGGCCGCCGTCTGGGAGCGGTCATACTTGCCGCGACTCATCGGTACGCTCCAGTGTACATCGGAGCGCGGTCGAGCTTGGCTCGCGGTAACCATGGATGGCGACACGGGTCGCCGGGTGGCTTCTCGAGGCGCCACCAGCGCTCGCATAGGTACTGAATGGTTTTCTTGAGATGAACGCGAGCGTTCCGTGGCCCGTGATTTGCCTCTGCAGAGGCCATCATGCGTCTACCTTCCTCGCTCCTCGCCGGCCTGGTCCTGCTCCCGGTGCTCGGCGCCTGTGCTGCCGATCCCAGCTCTGATGACTGCGCCTCTGCGACCGCGAAGGTCGCCGAGTGTTATGGCGACGAGGCGGCGAACGCATTTGCCGAGAGCTGCGATGCCGACAGTGCGGCGGTCGCACTGACCGAGCAGTGCGCGCCAGAAGACGAGAGCAAGGCCGATCTGTTCGGCGCGACGCCGATCCTGTCGCCCGCGGTCGAGCAGTTCAAGTACGGCTCGATCGGCGCCGACAAGATGGGGCTGCCGCTCGCGATCCTCAAGGCGATCCCGCTCGTCTGCGCTGACACGCTGCCGCCTGGTGCGAATCCACGCAACAAGCCGCTCACCGCGTTCGGCATGATCTACGAGCCCGGCCATGACCTGCCCATCGGCTTCTCGACGCGCAAGCTGCCGCTGATCGGCATGACGCTGACCGGCATCACCTGCTCGGCGTGTCACACGAGCACCGTGCGTGAGACTCCGACCTCGCCGAAGTCGATGTACTTCGGCGCGCCGAACATCCGGTTCGACGTCCAGGGCTGGAACAACTACCTCCTGGGCTGCATCCAGGACTCGAGCCGATTCAACGCGAGGACGCTCGACAGCGCGTTCAACGAGCTCGGTGTGACCGGTATGGACCGCTTCCTCGCGTTCAGCAGCAGCTTCCTGCGCATGTTTACCGCGGACCTTCAGAAGGAGATCAATAGCGTTCACACCGACGGCGCATGGGGTCCGGGCCGCGACGACGCGATCGGTCTCTCCGCAGCGATCCTCCTCGATCCGCGCCGCCTCCCGACGCTCCCCGCGCCGATCGACTACCCAGCAGTCTGGAACCAGAACGCGCGCAAGGGTCACGCTCTCCACTGGGACGGCGCGAGTGGCCTTGCCTTCGAGCGCAACGTGCTCGTCGCCGTCGGTGCGGGAACGCCCAAGAATTCGGTCCCACTGGCGAGCATCAACGCGATCCAGGGGTACCTCGATCAACTTCCCGCACCGAGCTATCCATTCGCGATCGACACCGCGCTCGCGACTCGCGGAAAGCAAGTGTTCGACAACGAGTGCAAGAGCTGCCACGGCGGCGCGCGCACGTGGAGCGTGATCGACCTCGCCGAGATCGGCACCGATGGCAACCGCGCCAACGTCGTGACGCAGGGTGCGATCGATGACATCAACATGATGTCGGGCGCAGGTTGGGAGTTCAACGAGTTCCGCAAGACCAACGGCTACGTCACCGGCCTCCTCGATGGGATCTGGCTGCGCGCGCCGTACCTGCACAACGGTTCGGTGCCCACGCTGCGCGATCTTCTCAAGCCAGCAGCGCAGCGTCCGACGACGTTCTATCGGGGCAACGACACCTACGACAAGGCGAACGTCGGGTTCGTCTCGACGGTGCCACGCGAGGGCGCGACCTCGTACATGAAGCTCGAGACGGCGCGTAGCGGCAATAGCAACGTCGGTCACGAGTACGGCACAGACCTCGCGCCCGCTGATAAGGACGCGCTACTCGAATATCTCAAGACTCTGTGAGCGCGGCGGCGCGGCGAACGGTGGGGATTGGATACCGCCGCGAAGCGGCGCGACTGGATTGACGAGGTATCCGTCGCAATACAGAAGCAGTCCGCCCGGAACGAGCAGGGTCCGAGCCCGTTGGAACAACGAAGCGCATGACGCCTGTGCCGCGTCTCGTGAACCGCCTGCTGCGTGACGATCGCGTCGAACGTCCCTAGTCCGGCGGGCCAGGTCGGTTCACGAAAGTCTCGAAAGACGAACGCGACGCGATCGACAAGATCCTCGCTAGGCGTACCAACGGGCAACACGAACCCGATCCGCTAGCTCTACGCTTTGAATCCAGCGGCCTCGAGCTTTGCCCGAAGTTCAGGGGACACTCGAATTTCCATCTGGACGTGGATGCCCCCACGGTCCTGGCGGAGCTCCCAGTTCCCGACGAAGCGTAGGTCACCGCTGAACCTCTCCCGCTTGCGAGCCACCAGCCTATCGTGCCAGTCGAGAATCTCCGACGGATTACGGCCCGCCCCGAGCTCCGCGCGGATCTGCGCGAGGAATCCCGCCGTTCCACCGGATTCTTCGTCGACGATGGCGTTCCAGATACGGATCGCAAATTCCAGTACCGAACGCATGCTGCGCTTGTCCGTACCGGGAAGGGCATCGATCATTGGCCGCGCGAAGTCCAAGACCGTGTCCGTCAGCTTGCGTCCCGCACCGATCGAGCGTTCGAGCTCCTGATGAGCCAACGGCAACCCGAGTGGATCGAGCCCGAGCTCGCGCCGCCATTGAAGCGGGTCGACTCCATCCACTGGTTGTCGTGCGTGCCGATACTCCAGGTCCTTGAGCATGACATGCACGATTTGTCGGCCCGCTTCATCCTCCACCGCGTCACGCGGCGTCCGGTTATCGAGCTGCGGGCTCGGTGAATCGAGCCAACCGCGAAATACTGCAACGACAGACGCAGCCTGGGTCGCCTGCGCGTCCATCATGATCGTCTCGCCGCCAAAACCAGCGGGGAGCTCCTCCCGTTCGCGTTTCTTCCAGGTCGCGAGCCCCGCCAGCTCGACGCGCAGACTCTGCGCGAGAACCTCCGCACGCTCGAGAGAATTCGTCGTGACGACGAGGCGCGTCGGTGTCAGGCGCGCTGTTCCGATCACGGTGTTTTCCCAGCTCCGGTGGATGGCGTTGCCACGACGCGTGAACGTGAGACGTGCACTCTTTGCGCGATTCTCATCGACCAAGACTCCATCCAGCGCAGCAAGAGTCTGAACGACCCGCTGGAATTTACCTCGTGAGATAGAGAAGTGATCCTCGACGGTGGCAGCGTCGTGCCCATCGGTATTGCGGAGGATCATCGGCATCTTCGCTTTGCGCTCGAGCTTCTCGATGGCTTCGTGCCACGCCTCGATCAGCCGACCGGTCGAGACGGCGCCCCTGCGCACGCTCTGCACGACCTCATCTGCCTCGGTCGGTCCAAGCGGCTGATCGTGCATCCCGCAGAAGACATTGCGCTCGCCGCGGACGAGCCTTCCGAGAACACCTTGTCGAGGTAGTAGCGTCTGCGAACCTAGTTTCTCGTCGACGAAGCACCTCTGTCCCGACAGCAAGTCGATGACTTCGACGCCCTTGCCGCGCTCGACGGCGAGAACCTCCCAGAGGCTCAGCCGCACTTGGAGCTGTCGCTCGAGCCAGGTTCGCTCATCCGTATTCATCCCCCGCGGCGCAGCCTCGAGGAAATGGGCCGCGAGCGGCTTACCGTCGAACGGAAGCTCGTAGGCGACAAGCGGACTCATCAACTGGAACGGCGCGCCGCGGTCGCCGAACTTCTGCTCCGAGGCACGCACGATTGCATCCGCACCGAACCGGCGGGCGCCGAAGGCAAGTACGTCCTTCACGACCCGCTCATCGCGCTGATGAAGCGACGCGGCAGGCGAGTCCGACTGCGGAGCGTTCATCACCCCGAGATGACACCGCTTGAACTTCTTGCCACTGCCGCAGGGGCACGGTTCGTTTCGACCAACGCTCTCGTACGAGGCGATCGTCTGCGTTTGGCTGGGAGTCCCCCGCGACGCGTGGGCAACGACGACACTCCCACTACCGAGCGACTCTCCCCTCGCCGTCCCTTCGCCAGTCGCCAGCGCGGTAACGGCACGCAGCGCGGCGATCACCCCCGCAACGTCGCGCACGCTCGCAGGACTCATCTTGCCGCGCATGATCTGCAGGAGCCGTGGCGCGGCGGGGACTCCCGTCATCTCTTCGATCGCGTCCACCACGAACGCGTCGTCGCGCTCGATCAGCAGCGTCGTGGCGGCGAGTGACCGAGCTCGCTCGGGCCTCCCTTCGTCGGCGAAATCGATCACTTTCTGGATGCTGCCCACCTGGTGGTACAGCGCGAGCCCGAACTCTTCGCCCGCCTGACCCAGCACGCACCCTTCGAGCTCCCGATCACCAGGCTCGATGCGAACCGTGATTGCTTCATCCGGTTCGAACGAATCCCACGGCGCAGCTGCATCGAAGTCGAGCGTCGCTTCGATCAGTTCCAGCACGAGCTCGGGCGAGACCTGCGCCATCGCATGGCCGTGATCCAGATTGACGGCGAGCGCTGCCTTCATGCTGAGCGCGACGGGCGGCGGCGCGGCGACCGTCATCCCGCGGCGCGCCGCAGCGCGGGAAAGAGACGGCTCGCAGACGAGTACGTCGCGCGTGTTCCGCTGCGCGAGCGCAACCAAACCTCTGTCGTCATCGGCCTCCATGACGACATCCATGCCGCTGTCGCCGAATGCGAGGTACGCGCTCGCCGTCCCGCGCTCGAGGCGGAGGGGACCAATCTTCATCACGTGACGCATGCGCGAGACGGTTGGTACCTCGGACGTCTGACGCGTACCAAGCTGCAACCGCGTTCAGGTCGCTGCGGCGAGCGCAAGACCGCTAGAAATTGGATACCTAGCGGTAATTTCAATCACCGCGTTCCTGGCCGAATAAGCCTGGAGACCGGGTTTAGCGAGTTGCGGCACAGTGCGCGCGAATGCGTCGCGTCGTTATCACCCTCTGTCCTCGTCGCCGTGTGGGCGAGGCGAGATGACGATCGTTCCACTCGACGGCCGACGCCCCCGCAAGTTGGGCCGATCAGAGGCGCGTTGGGCCAGACACGTTTGACTGTGTGCCGAGCCCTGCGACATGCCCGACTTGTCGAAAGCGCGTCGCGCTCGGTTGAACTACCGCGCTACAACAAGGCATGACGTTTGTCCCTCGTTCGCTGTTGCTACTGCTGATCGTCATCGGGAGCGCGTGCGGGAAGAAGGATGGGGCAGCATCGTCGGCGGGTTCCGCCAGTGCGCCGGCTGCGTCGGGCTCTGGCTCGGCGATGGCTGACGCATCGACGGCCGTGCTGTCGGCCGATGCGGCTGCCGGTAGCGCGACTGGTTCGGCGGCTTCAGGATCAGCGGCCCCGGCTGGCGAGACCAGAGACGGGATCCTGCTCGCCAAGACGGCGGGCGGCAAGATCACGCTGACCCGCGACGACGGTAAGACCGAGGATCTCGCCGATGGAACGGACGTGAAGGTCACGGGGTACGGCAACTTCGAAACTGCCGTCGTCAACACGGGCGACAAGCACGGCAGAGTCGCCACCGACCGCATCGTTATCAACGACGAGATCCAGCGCTCGCCGAAGGGAGACTTCGCGGTCGTCAGGACCGAGATCGAATGTGTTGACCTCTGCGCGGGCCAAGTGTGGCTCGTGCACGGCACGGTCACGCGGTGGCGTGTGTTCGAGATGTCCACGTTCCCGAACGCAACGTGGCACCCTCAGGGCACGAGCGTGGCCGTCGGTGGCGATGGCGTACTCGCCGTGATCGGCTTGCCCTCTGGCGAGGTGGAGTACCAAAGCGACGCGTACATGGCCCCTGCCTACGCACCCGACGGCACGCTCTACGTGCGCGACGAGAACTTCGGCATCTTCACGTTCATCGACGGAAAAGCGAAGAAGGTCGGGAAGGGCAAGAAGCCGAAGCAGCTGGACGACGAGCTCGCGCCCCGTCCCCAGCCCGTGACGTTCGGGGCCGACGGCAAACTCAGAATCGACTGATGCCTCGACGATCCGCCCGGTCGACGTTCGCTTCTTCGCAGCGCTCGATGAAGTTACGACGCGCGGTATGTCGAAAGATGTAGACGCCTGCGTGCAGACTCTGATGAGCAGCTGGCACTTCGCGATTCCACGCGATGTTTCGGGCGCAACAAACGCGTGCTGTCAGCTCTCGCTGCAGCTCACGCCGAACGTATACGCCGAGCGCATCGGCTACACCGCGTTGACGCAGCCGCTTGGTTTTACTCGCGGCCTTTAGGCACGCGCGATGCTGCTCGTCGATTGATGCGCTCAACGCTTCTTCGCTGGTTCGTCCCGCTTGGACTCATGACGGCAACGATTGCAGGCACTGCGACATCCGTCGATGCTCAACCTTCTCGCCACCAGAAGTACGCAGCTGCTCCTGACCGCGAGCCACCACCGCGCCGCACCGAAAAAGAACGCGGCCCGCGCAAGGGCTACATCTGGGTCGCCGGCGACTGGGATTGGAAGTACGGCAAGTGGACGTGGGTCGCGGGTCACTACGAGCGCGATCGCCCGGGCAAGCAGTACACGCCGCCGCGCTGGGAACAACGTGACGGTCGCTGGCAGCGTGGCGCCGGTGGCTGGGGCGACGGCGGCGGCGACCACGGGCACGACCATCACTAGCGGAATTTGTTAGAGATTGGATGCCAGCGACGGCGCGCAGTGCACGAGCCTTGTCTCGTCAGTGTTGCTGCACATCTCGTCGTGTTACCGAGTTGTCCATGTGGCTGGTGGGCACGCGATAATGCGGACGAGTGGAGAGCGCAGCCCATGCCGTCCTCACGGCAGTGCCCGACCCGAAGCTCATCGCAGATAGCCCATATCGACAAGCCGCACCGCCCGTTCGACCAATCGCCAATGAGGTTCGCCCCGTTCGGGTCTCCGACGAGGCCTGGACAGGACGCGAGCTCTGCGACGACGGCGAGTGCACGGGTGTGATCGGCAGCGAGGGCAAGTGCTCCGCGTGCGGCAAAGCGGCGAGCGCGTAGTTCTGCCGCCCGATGAGGTCTCGAGCTCGTCAGTCGATGAGCGCTTCGACTCGCGACCATTCTTTGCCAAGTTCGAGTGCTGCTACCCACTTCGCGACGTATCCCCGATCGAGGTTGTTTGAATGCACACGTACTATCTCGGCGACGTCGCGTAGCTGCCGCTCTGACTCGCCTTGCTTGGCCCACTCGAGCTTTGCGATGACAACGTCTTCTGCCGACGCAGTCGAAACATCGACGTCAGCGATCGTACGAATGCCGCGGCGCTTCATCTCTTCGATAGAGAACGGACGCGCCTTGCGGACGACAAGGTCGACCTTCCAGCCGTTCGCCATATCAATCAGGTTGAACATCGAGCGCCGTTGAAGCGCGTCGCGAGCAGTGTCTGCATCGACGTAGAACTTGTCTGGGTCGACCGCTGCGAGGAACACCTCTAGCGACTCGGCAGTTGGATCGATGACGATGTCGACATCCTGCGTATTCCGAGCAACGCCGTACGACATCGCGGCAAACGAGCCGACGACCATGTATGGAACCGAGGCTGTCTCCAAGAGCGCGGAGATGACGCGAAGTGTATCGGTAGCGCCGGTCACGGCTCGATCAGAGGCGCGTTGGGCCAGGCCCGTTTGAACAGCTCGTCGCCGTACAGGAGGCGAAACAACCCCCATCGCGCCGCCGCTTCGTCGTACTCGGGATGGCGTGCGCGAATGCCGGCCACGATCGTCTTGCGCGCGTCGATCGCCATCTGGTTGCCGATCGCCGTGCGCTGGGCCGACGACATGCGCCGGTAGACCTCGAGTTGCACCGCATCGGCGTCAGCCGTCGTGTCCCGCGAGGTCGCCACGCCTCCAGGCTACGCCACGCGGGGACTGCCGAAAGCAAAAACGCCGACCTGTGAGGGCCGGCGTTGGAGCGGGAGAAGGGATTCGAACCCTCGACGTCAACCTTGGCAAGGCTTCCGAGGGGTTGAGACCATTGAGGTTCTCGGTGGTTACGGAGCATGACGGAGCACTTTGGAGCACCGCGGTGGTGGGCAGTGGTGGGCATCCGTTCGCATACTTTCGAACCATCGCAGTTCACACCTGCCCTGCTACCTACCCTTCTTCGTCGGCTTTCTTTTCCTCCCAGCTGGCTTCGTTTTCGATTTTGCTACCTTCGACGTGTTCATTGCCTTCGCCTTCTTCTTCGGTGTTTTTCTAGCGGCGACTTCGCGCGGCGATTTCGGCTTTCGTGTTCGGGTTGAACCTGGCACAGGCGTCACGTCGACTTGAAGAATGGGCCATGGACGTGGCTCTTCATCACGATTCCGCGGTGGCGGTATCGGACGCGGCGCTGGATTCCGCTTCAGGCCTTCTTCGACCGCCTCCAAGGAGGGCAACGTCACGGATGAGCGCGAGTTGGTACGGAACCCCATGGAATCGACGAGAAGGAACTTACCGAACACCCGAAAGAACGACGGGTCGAGCCATTCGCGTACAGCGTCGCAGAAGAGATTGAGATGCACGATGTAGCTGCACAGCAGCCAGTAACAACGATCAGCCCATTGCTGCTCGAATTCGACGTATTGGTCGTATCGAGGATTGAAGTCGCTCCGAGCAAACGCCTTGCTCGGACCATAGTGCTCCCCGTTAGCGCGCGGCTCCGCATTTTGAACGAAGTACTCGGTCCATTCGAGAAATGCCCCAAGAAGCTTTTTGGACGCGCTGACCAGAGGTTCTGGCGACCTTGGCCACACGGACGCCAGAACGAACGCTCCGAGCTCGTCCGCGGACCGCAGGACTTCGGTATCGACCAGCTCTCGCACCGCAGAATCGACGAACCAGTTCCAGCGCTTCAGGTGAAGCCGAGAAACAAGCATGTCGACCGTGGTCTTCCAGAAACGCTGATCGCTGATGACCAACTGGCTCGCAAACTCTGTCGAGAGCTGAACCGAAACCTCATCTCCTCCGTTAGCCACAGATCGTCCGCGCCCGGGCTGTTGGAGCAATTTCTCCGCGTCCGCAGCGAGCATCTCCCAGAGGAGCAACTGCTGGGATGGAGAAAGGGGCGTTGCCTTCCCCCGGCCACCTCTCCTCGGTGCCAGCCACTTTGCTAGAGCGGCGAATTCGCGCTCGGTCCTAGCAGCGCTCTCGACCAAGTTCTCCACGTAGACGTAGCCCTTGTTGATGCTGAACTCACTGTCCCCTTTGCGCGCGTCTCGAACGAATCTCAGCCGCGATGCAGCGCGCGCAATCTCCTTTGGGATTGGGTCCTCGCCATCCCAAGAAGTTTCTCCAGCGGATCCGTTCGCGGCATTGCGAACAAATCGATTCCGGAATTTCTGAGCGCCTTGAACAGCAAAAACGGCCTCGCGATTCTCGCTGTGGTCGAAGGGGACGGCGTCTCGCATTGGAGACGGCGCTGGATCTGCCGCGAGAAGGTTCAAGAACGACGATCTGAAGATCGCAGGCTCTCCGCCCTTGTGGATGTGTCTCGTCAGCTCAGTCTCAGTGACAACGTTGATACTTGTGATTGGCGTCCCTGCGTCGCTTCGCTTAAGGATCCGCATCAGACGCAACTCCAAATCTGGCGTCAACTTCGCGAGTTGCTCAAGTCTCGTAGCTCGTTCGAGAGGGCTCGCCGCACTTCGCGGAAGAACGAGCATTAGATCGACATCGCTGCCCGACAGATCGAACTCTTCACCATCATCAGTGACGAGGCTGCCGAACACGTGCGCTCCTTGGGCGATGTCGGCCATGTGTACCGATGTTGCCCACTCACGCAGAGCTCGCAGGACCTCATCGCGCGACGTCGCAGCGCGATCATGATCGCCTGACCTGCGTGCTCTTCGCTGCCATTGTGTGCCGAGTGAATCGCTTGCGTCCTGCGTTCGCTCAACAGGTGAGGCGTTCACAGCCTGAGGTCCCGGGGCGTTCACCCTGGTGCTATGGACAGGTTCCAGGTTGCCCGGGGACGAGTCCGGTGGAGAAACTTCAAGAGGCTCGAAATCTAGCGCTGCAATTCGGGCTCTGGACTCAGGCCAGTCGGTTGTTACGATGTCGATAAAGTCGCCGGATTGACCGAACCCTAGGTGGCGACTCAAGGCCGAACCAAAGTGATTCCACGTCCCAAGGGCGGTACTTAGCTGTCGGAGGAAGTCCTGCAGTCGCTCCCAAGCGGGCCCTTTCACGCTTACAACTGGCCCATCGGTCTTCCCCCGGATCCCAGTAATCTCATGCAGGTCGTCGAGAGTTGCCTCGATGCAGTTCACCAACAGCTCGATATCGATGCGGCTAGCGCTCCGACGACGCCGGAGCAAACGTCGCCGGTACTCAGCAAGCGTAGACTCGCACGACGGCGCACGGAGATCGTCTAGCGATGGCCGCGGCGCTGGAATGTCGGGCAAATCGGCTAGGAGACTTGAAAGTGCCGTCGTCGACGGAGCACGACGCTCACGAACCGACTTCGCGAGCTGCGCCTCAAGTTGATCCAAGCTTGAGATGGCGGTACCTAATCGTTCAGCCTCTCGGCTTGCGACTTCTGCAGTTACGCCGGTCTGCAGCAGTGTGTGGCGACGAACCAGCTCTGCGAGGCTTTCCCGAGGTCGACGAATTTTCGGCGCAAGCAGGACACGTCCGGGCAAACCAGTATCCGTGTTCCATTCGCCCACGTTTCGACAGCCCTGCAAGAAGCTCGAACGGTAGAGGACCGCGATCCCTGCACCAAGGTTCGTGAGCCCGCACGCTTCTGCGATCTCCGACACTCGCCAGTCACGTTCCGGCTCTGCTCGCTCTAGCTTTTCGAGTTCTGCTCGACTTCCGTCTACCCAGGCAACAATCCGGCCGCGGGCGTCTGGCTCAGCGAGGGCGAGTCCGCGAGGCTGAGGGAAAATAAACTCATTCACCTGGAGGAGCAGCTGCTTGTGTCCAGCCAAGCTTGCAACCGCATCGGCGAACTCGTCGTTGCTGTCGGAAATCTCAGCAACACGCGGCAGCCGTGCCTCATCGAAGATCTTCTGCAGAACTAAGTTGACCGCATCCTCGTCACGCATCGGTTGTACTCACCTAACCCTGCCACGCTCTCGATCGGACGCACCAGACTGTAGCTACGCTCAATCAATCTCTCGGCCGCCACGAGATGCCCAACATGTCGTACAGCTGAAACTGCGAGAGAGCCTTTGCTGCCTGCAGGTGTCTGTGCATGACCTTCTCGAACGGTGTGTCGAGGACAACGTCGCCTTCGCTTTCCATCCAGCGGTCTGCCTCGTACCGCCAGAGTTCTTGGCAGGACTGAATGAACCGCAGCACCTCGGCTGCGTTCGACCGCGCCCGCTGAATAGACGGGGTTCTCTCTCCTACGTACACGCGCATTTGATCGGGCAGGAAGAAAATTCGCCTCTCGTCATTGGGTGAGACATCGACCAGCGTTCCATCAGGTTGGCGCCAAACAGCGTGGAACTGTGCTTCGAAAAGCACGTCTGGCCATTCGTGAACCATCCATCCGTGTTGAACGCTGCCACCACTGCGCCGCGCAACGTCTGCAGCGTTGACGAAGCACTGGTTCAGTTCGGAATCGATGCTCGGATGAACCTCGACAAAACCTGGCTCTTCTGTTTCCGAGATTGACGCACAGAACTCGACCAAAGCGTCGGTGACACGAGTTGGAGTTCTCAAATTGAGAGACACGCTCTCCTTACTTCTTGGAAGCGTGCCGCTTCCGGTGTTCTGCCAGACACTCGTAGCAGATCGTTCGGTCGCAAGGTTGGCACCATTCGCCTTGTCCATGAGGAATGTTCTTCTTGCAGTCAGGGCATGTCATGCGACTCAGTATACCAGCGAGTGCCGGTCACCAAGGATCACACCGTGCCGCGGTCAGACATCGATTGTGGGTGCCGGCGCTGCAAGCCATTCTTGGAGCTCTGGCAGCGACGCCACAGCATTTAACCCTGGGAAGATCGGCTCTGTGCACCGACCGAGTTCGGTCCACACAACGGTTGGTGTGCAGACAAGTCCCGCCAGTGTCCAGCCACTAAAGTCATAGTTCTGCCCCTTCGGATTCCCACGCAGTTCGGCGAGCTTCCTGCGCCAGACGTCTTCGGCGCTTCGAACCGTGGAGGCTGCACCTCGAACCGCCAAAAACTCGCCGGCGTCGTAGTCGGGCTCGTAGATGACGCTCTTGCACGAAATGAAGAGCAACGTCCTCTCGTCGACCTTCGCGATGGCGTCGAGATCGGTGATCGCGTTCCCGTTTCGCAAGAGTGTTTTTCCGCGAAGCTTTCGAAAAGGCTCAGGTACGCGGCACCTACTCTCGTCTATCGCCTCTTGCACGCGGAGCTCGAAATGGTCACCGCGCGCGTTGCCAAGATCACCTTGTCCCTTCGGGTACACAATCGCATCCGTTAATCTCTGGCCGGCGGCAGCAAGGTCGAGACTCAAGGCATTGCCATCGCGTCTCAACACGGGACCCGGCTCAAGTGGCCATGCACAACCATGCATATTCTCAAGTAGCCCGACAATCTGCTCCGATGACTCAACCTTCGCGCGTTCGAGAATCGTCCTGATGGGTGCAGGCATGATGGTAAACGCCTTCGCCATCTGAGAGAGAAGGAACGCTTCATCCGATTGCAGGTAACCGGTCATCGTGACCCCAAGGAATCCTGCACGGTGCTCTACGAGGTAAAGCGTCGATGCGAAGAGCAGAAACAGAAGAGCTGCTGCTGTTGCGTCGAGGATGACTTGATCCGTTTCCGACGCTCTCTGAAGAAGGCTATCCAGGTTCTGCAACGGAACAGGGGTCAACAGGTAGCGTGCCCTTGTCTGGACGGTTGCGAATTCTTCACCGACTAGGTCGGTGTTCGGCGCCGGGACCTCCGCTACAAATGACTTGAGAACCCGTCGCACGCGGATGAGCATCGCGAGTGGGTCTCCGCCAAGAGTGCGCAGCATTGCTCTGAGGTCGATGTTCGGAGTCGCTTCCCCAAAGCACACCGTTCCCATTCGACCCAACGACCCGAAACGTTCGACCTTCTCATCGTAGAGTTCGACGCTCCGCGCAAGAGCGGCCTCAGGCCGTCGTCGAGGGAGCTTGCCGATACGAAATTCAAAATTCGTCCGTTTGCCCGCCCAGCGAAAATCTCGATGGAGGCAGGACAGCAGTTTCACGCCGGCGCAAAAGCGCGCGAGGCGCTTAACGACGGTCGGATCCAACGGGTACGAGCGCTGAACTCCGGCGACTTGAACGCGTGACGCCCCCTGTGCCGACCCGCTGATCACCTCCGCGAGCGCGGTGTCATACCCACGTGTTGTCGTGTATTCGCCCTCAAAGACGAAGTCGGGAACCCTTCGTAGAAGGTAGAGCCACCGAAGCGAGGAATACCCGTTGATTTGGCGAGTCAGGGCTGCAGTGCCCAATTCGATACACGCACGCAGCACCGACGATGCTCGTTCCGCCGGACACGTCCCATTAGCCACATCGTGGCGCCTCACCTCAGCGTCGATGATCGGCTGCAGGTCCATCAAAGACGAGCGCGCTGCCGCCCCGAGCACTGCTGGTGTGAGTGCATCTTCTAGGTCTGCAGAGGGGCGGTCCAAGACCAGCGGCATAAATTGAATGTGACTTGCGAGCAGGCGCGTGGGAAAGCCCAAAGCGTGTGAGCTTGTTCCTCTCGCGACATTTCGCGTAACGAAGGCCAGCCAGAACAGAGATGGAGCGAGATCTGTAGCGAAACGCAGCAGTGGGCATAACTCAGCGCCGTCGAAACGCCGAGGAGCCTGGACAAGATCGGCGACCACCGCGAAGCTTTCAGCGTGCATCGAAAAGCGGATCGAGATCATGAGCGGTAGGCGGTCAACCAAACAGAAGGCAAGGGAAACCTTCTCACCGCCGGATCAGCAGATGCCAGGGGAAGCAGCATTGCCCGCCGTCGCAGCGCTCACCGCTGAGTCCGCGCGCACCGGTCAGCGCACCGCGAAGCTCGCAGCTGAGATTTTGGTCGACCTCGATGAGGGGTTCGTTATCCCGACTGCAAAGCAACGGGCCGCAATTCTTGTCGCGTACGCGCGTGCACAGCGAGTCGTCTACGGAAAGGCGTTCGACATCGTGAAATGCCCGGAGCATGTGGACCTCAACGACGCCGACTCGATCCTCAGGAATCTAAACGAGGTCGTAGTCCTCGAAATAAAGTCGACAAACAAGAAAAGCGTCAAGCCCGACTTCCGCGGCTACTTTTTTGCAATCACCGCAGCCGAACTGCTTGTCGCGCAAAACCTCGGCGAGCGCTACCGATTCATCTTTGTGAACACGATCACGCGGAAGCATCTAGAGCTTACGCTGCGCGAGATTTTCGCTCGCTCGCGAGGCATCTACCCGACGTGGAGTATCTCGTTCTGATCTCAGGAAAGTCGCTCGTACCATGTGTCGGCAATCTTCACTGCCTTTCGAACGTGACCAGCTCTTAGCTCGCTGACAGCGCGGTCGTACGTCGCAATTGCGCCGTCCGTACGGTCCGAAATGGGAACAACCAGCGCCCGAAGATCGCGAGGCTCGAGCTTCAGAAGCCCATCGGGATAGAGTCTAGCGACCTCGTCCACCTGATTCCTTACGAACGACGTCAGCAAGCCGAGCGCATCGCGAGCTCGTTGCTCGAGTGTACGAGCGCGCTCGAACCGCACCGTGTAGAGCGTGTTCGTCGCGTACAGGCCTCTCATTCTGTTGAGGCTGATCCATGGACCGTGAATCGCCATGCCGGTCACAAATCCTTGAGGAACATGAGGGAGATCGACCTCATGCCACTTCTCGCGCGCCGTGACCTTGAAGTTCTTGTTCTTGATATCGATGAACTCGAGGTAAGCGGCAACCCCCTTCAGTCGCAACTGCCCTGCGCTCGGACGAAACATCCAGACCGGCTCGTCTGCATCACGTAGCTCACTCCAGCTCGACAGCGATATGTCAGCGTTGCGAACGTGTCGCGCGCGAGTGACGACGGGTAGGCACGCCGCTCGAGGCAGGTTCCACTCCTTACGTTGTGTCTCCCTAAGAATGAAACGCGAATTGTCACCGGTCACGGCTCCCAGACGTAACTCGAACACATCGGACCAGGGCAGGACGGCGTACTTTGCGGCGAGCTTCACTGCTCGCCGCGGATTCCCTTCCAAATGGCTGTTCGCAATGAGAGCTGGCACGCCTGCCGCGTCAGCACATCGAATGCGACGGTGAAGCCCACCTTGCATCTGGAAGCCTTTCGCAATCAGAACAACCGAGCCGTCCTGCACCTGCGCAAAAACTCGTTCTTGGCTGCGAAGAGTCACGCTCTCTCGAAAGTTTCTCCGCAACCAGTCTCGCCACTGAGCGGCATAGTCCGCGTATTCGTAGGCGGCTGGCAGGACAAAGCCGAGAGCCCCACCGCGTTTAAGAAGCGTCACAGATGCGTAAAGGAACGCCAGCCAGTAGTTTGCGCCTCGAGGAACGGATCCCAATCCAGGCACTTGGACCGCATATGCTGCATTGCGCAACCGCGAGCTCAGCCGTTCAAGCGTCACGTACGGAGGGTTCCCTACGACGTTGTCGAATCGCTTCGCGCACGTCGAGGTCCAGTCAATAAAGTCAGTGCTGCTATGAAGATTCTTGAGTCGAAGCGAAGCCGTCTTCGGGTCCAGATCCACAGCCGTGACGCGCGCGCCGAGGACCCCCTGTTTCCGTAGCGCCTCGAGGAAAACGCCGCCTCCAACACAGGGCTCAAGCCACGTCTCGTCCGCTGCGTGCGGCAATGCGGACACCAACGCCTCGGCGATAGACGAAGGCGTGTAGTGCCTGACGTTTCTCGGAACGGCGCTCAACTTCATGCGCGAACCAACTGAGTAGAATCCTCGACGAACAGGTCCCTTCGGGGTTTCTCGCTCTTAAGGTCACACCAAGGCGAACTCTTGGACGCAGCGGAGACTGTCTCGTACTTCCATTGGAGGAGGGACAAGAGGCGCTTTCGCTGGATCGGGTTCCATTGCTCCGCGCCCCTTCCATGCGGCTTCGCCGCCGTTTTTGGCCAGTCATCTTGAAACAGCTCGTTGAGCACGAACTCCGTGACTGACATCGCTGAGAACAGGAAACTCGGCAGGCGCGGCACGCTCAGCGTCGATGGAAAATACGGCCAGTCCTCTTCCCCACCGATCCCTACGTGAAAATGACAACCTGGGGCTCCGGGATTTCCCACCTCCATCTTCCACAGACCAATCAAATTGCCTGTAGTGACGTCGTGGAACTCGACGCGAGTTGAAGCTTTACCGGATAGGTCGAATTCCTGAACGGCAACGCTTTTCGCGCCCGGGCGACGAACGGGCTTGATCTGCCATGTTGTTGAGATGTGCGCCTGGACGTGGTGAGAACCTCGCCGATTGTTCGGTTCGTACTTTCCCTCGCTGACGGTGGTCTTGAGCGGTGCACTCGTGGGAATTTCCCACGTCTGATCTTCGAAGTGCCTCGAATCGCGGATTGTCCGGAGATCCGTTGAGTAGGCATTCAGGACCGCCACGGCGGTCGCATCGAGGTGAGGCTCCGCCAGGACAGCGAGCGCTCCAATCTCGTCTCCGTATTCTTTGAAGTTGAAACGAAGTGTCACGGGCTGCCCTTGAGCCTTTCGAGATCCGCTCGAATGACGAGGTTCCCAATCGTCGCGTCTTCTCGCGCGAGTTCCATGCTGGTCCAGGCCTGCTCGGCAAATGGAGGCCAGTCGTCGGGCTGGATTCGAACGGCTTTGGACATAGGAATCGGCTCAGCGAACCACGAGTGGTCTTCGTCCAAGCACATCACCAACTCCGGCTCGCGCTTATCATCGCCGCCGCTCCCGGTCAGAGCGGCAAGAACCGCGGGGTCGCGCGGACGCCCATCCGTCAACTCCCAAAGCTCATGCTCGATCCCAGCGGTCCACCACCGTTCCTCTTGGAATCCGGCGAGGATACCGGTGTAGAGGCAACGTTTGAGAGCTTTCGCCAGTCGCCCTTTCCCAGCGAGAACAGTCTTGAGATGTTCCGCAGTGATTCTGAGGCGCACAGCGAGACGTTCCCTGCTCCAAAGAAAACAGGGATAAGGAAGAACACGGTGAAGCATCCATCTGAGTAGAGGCAGTCCATGGCTCTTCCCAGCTAGATCATGGATCGGCGGATGGCATGCATCAATGTCCTCCGCCGCGGCGAGCTTCCAAGGCGTCGATGGAACCTTAAGCAGCTTCTCGCAAGCCTCACGACGCTTCGTTGCTGAGCGCGTCCACACCTTCCGCAGCTCCGTGATTGCTTTCGCGAGACACAAGAAACGATCGTGATTGTCTCGGTCCTTCTTGAAGACCCACTCAAGGTTGTTGTGACGAGCGAGAATATGCTCGCGGTTCGTGACCCCAGCCTCCGGCGAGAGTTGGTTCAGATAGGCCGTGCGTAGGGCGAACGCGGTGGCGCGTGCCGCGTAGAGTCCCTGGTCACCGAGGTGCGCACGCAGGACTGCGGCAAGAGCAAGTCCGTTTCGTGGTCGGGTCGCCAGGTCTCCTCTGGTCGAGCCGTCCCATTCCTCGAGGTTGTAGTCGAGCAAGACGAGATGCGCGGACCTGAGATGTGCCAGCGTTATCTCGCCGGGGCCAACAACGGTGATTTGCGCTTCATCTTCAAGCGCCAGAGCAAGCTTCGAAATCGTCTCAACCCTGTCGTCGACAGCTAGAATATTGGGCTTCACGAGTTCACCGAGAACGTGATTTCAACTGACGTTGCGAATCCCGCGCTTGGCTTGACGAAGTGAATTTCTGCGCCGTACTCCTCGAGGATCGAACGCGTGATCGTCAGCCCAAGACCCATGCCCTGTCCCAATGTTGTATCGACGTTGGTCGTCGTCGACTTAAATGGCAAAAACCACTTCTCGGCCTCGGTCAGGCTTACACGCTCACCAGTGTTCTGAATCTGGATCTTGATCTCGTCTGACGAGACCGTTCCCGAGGCTAGGATCTCTCCTTCCTCTATCCCGGCCGCCTTGATCGCGTTCGTCAACAGATTCGAGAAGACGGTCGTCAACTCTGCCGGGAACATCGGAGGCGACTTAGCACTCTTGGGAATGCGGTTAACAATCTTGATCGCGCGACGATCTGCAACATGTTGCACCAGGCGCGCCCCCGCGTCGAATCGCTCAGAGAGCAGCTGCCTAGAACGACGCCGACGCGCATCTGGCGTCACAATATCAATGAGGTAGGAGCTCTGACGTTCGAGATGACGACGCATGTCGGAGACCGCGCTCTGAATCGTCGCGAGTCGCGAGCGATACACTGCAGGCAGTCCCTTCTCGTTGCGCAGCTTTCCGATGAGCGAGTCGGTCACGTTCGCCATCTCAACCAGGCTATTCAACTCGTGGATGAACGACGCCATCTGCGTACCGACCGACGCGAGAACGCGCAGCATCGCGGCTTGATCGGTTACCTCACTCCAATCGGTCGTTACGTCAGTTACCGCCTCGACAGCTTCCCTCGCACGCTCGATCGCTGTTGCTGCATCGCGGTTCGAAGCTGCGAGTCGCGCATCAGCCAGTAGCTTCCTCGCCCTCCCGACCCGCTCGATGGGATCGAGTGGAGGCTTACCTGACGTTTCCCGAGTTGCTCGACGCTGTTCTCTCCGTTCCTGACGCTTCTGTTGTGTTGCTGCTGCTCGCGTTCGGGTAGCGAGATCGGTTCCCTTCCGTAGGATTGAGACGAGCGCTTCGTACGATTCGTTGGGCACGAAGCCCTCACGGTTGACGAGGGTCTTCAGCTCGGGACTGCCCTCGGCGGTGAGAAATACCGCGCCATAGTAGTTAGAGCTTGGAACGCCTAGGAGGCCTTCCTTGTCTCCAACGTCGTCAGTATCGACGCTGTTGCGTCGTGTGTAGTCGAAATCGAGACTGAGCCAATCGTTCTTCGACTCGCCGTAGGGAGGCACCCGGAAGCCTTCCATGTAGACGCGGATGCCAGAAGACGACTTCGCCCACTGAACCTGCGATTGCTTGACCGCAAGTCGCCCGTATCGAATCAAGACTCGAGCCTGAAAGAACGGGCCGAGCTTCGGAGCTGGATGGTCGTCGGTAAACTTGTCAGGCTTCGCATCAGGAAACTCATCGAGCGTGTGGCGCGTGGGAGCCACCGAATATCGAACCTTTTTCGTCGACGCGTCGATCTCAAGGACCCAGGAGCAGGAAGCAGCCAGGGTGTCCCAGTACGAATCTCCGCTCGCAAAGTCACCGAGTAGTTCGACTGTGAAGCCCGGATCTTTCTTCTTCGAATCGCGCACAGTCGCCTCTCCGAAGAGAGGTGGAGAGGGAACGACAAGCTTAGGCAGTCCGCTGATGAGGACCCCCGGAGGCTCGAACCCCTGGACCTCCGAGAAGAAAAGGCCGAGGTCCTGCTTGCCCCAGGCCTTTCGAAGCTTTCGAAGGTTGATAGTCGTTCCGTGCTTCGGTTTTCCGGCGGCCTTGAAATCATTCAGCGAGACCGCCTTGTCATCAGCCTCTAGGTCCTCGAGGGTCTGCTTCAGCTCGATCGCGTCCCAATCGATCCTCGCGTTTATGCCTTCCAGTGACGTACGTCCCCGATCGTCTAACGCGAACGAGGTCACCTCAACGTTGCTAGCCAGCTTGTGCGCGGCCAGACGACCGATGCCTTTTGCGCCGGTGAAGCGGCGCTCGTAGACGGTCGAACGTCGAGCACCCTCCTCTTTTCTTCGCGAAGCCACACGAAGAAAGCCTTGCTCGAAGTCCGTCCGGTTCATCCCCACGCCGTCATCGACGAGTCGGATCAGTCCGCGGCCCTTAGTTCCAAGGTGCTGGCCGTAAACCGAGAGCTTTGTAGCGTCAGCGTCGTACGCGTTCTTGATCAGCTCGACCAATGCGGTTGAATCGCGCCCCACCAAGAGTTCTCCAAGCTCTCGGAACAAGTGGGTATCCACCGTGAACTTCGCCACGTCACCATCGTAGCGGGGGATGCTGACGTCGACATCTTTGAGGCCGGCTTTCAGCCCGACGGGATGCGTTGCGGCGAGATTCTTATGCTACTGCGCGACCGCAGCATGCACTGAACACACGGATAGCCGCGGTTTGGAGGCCTGGCCGGTAGGCGAGATTCAACGTCCGGACTCGCGCGCGAGGAACATTGCCCATCGAACTTGGAGTGCGTTGTCTCTCGGCGGTTCAGCGTGGACCGGGGCCCGAAGACGAACACCGACAAGTTCCCGGTAGCTCGTGTTTGACAGCGAGGCCGCAAGAACGACACTTCTGTTCGAAGGCTCGATTCCAAGGAGATCGAGGTCGAAAAGTGTGTGCAGATCCGCGCGAAGTAGGAGGCCGTTGGAACACGCCGTCTCGCCTCGAAGAGCGACAGGAATGACGTGCGCAGCCTCTAGTGCAGCAATCGCGTCGCAAGATGAGATCGCGCACGTTCCTTCGTAGGCTTCAAGCAACGCATTCCGAAACGCCGGTTGACCGCGGCGCAGCACTACCGAACGTAGTGTTCTCTCGATCGTTACTTTCGACTTGTCACCTAGCTCGCCATCGACTTGGTGCGCGATTTGGTCGAGGTATGCCTGCTGGTACACGATGGCCCGTTCTTCGACCGTGAGTTCGTGGAGATCCTTCGAGTGTGCCGCTTCGGTCCCGAGTGCTGAGAGACGCCACATTCCACGATCACTGATTGGATCAAGCCAACCAGCGTCTTTGAAGTCCCGACGCTCGTGTCGGAGGTTGTTCCTCCAGTTCGGTTCCGTGTCGATCAACTCTCTGAGCGCATCCGGTCCGAGTGCTTCCCATTCAGTGACCCCGCGCGTCTTTAGATCGCTGTAGCCCCGAGTAGTCGGCATCGGGCGATACCAGGAAGTGGGAAACCGGTAGCCCTGCTCTATCAGCCTGTACGCGAGCTGCGTTCCGACTCCATCGGGATGTCTCGACAGAAGATCGAGCAGGATGTGTTTAAGGACCTTGCGGATCCGCGGCTGGCTTTGCTGCACACTCATGATCGTCGCTGTGGCAAAAGCGGTCGACGACAACTCGACCACGATGCATCTCGCCCCCCGTCCGTCTCGTTCCCCACGCACCACCATATCGGGCGGCGGGCCGGTTTCGGATAGTTCACGGGTAGCGTCCTCGGAACTGCGTTCTGGGACGGACTGCGTTTATCGCCAACCGTCCTATGTCTGTCCGCGACGAATATCGATCACATCGGCGCCTGTAGCGATGCTGGCGACCTTTGCGAGTGCGTCGCGCACTTCCCCACCGCGTGCGGTCGAGTAGTGCAGCTGCATGGTCGCGGTCGCATGTCCCGAGATTGCACGGGTCACAGCGTCGTGAACGCCAGCGGCGCGTGCAAGATCTTGATAGGTGCGGCGCAGTCCGCGGGGAGTGAATCGAAAGCCGAGCTTGATCTTCTTCGCGACGGCAGCGAACGGTTTGTCGAGACACGAGCGCGCTCGAAAGCTGCCAATCACCGACGGAAACAGAAGCTCACTGAAACGCATCTTCGGCGTGACGAGCACCTCGTCGACGTGCCAACGAAGAACATCGAGCAACTCCGGCGGCAGTGTCAGACGTTGATGTAGATCCGTCTTGGTCGTTTCCATCACCTCGTCGCCGTGCGTCTGCGAGCGGCGGATGATGAGCAGTCCTTCGCCCCACTTGATATCCGACGACGGACCAGAGCGACGAAGCGGACGCAGCGACGAGGGACGTAGGCCCGTCGTGATGCCTAGGAACGTAAAGGCATAGTGGTCCGGGAAGTCCTGGCGCATCGCGCTAAGGAACTCCGGGACCTGTTCCGGCGGCAGAGAGTTCGGTTCTTCCTCAGTGTACGTCGAGTGTTCGCGCGTATCGAACGAGTCGATCCCCCGAAGGGGATCGCGCATATCGAAGTCGTCAACGGCCTCGTCAGTGATCTGCCGCAGCACCGCGAGGATCGTGTTTCCCGTGGCCGGCGCCATCTCGCTAGCTTTGATCTTCGTGGCGACCTTCGCCTGCCACGCCTTCACATCAGCAGCGGTGATCCGGTTGACGAAGATCGGCCCGAAGGCAGGGACGAGATGGTGTTCGAGGATCGCTTCCCATTTGAGCCTGCCGGAGGCCGCGCGAATCCTGCCGAGTCCGAGCTTTCGCTCGAGTACGGTCTGCGCGTATTCGCCGAAGCGCGGCGTCTCCGACGGCGCATCTGGCAAGACGCCCGCGCGGATGCGATCGAGCTCCGTTTGGAGCCACGAGAACGCCTCGCGCGCGATGCGTACGTTGGGCAACTCGCGGTTGACCTCGCGGAACTTGCCGGTGCGAGGGTCAGTGACGCGACCGCGGACATGAAATCCGCGGTCGCGGCGCCGCCACACCCCCGGAAGTTCCGGATCGGCTGCGACGTCGTCGCGCCACCGACGCACCCACTCTACTCGGAGGGTCTTCTTCTCTTTGCTCATTGCAATCTCCCGCCGCTCGGCATCACTACGCTCCCACCGCGTCGGGAGAGCAGCAAGCGACGGCCGACATCGGATCTAAGAACGTCCGCGGACTAAACTTGTTCCGCGCATCCACACTTCGACGGCCTCGATTGCGTAGACGTGCGATCGCCCGCGTTTGCCGCACGGTGCCACGTTGCGGCGCACCGTCCACCTTGACGTATCGCTGTAGTCAGCGGCCACGCGCGCGGTCATGAACTTCGGCCACGGCCGCACGGCACGCGACGCATCAGTACTCCGAATCGGCGGATTCACTGGCGTCCTTTCGTCGGCGGCAGCGAGAGCATCTGAAACCGCACCGGCGCAACCGGAGGTGTCGTCGCACCCGGCGGCAACGCGGCCTTCAGGCGAGTGATCGCCATATCGAGCAGCTGCTCCGCGGGAACGCCTTGCAGCACGCTCACGATCGAGGCGACCGGGTTCGGCGGCACAACCGTCGCCGCCATTGGCTCGTCCGCCCTTGCCTCGAGTGCCGCCAAGATCGTTCGACACGCGAACGCACCGCGAGCACGCACATCATCAGCCGCGTCGGCGACCATCGCCGCGCGGATGTCTTCGAGTAGCTTCTCCATCTAGGCAGCCTCCGAGTTGGCCGTCGCGGCCGACGGTGTTGCAGTTGAGAGAGTGGGCATCACGAGCCAACTCGCGAGATGCGCAGCCGGATGAACCGCTTTGAATCCGCCGGTGACAGCTCGCTGCCACAACTCGAAGCGGAGATGTACCGGATGCTCTGACGCGTAGCCGATCACGTCGCCCGCACGCACCCGCGCGCGACGACGGACGCGACCGAGATTTCTCGTCACGAACATCTGCTTCATGTGTCCGTAGTGCGTGCACCACTTGCCGTGGTCGATGCTCGCTCCGTAGCCGGTGTCGGTCTCCCCAGCGAAGCTCACTTCCCCTGCCTGCACGGCGTACACCGGCAGGAAGATCGGCTCGGGCAGCGGTCGCTCATATCCGAGGTCGACACCGCAGCGCTCGTCGTCGACGGTGCGAATCACGGTCGGGTTCCCGAACGCATACGGGAGCGGCCAGATCCACGACGCGCCGATACGCGGCATTGCGTCGGGCTTCAGAGTGTAACGGACTTGAGTGTTGGCTTTGGAATGCATCGTGATTCTCAGAACGGCACTTCGTCGCCGGAGACGTCGGCCGGTTGACCGATCAGGTTGTCGCGTGGGCGCAGTTTCGCGATGAGACGCGACTCCTCGTCGAGTGCGCGATCGGGCCGCGTGATCCGAACTCCGACTTCAACGCTCGCGCGTGGATACGTCAGCCCTGGATCGTGCCCTTCGGCGTATTGCCCCTTCCAGAACCCCTTGTAGCGTCGCCACTGTTGGAAGTGCCGCGTGAGCGTGTCGTACAAGCGCCCCGTCGACGAGCCGACGTACAACGTCTCGTGCGTCTCCGCGTCACGGATGATGTAGACGCCAGCACGATCCTTCAACGCGCGAATCCACTGCGGGTACGCCTCACCGGGCGCGCCGATGAGCCGATACGAGCTCGCGTTGCGCGGAACTGGTGCATCCCGAGGATCGACGAGGACCGGCCATCCGCCGAGCAGCGGTTCTGGATCGATCGCGTCGGACGGGCCACCGAGCCAGACTTCGAAATGAAGATGCTTGAGCTTCGGCGGCACGGTCGGATCACCGCCCACCGTCCCAATGGTGTCGCCCGCGCGCACCGATTGCTTCGACGCACCGCGTGCGGTCGGAGTCACCGACATCGTCTCGAGGTGCTGATAGAAGGTTGCGACCTTCCTGGGCCCATGATCGATCACGACCGCGAAGCCGCGAGTCGTCTGCATCGCTGACCACACGACACCGTCCGAGGCCGCGAGCACCGGGATGCCGTCGGGCATCACGAACATCTTGGTTCCATTCGGGGTCCCCGCGGCGAACGAGTCCGCAGGCAGGCGTCGGAACATGATGTCGACCGCACCGTGACGAGCAAACCCAGCTCGCGGCGAGTTGAAGCCATCAGAGACAACGGGCGACCGCCCTTTCCACGACGCAATCGGCCACACCCAATTCCCGGCAAGCGCCGTCGTGTTGCGACGCACCTTCGACTCGCGACCAAGGACCCACGACGCAAACGCGCCACCGGCGAAAAGCCACGGCAGGAGGCTCACGTTACGCCTCCGCCCTTCGGCCGCCGCGCGAGATGAGCAGCAGGCCAACCAAGCCTGCGCCAACGAGCAATGGCGTACCGAAACCCGAGAACAGCCCCTTCCCTGCTTCGTTCGCGACCTTGCCGATGCTTTGCGCGACGTCGCCCGCAGCTGACGCGACGACACTCGCACCCGTCGCCAGGTTCTCCGGCAGGTGCGTGACGCTGTCCTTGATCGACGAGAACGCCAGGTCCCACATCGTCGGCGCTTCATCTGCGAGCGCGACGTGAATCGCCGTCGTCTTCAGAGCACGCCAGAAGCCGTTGTTCTTCGTGTAGACCGCATTCGGATCTCCTTGCCGCGCGATCCGCTGCACGTCGTCCGTAGCCGCCTTCCATTTCGCGACGACGCCAGCAGCGCCCATGATCTCCCGCGCGTTCGCGAGCTGCTTCGACCAGTAGTCGACGAGCGCAATGACGTCGGCGTTAGTCGTCCGCGGAATCGTCGTGGTGCCACCGGTCATGCCGGCTTCTTGGTCCCTGATGTCGGAGCCGCGCGCGTCACGCAGGTACTTGAACTGCGCGATGTAGAGGTCGTCGAACGTCTTGATGCCGTCGAAGTGTTGGAACGGTCCGTCGCCCGACGGGCCAGCGTTGCGATGCTCGTTGTCTTCGAGCACCGAGAACAACGCATCCCACGTGGACTCGTCGGGCAGCTCGGCACCCTGCGCGTGCAGGTAGACGAACATCGCGGGCAGCGTTGTCCAGAACGCTCGGTTGTCGGTGTACTCGCGCGACGGCGTCACGAGTGCGTTGTTCGCGAGCCCATCAATGCAGACGCGCCAGCGACGAGCGAGTCCTTGGCCGCCAAAGCGAAGCGGTTGCGCACGAACGAATGGATCGATGAAAGCTGCGATCGCGATGACATCCGCGCCGGTCGTGCGCGGCCATCGTGGCGCGACGTCGGCACCGACGTCGATCTCGTCGATGCCACGCGACTCGATCGCGACCTCGCGCAAAACGAGATAAGCGTTGAGCCAGTTGTTGATTTCGTCAGACATAGATCTCCTATGAGGAGGGAGGAGAATCGGGGGCCGGGGTCGAGCGACCGAAAGGTCGCGAACCCGGTTAGTTGTTGAGTGCTAGAGCGAGGCCTTCAGACAGATCACTCGTTGCAAGGACCGAGACGCTCTCGAGGAATCACGATCGCGATCTTCCCAGCGGCAAGCTGGGCCGGATCGACAGCGCAGTCGCTGCCACATACAGACGACTCGGTGTCGTCCGGTGTCTCTTCATCGACGTCCGGCGTCGCCGCCGGTGCAGGTGATCCATACGACGGCGTGGTAGCGCCGCGCATAGAGACTACGGCCTGCGGCGCGGGTTGCCCCGTGCCGTTGTAGGCGGGCGTACTGCCACCGCCGAAGAACGATCCGAGCTTCGCGATCCATCCGTCGCTAGTTCCAACTTGCGACTGGTTCGCACCGACGTAGGGAGGCGTTGCCATTGCGTGCTCCTTCAGCCCACGAGGCGGGCGACGAGGTTGCCGAGAGTGCGCACCTGCTCGTCACGCTTGGCGTGAGCAGCGAGTGCGCCCTGATACAGGATCATGTTCGCGACGTCGGTCTCGACATCGCGAGTCGTCACCGGTGCACCCGGCAGCGCCTGCAGGGCCGCGAAGCCCTGCGCGATCATCTCGATGATCTGTCCCGTCGTGAGCTTACCGAGCAGCATCGCAGCCGTGCTGTTGATCGGCGTCGGCGCGGGAGCCGGTGCCGGCAGGTACACCGTTCGAGTCGTCGGCTGCGCAACGGGACGCGGGCGTAGCCACCCGCTCATTCCACCCGTGCGGGAGGGTTGAGCGCGGTGATCACGCGACACGGCGTTGCGCGAATCGACGTAGTAGACATCTGCGTACTCTTCTTCCATTGGTTCTCCTTCGTGGGTCGCGCGACCTGCCGATCACCCGACCCCGACCCCCGATTCCGTTTCCCTGGTTAGGCCGCCATCTCCTGTTCGGATGACGCCAGCGCGAGTCGCTCGCGAGCTCGCTCGAACGCCGCCTCGAGTGCGCCCGGCGGAAGGTCGTCGGCGTTCGCCGGCTTCTTAACCACCGGCACCGTCGCCTTCTCGCGATCGTCGATCAGCATCAACGCGAGCTGACTCCCGGCAGCGGACATCGTGCCCGCGCCGACACTCTTCACCGTCGAGCTATCTCCCTTCCACGCGAGGCCCGCGCCCACGGCTGCGAGTGCACCCGCGATTGTCTTCGGCGCCCAACCTTGGCGAGCCAGGAAGGACCCGAGCAGTGCCGTACCCGCCGCACCGGCCGCGGTGTAGCCGAGTCGATGCGTCGACGTTTCGTCTTCCGACTTTGCCTGACGCGGTGCTCGAGGAGTGACGTTGCGAGCATCGGGACGCGGCGGCGCCGCATTCCGAGGCTTGCTGCGATGTTTGTGCTTCTTCTTCACGATCCCTCCTAGGTGTTAGCGAAGTGAAACGGAGCGACGCGGCGGTACCGGAGCTCGTTCGAGACGCGCATCGGAAGCCCGCGCTCCCAGAACTCGTTCGCGCCAGGAAAGCGCATCGTCGGCGCGAACCACGGTCCCAGCGTCGCGACCGGACCGAGGTCGCGCTCGATCGCGCCGATGATCAGCGCGAACGTGAGGAGTACGTCGTTCACGGGAATGTCGAGGACGTCGCCCGCGATGTACTGGCGCATGAACGAACGCACGCGCTCCACGGCTTCGACCTCCTCGGGGTAGTCGCGCGCGAGTCCCTTCGCGACGTCGAGCGCCCACTCGAACGCTTCCTTGAAAGCTTCGAACAGCGGCGCCCAATCGAGCGCGTCGCTGACCTTCGGCAGGGTTGCAGCCTTCTTCTTCGGTTTCTTCACGTAGCTCTCCTCCGGACAGGCGACGCCTGCCCTGCTCACCTCGCGGCGAGCGAAAATGGTCGCCTTCGCGCCCAATGCGCGACGGCAAATCGAATTGCTCAGGCGGCTCGCGTCGAGTTGCCGCCGAACATGGCGAGCTTCGGCGGCTTCGCGAGCGGGCCCATCGTCATGCCTTCGCGGTTCAGCTCTTCCTCGACCAGTCCGAACATGTCCGCACCGATGCCTAGCGTTCCGAGCTTGTAGCGAAGTGCGGCCGCGCCGACGTTGAGTCCAACGTTGCCAGCAACGCTTGCGAGAGCAGAGGCCCACGGCGCGGGACGAATCTTGAACTCCCCGATCTCGAGCGCGAGGTTGCGCTGCGTTCGCGCGACCGCTTCATCTGCCAAGTCTGCGACTGCTTGCGCCGTCGTACGAACCACTGCCATCGCACGCGGTCCGTACCGACGAGCTGCACGCTCGGCGAGTGCAAGCATCCATCCGATCACCTCCACCACCTCCGGCGAGGCCGGCGCAGCTCCGTCTTCGACAAGGTTCATGATCGCGTTGCGCGCTCGGCGCACGCGGCTCGGACCATTGCGAACGTCAGCTGCGCCAGCCTCCGCCAGGCGCGCCGTCCACTCGATCGCATCTCGTGCATCGATCGGCTCAGGTTCCTGCGCGAGTTGCAGTCCTCCGATCAGCGCATTGCGCGGCACGTTGGGATCGAGAATGACGGGCGCACCGTTCTCCACCGGGAACGTGTGAAGTCCGATCGGCGTGTCGAGCGTCGCGAGCTGACGCACCGGACGCGGATCGATCAGCTCGGCCACCGCGAGGTAGAGCGCGGCGCGTTCCACACAGTTCGGATCATCAGCGGGAATGCGAAGCCGTTGTGGCGGCTTGCACTCGTCCACCTTGGGACCATCCGCCTTGTCTCCTTCATCGTCTCGCTGGGGGAGCCCGCGGATCCATGCCGCCAAGCTGTCGGTCGTTGAATGCTTCGCGGCGATCTCTGCGATCACCTCATCGCGGTTCGCCGCCAGCTCGGCCACCACTTCAGTGATCGAGCCGAGGCACATCAGATCGTTGAACGGCAGGCCAATCACGACACGGCCTCCGTGTTCCCTGTGATCAGCACGCGGATCTTCTGAACAGCTTGCGGGACCGTGAGCTTCTTCAGCTCCTCGAACCACGAGTTCAGCTCCGCCGTGCCGAGGTTGCCGGCGACCTCACGTGCCATCGCCGCTTCCTCCGGCTTGAGCGCGGATTGGATCGCGATGAAGTGCGCCATCGTCTGCGGATCGATCGGCGGCAGGGCATCGGTCTCCTCCTGATCCGGCGAGCTCGCGCCTGCTGTCCCGATGACCTTCGCTTCCTTGGGCGATGCCTGACGCCAATCCAGCGCGGACGCGAGGTCCGGCATCTTCACTTTGCCTTTGGTGAAAGCCATCGCGAGCATTGGCACGAGCTGCGCAACGAGCGCGTTGAGATCGAAGCCGGCGGGCACATCCGCCTCACCTTCCTCCTCATCTTGCTCCTCCGTAGCGCGCGGTTCGCGCGAGGGAAGCCCAGCGCCATCCGCGGCGCGCAGCAGTGTGGCCGCGGACTCGAGCATCTGCGGGAACCGATCGATGATCGAGCGCGCCATCTCGGCGTTCATGCGCATCGCCTCGATCACCACGCTATCGGTGGTGGGCGGCAGCCCAGCGCTCGGCGCGGGGCCACTCGGTTGCGCGCTTGGGTGGACGTAGACGTACGCGGCTTGCGCGTTCGGGATCGGGCGCTGCGCTTCGTCGATCGGATCGAGCCGATAGCGACCAGCAGCACCCGCCTCTGCGCGCAGCTCGTCTTGGTCCGCATCGAGCGGAATCACGAGCGGCGTCCCATCGCGGCCGTACACGACCTCGGGCGCCCCCTTCTGCTTCAGGCGGCGTACCCGCCATCCCGATGCGCCCGCAGGCAGCTCGAACGGCTCGCCGCTGATGTTGAAAGCTAGCTCCGACATTTCTCCGTGACCTCCTGCCTGTTACCGGCGGTCACGGACCGTTCGCAGACGCGGCCCCAGAACATTTTGAGAGATCCCGGTCCGGATCTTCAGTCGAGGCAGCGACTTAGGGCTCGTACGTGGAACCTGCCCTTGGCCTTCAACGATCGGAGGATTGCGCGATACCCCGAAATCGCCCCGGGCTTTGCCGCAGTCCACGATGAGTCGGTGCCCCCCAGACCACTCCGACAAATCGACCCATCGCGCGAGGCCCCGCAGCATCGCTCGTGTGGATACGAAATCGACCGCGCGGCGCCTCGAGCGGAGGCTCGTTTGACATGCGCTCGCGCGTCGTGATCACAGACGTCGTGGACGACGAATCGAGCAAATCGACCCATCAGCTCCCTTCGCTCAACCTCCACCACATGCCGCCCATCTCCGACGGAAACACCGCATCAAAAGACTTCAGGTTGACCACTGAGTCGAACCGTGATCCTGAGGTGTGTCGTGCCTCTCACGACGACTCACCGCGCAGTTTCAAGGTGCCGCGGATCCGCCAGTTCGACCACCGCATGGCGCGATCCGATGCTGCGTTTGACAAGCGACGCGTGGCCGTGATCGGACTCGATCGCGCGACCACAAGCAAATCGACCCATATCGAGAAGCCCGAGACGATGACCGCCATGGACCAGCCCCGCCCCCCAGCGACCGAGTAATCGACCCTGGCTACGAACCTCAACACGATGCCCTTCACCGACGACGACCAGGAATGCTTTCCGAGTTCCGGAATCCGATCATCACGACGGCGACCGAGTAATCGCCCCCAGCCGAGAAGTTCAACAACATCACCTTCACCGAGGACGAGCCCTGTTTGTTTTCCGCTCTTTCGCAACACCACGAGACTCGTCGCCCCTCCAGTCCACCAAGTCCCCTCCCTCTCAACCACGAATTGTTTTCGCCTAGCTCGCCTCCCTCCAACCTAGTTCGCATCTCCCCCTCCACCTAACCGTCCCCCTTCTCCGCTGGCGATCAGACCAGCGCAACAACTAGACCCTGTTCCACCGTGTCGCGGTCCCGCGATGGGCTGGGAGGGGTGCGCCTTGAGGACATCGTTATGAACAACAAACTCCAGAAATCCCAGAAGTCCGGCCTCGTTGTTCGCCACCTCCGCACGGTGACGTCGAAGCCCGGCTTCAGGATGGCGTTCATCAGCTCTGTGATGGCTACCGCCACGCATCTCGCGCCGCACCTGATGAACGACCAAGTGTTGGCCGTCGGCCTCAACGTCATCGCGAGCTTCGCCGCCGACCTGCTCGTGTGGTGGTCGCGTAGGAGGTAGATGACATCGTGAGCTAGTTCGAGCTAGTTCGAACTCGCTACAGACTTGGCACCAACATGCCCGCGTACTTACCGCGGGGATTTGGCCGCGCCATGAATGTGCAGGAGAGCAGCGTCCTCGGCGTTGGTCGCGTTGCGCGTTCGAAACACTCGTCCCGAGATGGTCCGAACTTACTTCTCGGACCAGCCGAGCCGTGGCGCAGCGCATTCCGGAACCCACAACATGGTCAGCACGGTCCGTAGCTCGCTCGAGTAGATCGAGTGCTCGATGATGTCCACGTCGGTTGCGGTGTCGAACCACGCATCCGCTGGCACCGGCTGCGGCTCATCCGGGATCGATCCGCGCGCAAAGTAGTCCCAGGCGAGCGAGCTCGTATCCACGCGCTTGCCGCGCGGGATCTCGTGCATGAACGTCGCACTGGGCGCGACCCACTTCACCTCGCGATCAACCGAGAACACCGCGGCGCACCGTTCGCTCGCAAGCTCCGTGAAGCGGCGCGCACTTGCGAGGATCGAGACGTTGTACTCGCGCGCGATCTGGCGCGGGACGGCAAGGTCTACAGGCGATACCTCACACGTCTTGGTCAGCAACGCGGTCGGCATCAACATCTCCGCTGCGAATGCATTCGCCTCCGCTTCGTAGTCTCGGCGACCTTCGTCCACAGATGCGACCAGCGAGTAGCGACCGCTCAACTCGTGTGGAGGCATCGACGGATGCTCTAGCGCGAGATGGCCCAACTCGTGCGCGATGCTGAAGCGACGCGCGGCGGGATCGGTGATCCGCTCCGCCACATAGATGATCGCGCGCTTGCCGTGACGTACGAGCTGCGCGGCGGCCCCATCAAGCGCGGTCTCTTGGATCTCGGCGCCCAGCCGAGCGGCGAACGCTTCGATCCGAATGTGTCCCGCTTCTCGCACGCCAAAACGATGCAGCAGTCCCTTCGCGCATCGCTGCGCGTCACGTAGCCCCTCCCCTCGCATGACCTAATCCGCGTCGTTCGTGTTGGTGTCGAGCGTATCGATCAGTCGTCGCAGGTCGTCATCACTGAGACCGCCGAGATGCCGATGTGCGTACTGCACGCCGCCTCCCATCGTGGTCGTCAGTTGCGTCAGCTTCTCAAGCAACGCATCACGGCCCACCGCGAGCAGTGAAGGACGGATCGGCTTCGCTTTCTTCGGCGCTTCCGTCGCCGGCGTCAGGTTGCGACGCATCTCTGCCAGACGCGCCTGTACCGAGCTGCGCACGTCGCGTGCCCAGCGCTGGTCCTCCGGCGTGCTCTTGCCCGACTCCGCTTCGACGAGCGCGGCGTCGTTGTAGACCGCGTCGAGGATGTCGATGTTCTTGTCGTTGGGGTTCGTCATGATCATCCTCAGGCGCGAATAGCGTCGCGCGTTTCAGCCGAGAGTTGGAGCACGAGGCGCTGCATTCGTTTCCGTGCCGCTTCGTACCGTTTGGAGGTCATTCCTGAGATTCGAAGTACGTCGACCTTCTTCGTGGCCTCCGCTTCGAACGCATCGAGCAATCGCAAGACGTCCGCGTCGCTCGCCGCCAGACCACGCAACTCGCTCACGGTCCGCTGCGCGGCAGAGACGACCCTCGCGTGATGCGCGTCATCATTGGCCGCAGCTAGCGCTCGTTCCACCTCGACGACCTGTGACCGTGGAGCATCGTTGACATCGAAGCTGGCGTGCGGAAACCGCGTTGCGTGAACGAAGTCATGACGCGTCCGCGAGCGGATCGAGTCCATCAGATGCTTGTCGAGTGTGACGCGCTCGGGATCCCACGACAGGATTCCTTCGAGCGTGTCGTCCAGCGCGTCCTGCACGAGCTCGCGGGTGTACAGCTCATCCACCCGCCGACCTGATCGCGCCACCATGTTTGCCCGCATGCGGGCGAATCGTTTCAGTCGTTCCTCAAATCCCTTCGCGCTCGACTGCCGTTCGAACGCATCGATCCACTCTTCGGACGGTACGAAGACCGTCGCTTCTTGCTGGTCGGACTCACCGATGGCCGCCTTCATCTATAAGGAGGCTAACTGATCGATATGACAGCCTGTCCGGCTGTTCAGTAACCCTCAGGAACCCCAACGGGAGTGCCGATTCGAGGCGTTTTACCAAATCGAGTACGCGCTCCCGGACAGGTCTCGTTGTCAGGCCCGACCGCTAGATCTAGGTGCTCACGGGGAGCGCGATGACTAATCGGACTGCAGCGATCGTGTACGACTTCGACGGCACTCTGGCGGAGGGAAACATCCAGGAGCACAGCTTCATCCCCAGACTCGGCATCGAGAAGTGCGAGTTCTGGAAGGGCGTGAAGGAGCAAGCGGAGGAGCACGATGCAGACGAGATCCTCGTCTACATGTGGCGGATGCTCGAGGTCGCCCGCGCGAAGAACGTCGCCGTCACGCGCACCGCCATGATCGAACACGGCCGCGCAACGCCGTTGTTCGCTGGCGTCGAGAGCTGGTTCAATCGCATCAACGCCTACGCCCGGTCGCAGCAACTCGATCTCGAGCACTACATCATCTCGTCCGGCATCGAGGAGATGATCCAGGGCTGCACGATCTACGGACAGTTCAAGCGCGTTTTTGCCTCGCGATTCATCTACGACGAGAACGATGAAGCGGTCTGGCCGGGCGTCGCCGTCAACTACACGACGAAGACGCAATTCCTGTTCCGTATCAACAAGGGCATCGACACGACGTACGACAACGAGGCGATCAACAGGTGGGTTCCGATGGACGAGCGCCCAGTCCCCTTCGAACGCATGATCTTCGTTGGCGACGGAGAGACCGACATCCCGGCAATGAAGATGGTGCGCCATCAAGGCGGTCACTCGGTAGCCGTGTTCGATCCCAAGAAATGGGAGCGACTCGAGCTCCAGAAGCGGGTCCACAGCCTGATCGCTGAAGACCGAGTTCACTTCGTCGCGCCCGCCGACTATTCCGAGAACAGCCAGCTCGACGTGACCATCAAAGGAAGTCTCGGTCGCTTCGGCAATCGGCTTAGGCATCCCGGCTCTGCTCGACTCGGAAAGGTCGCTTGATCTATGACGGCACGTTCAGTAGCGACCGCCGTCATCGCGTTTCATCCGCTCACGATCCCGGTTCGGATCTACGCGACAACCAAGGGCCTCAAAAACAAAGTCTCCGAAGGCCGCTGCGTATCCCTTCACGCTCGCGACCACGGACGCCTGATTCAGAAGTCTGTCTGCACGACGTGCAACGAGATCGTCGAGCGGCACGACAGCGTTCGCGTGACCGAACACGTCGCCCTTCTGCGTGACCTGACTGCTTCACACGTTCGAACGCGACGTCACCTCGTCGAGGCTCCCGAACGCACGGGCTTCGGAAGGAGCTGAGGGACGCGCTTCATGAGCCTCATGCACATCGCGTTGACACTGCAGTCGAACCACGTGCCGTGGAATTTCACGGTGGAGATTTTAAAATTGCCTCGACGATCAGGCAAGTCCGACTGCTCTGACACACTGACGACTAGGCCTCCATCCGAGAACGCCCAATGAGATGTGATTGAAGCCGGCCGTGCAAAACCCGATTCGAGTTCGTGGCTCAGAACAACTTCGCCTTGGCCGAGCGTGCCGGCGAATTCGCCATCGCTGATGACCTTATTCGCACCGCTGGTCTCCGTGTCGACGAACGCAGTCGACGAACACTGCGAGTTCTCACAGGTCAGGAGCGTACGGTAAAGCCCGTTCTTACCCCCGAAGTAGTAGACGGCAGCTCCCGTTCCGCAACGCCGTAGATGGTCAGCAGAGGAACGAAAGTCCGTCACCGGATCGCTACAGCTTGATGGAGACGACTGCTGCAATTGATTCGCAGTGTTGTCGGTCGTGGCGCACGCATCCGAGGCAGCCGGCATGACTAACAGACGAAACGATCCAAGCGATGGTCCTTTCAACACGCTCATAGATATGGCCGTCGACCATGTCTGTCGTCGCCAGCAAGCAGCCCAAATCGTCGAACCAGCCACCGCTGCGGGGGAGCCCCATTCCGCGATTAGATCATCGACAGCCTTTCCCCCGTCTCCTTTTGCGGAGAGGTCGAACGCGGCCATATACAAATGGTCGAGGACTCCATCTTCTTGCGTACCGAGCTCTGCGCCGTCGGTGACGGTTACTTCCACGCATGGGAAACGGAGAGAGTTCCTTCGGCAGCTCTTGCAGGTCTTTGCGTCGATCCCCGGCTCCACCAGGCACTTCCAAGCAGACTTCTTAAGTTCATTGGTAAGCGCGGCGCCTTGCGTCGGCAGATCTGTCCAGCCTTCTGGCAAAAGTGGCGGTAGTGGTGGCGGCGGCGTCCACGCGACGGCTGAATACCGAACACCGTCGATGCAGACTTGCTGTCCGTCTTTTACGCGCCCAATTCCGTATGTCCCCTCTAACGTTCCATCTGGGCGCACGGTGATCTGAATTTCGTACCCATCAAGGCCTTGTTCCCACTGAAAGGCTGACGTGGCGCCATCATCGTAGGACTCACGGTCGACCGAGGTAAGCATCTTCCCTTGGAGGACGTAGCCAGTGCCGAAGCCGATTTCCAGCCTAGGGGGGCCCTTCGCGACCTTCGCCGAGTTGGCCTTACCGCAAGAGGGACTCGCGGGCACGAGGACCTCTCGCTTACCTGTGAGCTCGTACCGACCGTCGGGAATTTCGGCGAATGCGCTTGTTACCAGCACGCCCTGAACGAACAGCGCAAGTACAATCCTTCTCATCGCTACACCTCGTTCCCTTACTTCGACCATCGAGATGATGCTGCCAACTCGACGACGCTCATTTGATGGCGTCTTCTTCAACACCTCACAGTTGCCTGACGTCGGTGACACGAACCTAGCCGAGTAGCTTTCGCTTCTGCGACTCGAACTCCGCGTCGGTCAGAACGCCTTGGTTTCGAAGCCGCACCAACTTCTCAAGCTCGTCCGCTACGCTTACGCCGCCGGAATGCGGTCCCTGTGAGCGCATACTTTTCGCCTTGAAGATCGCGTCTGCGACTTCCTTCTTCCTCCCCGTTACCAACACGATCTCGCGACCTCCCGTAGTTTCGAGTCGCAGCTTGTTCAGGATGTCCGCCGGTCGAATGCTCGCGATCTGATCGATCGGGATCGACTGCGCCGGAGACATGAAGCTGTCACGGTATTCGACGCGATCGGGGTAGACCTTGATGGAAATACCTAAGATCGACGTTTCGTAAATCGCCGGTGTTGGATCAGTCTTGGTTCCGAACCATCCCATACATTCCTCCATCGAGCTGCCGCTCGCAGCCGAGTTCAAATGAGCTTCGGCAGAAGCCGAGCGACCGTCAGCCACTCAGTCGCCTTGGCGATTCATAGCGTCAACCAAGAAGTCTTCAAGTTCGCGGCAGGAGGCCTTGGACAACACCTGAAGTTTCGCCGTCGGCTGAGGATCGTGCGCGCAAAGTTCAAGCCCACTACCAATGGGGAGCTCGCAATGGTCGAGCTTCCTCGCTAGTGCGCGAGCGGCCATGACGCACTCACTTTCCTTGATCGGATTCGCCACTGGAGTCTTTGATGGCCGTGAACTCTTTCGTGTAGGTGGCGGAGGCGCCGCTTGCTTGCTTGGCTTCGTCGTCGCTTCGGATGCTGCCTCGATCGCGAGCCGTTGGCGTTCTTCGGGCAGAAGATATTCCGGTTCGATCTCACGGAACGATTGCAACGAACGCGTGGCTACGGAAGTAGAACGCTCAGACAACCGACGCGATGCTTCTTGCTGACAGGCCGTAGCCTCCCGCTTCATCCGTGCTCGTTCCTCAGGGAGTCTAAGCGAAGGCGGTATGTCTCGAATCACCGCAAGAGGAATAGACTCGGCAACTGCTCGACGCGCGGCCGTGTTCTTGGCGAGTGTTCCCTTAAGGAGGGTCGCACACCGAGACTTGAGCCTGACGTTGTTGTCGACGTTCGCGCGCAAGCCTTTCGTGCTGATCTCTGGCAGCTGCCCCGATTTGAGCACCAGCATGTCAGCGTCGATGAACTTATCGAAGGCGGAGCAAGCCTGATCCGAATTGAATCCAAGGGCGACGTACGGATCGGACGTGAGCGCACTCACGCACTGCTCAGTAGCCTGTTCATATCGACTACTCAATGCAGCAAGTTGGCTGTTTAGCGGTCGTCCACCGCGTGTTGAGCTGAACACCGTCTGCTGATTAAACGCGTAGTCCGCGTACGCCTTGTAACAGCTGCTGTAGTCACGAGTCGAACTCGGAACGGTCGACAGAGCGTCGCAGAGCGAAGACGGGTCGGTATCCCACTCTGATTTCTCGGCTAGGCTTTCCCATCCACTTGAGGCTTTTCGACGGTCGAGCGACGTTACGTCACACTGAGTGACGGCATCTGTGGTCTTGGCGCCGAGAAAGCAACTCCTGTCGTCTTGGCCCCAACGCGTCTCACATGTGCTCATGAGGTCTGCCTTGGCGGCCTTAGCGTTCTCGCTCGTCTGAGACAAGCCAGGTTCGCTAGCCGACGCGACCTGCATCAAGTGATTGGCAACACTGTCGCAGTCGGTTGGCGCTGCCTCCGCGAACGCTGAGACTAAGGAGATCGACACCATCAACAACGCCCTCATCGGATCAAGGTATCGAGCCTCGCTTCGCGCCGCAAACGATACGTCGCCGCTCGAGCATGCGACTACCCGCATCGTAACCCAGTCCTCCGATTGATCTGTTTACGAGTCGGCCTAGAGGCCACTCTAGTGGCTCGCGGACGGCTTGGGTCGCGGTGATCCCAAGGTCCCCCCTCGACATCTCCCAACACTGTTCCCTCGGCGCGAGGCGCTACGTACCAATCGCCAGCGTCAGGGCCAGCAACTAGCATCGCTTCGTGGATGGATTACGCCTCTACCTCGACACGTCTGACCTGATCATGATCGGTGACGGGAAAGCGGATCCGGCTGTTGTTGCCGACCTCTTTCAGCATTGCGCACGTTTGGGCGTCATCCTACTCGGGTCCATGTGGCACGTGGCCGACTGCCGCAATGCGCCGGCGGATGCTCGTGAGCGCATCATCGGAGCCATCGGGCAGTTCCCCCGATTTGGCTTCGCGAAAATTGCTGAAGCGGGACTCGAAATTTGGGAGTCACCTCCGCTTGCCGAGCTCCTCAGCAACCACGGTGATGTCGTCAGAATCCTCGACGCGCGGGCAAACCAGGCTGTGGCTCTCGAACAATCGGTAGAACCGCCGAATATCGGTGTCGCTCAGTTCAATCTCGTGCGCAGACTCGTGCTCGAAGTGATCCCTGCAGCAACGTCGAGGGCAGAGGCCCGCGCACTTGCGAAGGCGTTCCTTCACAAGCACCGAAGGAAGGTCGACGTTTCACTCATCCCCGAGATGCTGACCCGCATCGACACGTTCTGGTCTATGCGGGAACAGTGAGCATGAACATGCTCGTCGAGGCGTAGCGAACGCTTCCTGAGCAAGCTCGTCGAGGGAATCGGCGGAACCGGCCTTGCTGATCGTGATCGGTCAGGCGGCGGGTGGTGGATCGAGCTCGTCAGCCTCGGCGTCGAGTC
>DASYDE010000041.1:0-127098 GCA_036499725.1 Kofleriaceae bacterium
GAGCTCCTCGTCGACGAGGGCCGTGAAGTTCTCGATCGGCATCGCGCCCGAGAGGAAGCGGCCGTTGATGAAGAACGACGGCGTCGCGGCGACGGCGAACTTCTGGAGGTCCGCCATGTCCTTCTGGACGATCTGCTGGCAGTCGCCCTTCATGTCGGCCTTGAACTTGTTCACGTCGAGGCCAATCTCCTGCGCGAAGCCGACGACGTTCTTGCAGCCCTCGGGCGCGTCCCAGCACTTGCCAGCCGCGCCACCGGGGGGCGCCGCCGCGCTGCCGCCAGCCTCGGCGGCCGCGACGTCGGAGTTGTCGAACTGGCGCTGCTTGAAGCCCTTGTCCCAGAGCGCGGTGTCCATCTGAAGAGCCTTGCCCTGCTTGTTCGCCGCGCAGAACGCGAGCGCGCCGGCCATGGCGTTGCGCGGGTGGACAACGAGCTGCTTGTAGACGATACGGATGTCGTTGCCGTACTTCTGCTTGAGCTGGTCCATCGTGTCGCGGACCTTCTCGCAGTACGGGCACGCGTAGTCGTATGCCTTGACGAGCGTGACCTTCGCGTCGGCGTTGCCGTTCATCGGGTCGCCGTCGACGGGCACCGCGTAGACCTTGGCGCGATCCGGCTCGGCGCGCTGCGGGCGCTGGTTGGCCGCTGCACCGGCGCCACCGCCGCCGCCCTTGGCGATCATCGCCTTCATCTCGCGCATGTCCTTCTGCATCTCATCCATCTTCCGGTTGAGATCTTTGGTGTCGGACTGGCAGGCAACGAGGGTAGAGGCAGCAAGCGTGAGCAGGACTAGGTTCTTCATCGATCGGCTCCTTCGGATTTGCACGTCATCTCATCAGCCGGGCCGCCATTGCAACAAAGCGGTTCGGCAAGTAACTCGGATACGGCGGGCTCGGAAAGCTCCGAGACCTTGGGGTGTTCGCTAACGGCGCGACGGACCTCGGCCTGAAGGTCGCACGCTTCGGCCTTGGAGAGCTGTCCATCGCCGTCGGTGTCGGCCTGGGGATACGACGCGTAAAGCAGCTCGGCGAGCTTGGGCGTGTAGTGGCAGACCTCGGCCTGGCCACGGGCCGCCGCAGAGCGTGCACCGCCCAGCGAGATCGCGACCCAGCCGACGAGGGCGACCCAGTGCAGCACCCCGAGACGCGCGCGGGTGGGCGGACCGAGGACGGCCGCAACGCGAGCGTCGAGCGCGCGCGGCATCGCCAGGCTGGGCGCAGCGGCTGTACGCAGACGCGCCATCGACAGCAACAGGCGCGCGTACGTGGGGCGCGCGACGGCAGCGGTTTCGAGCGCCCACGCGTCGCACGCGGCTTCGCGCGAAAGATCGAGGCTGCGCCCGATGGCCCGCACGAGCGGGAAGAAGAAGAACAACGACGACGCCACGAGCTGCACGGCGCGACCGATCGCGTCGCCGCGGCGGACGTGAGCGAGCTCGTGCAACAAGGCGGCGCGCAGGAGCGTGGGATCGCTATCGTGGGCGACGAGCGCCGGGGGAACGACAATGATGGGGCGGAGCACGCCGACGACGAATGGGCCCGTCGTAGCATCGCCGACGGCGAGCCGAGCGCGGCGAACGCGCATGGCATCGGCGAGCTCGGCGAACATCGCCTGCGCGGCGCGGGGAGCTGCGACGCCAGAGCGTGCGGCGGAAACGGCGCCGCGATGGGCGACAACGGCGCGAGTAAAGACGAACGCAGCTCCCGCGATCCAGAAGCCAGCGAGCGCGAGCCAGCCGACCGCAGCCGTCGTGCTCATCGCAGACAGCGCGACCTTCGCCGAGCCATCGAGCGCCGGCAGCGCACCGGCCTTGCCACCGTGGTGCACGATCGCGTCGAGGAGATCCGAGAGCGAGTACGGCATCGCGGGGCCCCACGGCAGCGCGAACTTCACGAGCACGACGAGCCAGATCGCGGCGTGCAGCGCCGGCGCGACGCCGTGATGCGCGTTGCCGCGGCGGTGCGAGACGAGGCGCAGGGTGCCCCACGCGACGGCGGCGAGCGCGGTGCCCTGGGCTGCCATCATCCCGAGGGATGCGGCGACGGCCTTGGCGGCGACGGCGGCAGAGAGGAGCGTCACCTCTTGGAGCCCTTCTTCTCGATCTTTTCTGCCTCGGCGATCTTCTTCTCGATCGCGCGCAGCTCGTCGCGAGAGAGGGATTCGTCCTCGACAAGGTTCAGCACGAGCGAGCCCGCCTTGCCGTCGAAGACCTCTTTGACGAACTCGCGGAGGCGATCGCGCAACACGCTCTCGCGGCGATGCGCAGGCCGATACACGAACGGCTCGCGCAACTTATCGACCGCGACCGCGCCCTTCCCTGCCAACCGGCCGAGGAGCGTCATCACCGTCGTATACGCGAGGTCCTGACCGCGGCGCGCGAGCTCGCTACGCACTTCGGCGACGGTGCCGTGCTCGACTTCCCATAGCGCCTTCATGACGCGCAGCTCGGCGGTCGTGAGGTCGGGGGACGGTGCGGAGCGGGCCATGATTACGACGACCTTCGTAGCATTACTACAACCGTAGTTACGCGCGCAAGAGTCATTCGTCGGGGGAACGAACCGTCTCGGGGGACGGGACATTCCCGGCCCTGCCGAGAACCCTCTCCAGGGCTGACTTTGCCCGGCCGATCAGCCAGCCGACGGGCCGCTCCATCGGGAACAGCGGCAAGTACGCGAGGCCCAACAGTGGATAAGGAAACCAGATGTTCATGAGCGCCACGACGCCGACATGGAAGCCCCAGGCGAGCAGCGCCCAGACCCGACCGACCCGCTGGGAGATCAGCGCCATGAACGCGCCGCACTCGAGGATGATCGTCATCACACTAAACAGCGTGAAACCGGACGGGTGATCCAGGAACGGCGTCGCGAGCGGCGCGATCGAGTCGCCGAGCAGTGCCTTGCGAAGATTGTCGACCGCGATCTGATTGCGGAGCTGCTCGCCATCGAGCCACGCGACGCCCGCGAGACGCAGCTTGGCGATGCCCGCGAGGATGTACGTCACGACCGTCACCGCGAGCAGCAGCTTCAACCACCAGCCGTAGCCGGTCACCGGCGCGCGATCCGGCTTCTTCCACAGCGCGAACGCATCGCCCGCCGGCGCGATCGCGAGCACGCACATGTGCACGACGAGCAGGTTGTCCGTGTGGAAGATCATTCCCCACGAGTTGCGATGCGTCAGCGAAAGCATCAGGCCGACAGCTGCGAGCGGCGCGACGACGCGATAGGCGATGCCGAGCACGAACGCGGCGAGCAGCACCGACGTGGCGGCGCCGAGGCCGAAGACGGCGCCGGGGGACAGCGGCCCGATCAAGCGCGTGACACCCGTGGGGCCCCAGTTCTGTGACGAGAGCTTCGCGACCTGCACGAACTCGGGGAGGCGCGTCGTCAGCCACAGGAACGCGAACGTACCGACGAGGATCCGGATCGCGGCGAGACGCTGCGCGGGCGCAGGCGCGAACCACCAATCACCGATGCGCTTCACGGTGCACCTCGGCGCACGAGGCACCGCGCGCGCTCGATCTCGTTCGCGGGCTCGTGGCGAACGAGGTACTCGACCGCATCGGCAGTGCCGGTCACGAACTTCACCGTGACGACGTCGTGGTACGCGGGCAGTGGCGCGATGCGCTTGGCGATCGTTTCGCACAGCTGCGGCAGTGTCCCCATCGAGCGCGCGCGGCTCACAATCTGGAGCGCCTGCAGCACTTCGCCCGAGCCGATGATGCGGGGCTTCAAGAACACGCGCTCGTTCTCCGCCGTGATGCCGATCGGATAATCCATCGTCAGCTTCGTCGGGCGCTTCGTCGCGAACATCGGATACGTCGACAGAGGGAACCCGTCTTCGTACGGCGTGCGCAGGACGGGCTCGGCAACGATCAGCAGCACGACGATCGAAACGATCGCTGCGATGACGAAACGGTACCGGTCGGGCACGTCCGAATCTACATCGAGCGAACGACGCGCCACGACGACCGCGGCGCACCGATCTCGAAGAAGAACGAGAACGCGAACGTGATCGACCCGTCCTTGACCAGGCCTTCCGGCGGGTTGACGAACGGCGCGGCTGCGTGGAACGAGCGCACGGCTTCCTCGTCGAGGTCAGAGACGCCCGACGGGGTGGTGACGACGATCTTCGTCAGCGCTCCTGACGCGTTCAGAGAGACGCGGACCTCGGTCACGCGCGTCTTGCTACCGTACGTGGTGCCGTTGGGGTCGGCGCGGCGCCACACCGTCGCCGGGTCCCAGTTCTGCGCGACCTGACGCTTCATGCGGTTGAAGAACGACGCGTAGATCCAGCGCTTGGACGACAGGGCGGTCTCATCGCCGTTCTCCACGTCGTCGAGATGATCGACGCTACCGCCGCCGAGCGCACGCTCGAGCGCCTCGTCGGTCGGCTTGAGATTTGGCGTCTGCGGAGAGCCACCACCGGCGCCGCTCTGACCGCGCTGCTGCTCACCACGGTCGCGCTTCTCTTGTTCGATCGCGCCATCGCCCCTGCGCGGGACGAAGCCGTCGGCGACGAGCGGACCCTTCTCCGACGACTGCGAGCCCTTGGTCTTCTGTTCCTGCGGCGCGTCGCTCGGTGCTTCGGCACCTGGCGCACGCATCGCGAGCTTGCCGGGAATCGGAGGCGCTTTCGTCTCCTTGCCCGGATCGTCCTTCGGCAGCTCCTTCATCGAAGCTTCCTTGGGATTGTTCTTGGCCGTGAGCTCCTCTTCCTTGCTTTTCGCAACCATCGGCTCGTTCACCGAACCGCGCGCGACCTTCTGCTTCTCGACGGTGATGTCGTGCTCGCTGAGGAAGCGCGCGTTCTCGGGCGCCTTCTCGGAGTCGGGCTTCGCCGTCTCCACGACCTGCTGGGGGCGCGCCGGCGCGGGTGGGGGCGGCGGTGGTTGCTGCTGCGCGACCTGCGGCTGCGGCTTGGGAACCTCGATCTTCTTCTCTTCCTCGAGCTGCTTCTTGTACTCCTCGAGCAGCGGCTCGGGATCGATCGGCTTGAGCTTCTCCGCCTGCCGCGCGGGCACGAGCGAAATGGGCGAGGCCGCGATCGCATCGTCGTGCGCCTGACACGACGACAGATCCATCCACAGCGACATCTGCGCGTCGTTCTCGCACTCGGAGACATCGCCACCGCGCCAGGGTGCCAAGCACATCGCGGCGCGTGCACTCGTCGCGAGCAGCACGTCTCCGCTGCACGAGGTCTTCAGCTCCGGTTGATCGTCGTCTGCGACCGCTGGTCCCTTTGCCGCGAAGCCGGCACTGCCTCCGAACGACAACCCGAAGGCCTCGACACTGCTGAGCACGGTGCCGTGCACCAACAGCGCAGCGATCGCGGCGGCCACCAGTGTCTGGTTGCCCCGGCTATGACGGCGCGCGGTCGGCATCTCCCGGTCCGCCAAGTATTGCAGACGCGCCAGGCGGGCGTCAGGGCCTTTTGCGCCGTCACGGGAGCGATTTGGCGCCCGAATTCGCCGTTTTCTCGCGCCGATCTCACAGCCGTCGTATCGAAATTCTCGGAGGCCCTATGAACGCTCGTGCCGTCAGCCCCGCCTACCCCGTCGCCCGCAAGCTCTCCGCGCTCGCCCTGCCCCTCGCAGCGGCCCTGGCGTTCGCTGGTTTCGCGGCGCTATCCACGGGTTGCGTCGAGGACTCCCTGCTGGGGACCCAGGGAACCCCGCTCGCGATGGCTCGCGGTCTCACCCGCGACGTGGCCATCCCCTCCAACGGCGCCCCCGCCTCGTCGTGGCTGCTGGATGTCGATGATCCCTCGATCGCCCGACTCACCTTCGCCCCGGACGGCCGCTTCGCCGCAGTGACCGCGCTCGCAGAAGGCACCACGACCATTCACCTCGCGTTCCGCGAGACGGCCATCCACATCCTCACCACCGTCACGCCTGCGCAGATCGCGAGCCTCACGCTCTCGCCGCCCGACGTGACCGCGACGCTCGGCTCGACGGTCGCGGTCAGTGCGCTCGGTACCAACACGGCGGACGAGCTCGTCGACGCGACCAGCCTCGTCACCTGGACGGTCGACGACCCGATCGTCGCGCGCGTGTCGCCCGATGGCGTCCACGGCATGGCGCCCGGTCACACGCTCGTGCACGCGTCCGTCGATGGCATCGCATCCTCGGCCTCGGTCGACGTCGCGCCCGCGCAGTAGTTACTTCGCGTTCGATCGCTTCTGCGCGACGGCCGCGAGGCCCTTCTTGCCACTCGCCGCCACGGCCGCGACGCGGTCGTTGGACGCCGCGGAGAACAGCTTCTCGGCGCGATCCGGATCGCGATCGAGCAGCAGCCACCCGAGCATCGCTGACGCTTCCCCCGCGCGCGGCGAGTGCGGATAGCGAGAGACGAACGCATCGAGCGCACCGGTCGCCGACGAGGACTTCGCGCGCGTCAGAGCGCTCGCGCGCCAGAACCACGCGTCCTCGGCGAGCGGATCGTTCGGGGCTGCCTTCGCTGCTTGCTCGAACGCGGTCGCCGCGCCGTTGAAGTTGCCGCCGTTCAGCGCCTGCCAACCCTTGTCGAACTCGAGCTCGTTGGGACGCTTTGGCGTCGACGAAGGGGCCACCGCGGATGCTGCGATCTGCTGCGTCGCGGCGGCGGCGTTCGAGCCGGATGCACTGTTGTCATTCGAGGTCGTCGGTGACGAGCTCGGCGTCTTCGCGCTGTCCTCCACGACAGCGACCGCTTTCGCCGCGTGCTTCGTCGTAGGCGCTTTCGGCGCGCGCTTCGGCGAGGGGAACTGCGTTGTCGTCTCGGAGGCGACCAAGTTGCGCTCGGTCCCACTCTCGTCGACGGCCGTCACCTGCGTGGTCGGTGCGGCGACGTCGGGTGAGCTCGGCGCCGCAGAGCCGGATCCCGGTAGAACGTCCTCGGCACGTGCGAGCGTCGGCTGCCAGCGCTCGCCCTCGCCGAGGAACACCGCCTGCGATCCGGTGGTGCGCACCTCGACCTTGCCGTGGAGCACGTGAACGGCGGAGAGATGATCGTTGGACGCGGTCACGTCGAACGCGGTCCCGCGCACCTCGACTTCGCTGTCATCGGTGATCACGCGGAAGCGCTCTCTGGCCTCGAGCGTCGCGACCTCGACCGTGATCGTGCCGCGCGTGAGGCGCACGATCTCGTCAGGCGAGCCACCGACGCGAATGAACTGCGCACCGTCGTGCGGATGGATCGTGCTGCGATAGACCGCGGTGACGTCGTGATGCGCTGCGAACGGACGGACCACGAGCAGTGCAATGGCAGCGGCGGCGAGAACCGCGCCCGCGACGACAACGTTGCGGCGCGATGCGATCGGGATGACCGGTGCAGGCGCAGGAATCCGTGCTGCAGCGAGGAGAGCGGCGCGTACGTCGCGCACGTGCTCTGGCGACGGCTCGTAGACGGGCAGCAAGCTCACGTCGTCCGAGACAGCGCGGTGCGCTTCGACTTCGGCGCTGCACATGTCGCACGTGACGAGGTGAGCGGCGATCGCCGGATCGATGCCGTCGGCGACGAAGCGGGACAGCAGCTCTGACGAGGGGCAACTCATGGAACCCTCCTGGTGGCCGCGGCCTCGCCGAGTGCATCGCGCAGCGCATTGCGCGCCTGATGAAGCAGTCGCCAGACCGTGCCTTCGCGCATGTCGAGCGTGCGCGCGACCTCCACGCCGGGAATCTCCTCGAGCTCGCACATCACGTAGACGGTGCGCTGCCTCTCCGGGAGATCATCGAGAGCGGCGCGCACTTGCTGGATGAGCTGCGCACGCTCGATGTGCATGACGGGCTCCGTGATCTTCTTCTTGGGAGCATCGGCGTACTTGGTGGCGAACGATTTGCGCCGGATCTCCGAGCGCACGTGATGGCGCACGCAGTGAGCGGCAATGCCAAACAGCCAGCGATGGACAGGCGCGTCGCCGCGGTAGTTCTTGGCCGCTCGCAGCGCCGCGAGGAACGTTGCTTGAACGAGATCATCGAGGTCGCGTTCGTCGGTGCCGGCGAGACGTGAGAGGAACGCGTAGACGCCGCGGTTATGGCGATCGAACAGCGCACCGAGCGCAGCGGTGTCGCCCGTGGCGCAGGCAGCGACGAGCGCTTGGTCGGAGAGCTGCTCGGTCATGGACACGTCGGGCCGTTTGAATGCGAGGAGCTTTCCGCTCATGGCGCTCCGATCCGCAGGCCGATGCCCGCGCGCACGTAGCCGAGCGGCTCCAGCAGATCGCGTGTCGTGGGGGGAGCAGAGGGCGGCGGGTCTCCGTCGGGTGGAGTGTCGCCGCCGGGGCCGCCAACACCGCCGTCGCCAGGGTTGCTGTCGCCGCCTGTGCCGGCCGTGACCACGGTGATGGGCTTGGCCGTCGGCGTGAGGCCCGCCGCGATACCGAGATCGAGCGAGATGTGACGCGCGAGCTGAAACGTGAAGCCGATGTGCGCGTCGATCCGCAAGCGATCGGTCTGCGCGCGCATCGCGTCGTCGCCTTGTTGATATGGCGCGCTGTACCGACCGACGCCGCCACCCGCACCCGCGACAAACGCGACGTTGCGCGAGAGCGGCGCGACGACGTCAGCCGCAGCGAGCACGTCGTAGTTCGCACGGCGATCGCTCGTGGTCGCAGCGCGGCCGCGCGCACCCAAGCACATCGGCCCGACGCGCACGCAGACGGCAGCGACGCCGCCGTACCAAGCCGCGCCGCCGAAATCCATGCTGCCCTCGCCCATCGCCGCGACCATGAGTGGATCGTGTGCGAGCTCGCGCGCAGGAGCGTGCGCGACGAGCGAATCGACGGGGCCTGACGGCTCCGACGGAGCAGCAACCGGATCGATCGTCCAGCCGAGCAGCGACGCCTCGTTGACGTCCTGCCGCGCCCACGATTCGATCACGCTCGCCGCCGCGTCGACATCGGCGATGGTGCGCTCGCTGCGGCGCCCGGCCGGATCGACGAGGCTGATCGCGATGCCTGCACCTTTGCGATCGATACGCGCGTGAGTTGCGGGGCAGTTCTCGCTCGCTGTGGTGGACACGCCGCGCTTGCCGAGCGTTGTGTCGAGCGAATCGACGAGCGCCCCGTCGCCCTCGAGCACCGCCGTCACGGGGCAGCTCTCCGCGCGGGCGCTCCGCCCGAACAGGCTCGCCGCCAGCACGCTCGCGAAGATGAAGGAGGACGCGCGCACGCCAACACCGACGGTACCACGCGTCGTCGGAAACAGAGGCTGTCCTCGATCGCACGACGGCTGGCGCATCAACGCAGTGAGCGCTGCGCGCACAGTCGACGATCGAGGAGAGCGTTCGTGCATGTGCGTCGAAGGTTAGTCGTTGCCGGCCGTACCCGGATCTTCGCCGGCCGACCCATCCTCGCTGTCGCTGCCCGAGCCATCCTCGGAGTCGCCGTCGCCGCACATCGAGGGCGGCAGGTTCTGATCGCAGATCGCCGTGTCACCGTCGGGGTGCGCAGAGCCGGGCGGCTCCGGCATCGTGCCGCCACACGAAGCGCCGCCGTCGTCTCCGCCAGCGCCCGAGCCGGTGTCACCATCAGGGGGCGTGCCGCTGCCATCGCCGTCGGGATGCGCGCCGCTGCCGTCGCCAGGGGGATGCCCGCCGCTGCCGTCGCTCGGATCGGTGCCGCTGCCTTCGCCGCCCGACGGGGGAGTCGACCCGTCGCCGTCGTCGTGAACACATGTCGAGCCGTCAGGATTCGTCGAGCCCGGGGTGCACTGGTTGCCGCAATCGAACGAGTGACCTGCGGCGTCGTGCAGGTAGCGCACGGTACCGACGTCGCGAGACGCGGCCGCGCCTGCGATCGCGACCGACGTATCGATCGTGCCTGTCGCGCGCGGAAACACGAGCGTCGATTCACGGACCGCTGAGACCATCGAGATGCGATAGCGATCACCGGCCGGGAGAGTCAGCGAGAACGTTCCGTCGGAGGCGAGCTTGGCCTCGACCGTCGCATTGGTGCCGACGGCGCGGACCGCCGAGACCGACTCGGGGAACGAGCTCGTCTCGATCTTGCCGGTGATCGTTTGCGTCGTCGGGGTGCTGCTGCTGCAGGCAGCGAGACCGGCGGCAACGAGGATGGAGGTCAGAGCGGACATGCGAACCATGGAGAGTCTCCTTCTGCGAACGTCGTTGGTGAACGCTAAGGGGTGCCCGCTCGGGCTGGACCCTTCATTTTTTATTCATCAATAGTTTCCGCAAATTAGATTTATTTCATCCAAACGGCTCGGGTGGTCGTAATGGATGCCGTGAAGCATTTGGGAACTTCTCGCCCTACACGCCTACTCATCGGGCTCGGTCTGGCGCTTGCCGCGGCCCCTGCCTCCGCAGACACCTGCGATCCGCCGTCCCCGGAGTGCCATCTCAAGAACGGCGAAAAGCTCCTCAAGACGGATCCCAAAGGCGCCGCCGCGGAGCTGCTCGCGAGCTACAAGCTCGACGAACGCACCGACACGCTGACGCTCTACGCGCAGGCGGTTCAGGCCGACGGCCAGCTCGGTCTCGCACTCGAGACCTGGCAGCGAATCATTCTCTTTCGAGAGAGCGAGATCGACGCGGCGAAGGAAGCCAAGGGCAAGGAGAAAGCGAAGGCGAACGCCAAGGCGAAGGACGCGCAGGCCAAGAGCGAAGAGGCCGCCACCGAGATCCAGAAGCTCTGGGGCAAGGTTGGCAAGGTCAAGCTGAACGGCTCGCTCGCCGGCGGCACGGTCACGCGCCCCGGTGGTGCCGAGGTCGATGCCTCCAAGGAGATCCTCGTGACCTCGGGTCATGACGAGCTCGTGTTCAAGCGCGCCGATGGCTCGACGAAGACGCTCGCCGTCGAAGTCGCCGCGGGTTCCACCAAGGCGTACGACGTTCCCGCTGGCTCCGATCCAACGGCGCCCGGCCCCGTGCCGCCTCCCGTCGTGAACGATGAGAGCGGTGCGAAGACCGTTGTCGAGACAAAGCCCGACGGACAGGCAATCACGTACACCGAAGGGCCGCGCTCCAAGACGATGGCGAACGTCGGTCTCGGCGTCGCGGGCGTCGGTGTCGTCGGCCTCGCTGTCGGCACGACGTTCGCGATCATCGCGCGCGGCAAGTACAGCGACGCGAAGGACCTCGGCTGCGACAGCGACAACAACTGCCCGACGGGTGCGGCGACGCGCAAGGCGCGGACCGCCAACGACAACGCGCAGGTCGCGAACGTCGGCCTCATCGGCGGCGGCGCGCTCGTCGTGACGGGCGCGATTCTTTACTACGTGGGTCACAAGTCGGTCCGCAAGGAGTCCGACGTCCAGGTCTCGATCACCCCCGACTCGGTCGGCATCGGTTGGAGCTTCAAATGAACCGCATCACCCTCCTCGGCTCCGTTCTCACCCTCGCGCTCGGCGCGTGCTCGTACGATCCGCACTCGTACAATGGCGACGAGATCGGCGCGCGCAACATGGACGTACTGTTCGTCCTCGACGACGCGACGGACCACGCGAACTACGATGCCATCTCGCAGCAGCTCGGTGATCTCACCGCGTCGCTGACGGGCATCGATGGTCAATTGCCGTCGCTCCACGTCGGCGTTGTCACGACCGACCTCGGTGTCTCCGCGACCAACGGCGCCGGCGGCGCTGCGGTTGGCGCGTGCACTGGCACCGGCAAGGGCGGCAAGCTGCAGAAGTTCACGTCGACGGCGACGGACGCGTACCTCTCCGACGAGCGCGGCGGCACCAAGAACTTCACCGGTGATCTCGCCGCGGAGCTCGAGCTGCTGACGGCACCGACGACGGCGACCGGCGGCTGCGAATACGGCCAGCCGCTCGAGGCGATGCGCCAGGCGCTCGACGAGACGGTCAACCCGGGCTTCGTGCGTGACGACGCGCAGCTCCAGGTCGTGTTCCTCACGAACAACGATGACTGCTCGCTCGCGAGCGCGGACTTCCTCACCGACTCCTCGATCACGGGCGACCCGGCCTTGCGCTGCTTTGCAGCAGGCGTCGTCTGCGATCCGGACGACGCGACCACGCCGGGCAAGAAGCGCAACTGCCATCCGCGCGAGGACTCCAACAAGATCGTTCCGGTCGGCGACTACGTCGACTTCCTCGACGGTCTCAAGGATCAGCGCAGCGACATCACGGTCTCGGCGGTCGCCGGCCTGCCGAGCGCGGTCGAGGTCTCGGGCTTTGGCACGCTGACCAGCTGTACGGGCAATGGCGGCGCAACGCCGGCCGTCCGCACGGGGACGCTCGTCTCGGAGTTCGGCGGCACTGTCGTCGACAGCTGCAACCCGACCAACGCGTACAAGCAGATCGGCGGCGCCATCAGCGCCCGCGATACGCTGTGCGTCCCGACCACCGACGTCGAGCGCTGCGAGGTCAAAGACACCAGCAGCGGCGCGACGCTGTCGAAGTGCGCGAGCGCGACCGACGCCGGTCCGTGCTGGCTCGCCGATACGGGCTCCGGCCAGTGCGGCGGGGACCAGACCGCGATCCGCGCGAAGCGAGGCACCGCGCCCGCCACCGCCGACTCGCACATTCAGGCCCGCTGTTTCATCAACTAACCCGACTTTGACTAGAGTGGAGCACCCGTGAAGAAACTCAGCATCCTCGTAGCCTCCCTGCTCGTCGCCTGCGGCGGTGGAAAGCCCGCGCCCCAGGCGCCTCACAGCGACACAGCGAAGACCGACGAGAAGCCGGCCAAGACCGACGGAGAGAAACCCGCCACGGCCGGCAAGTCTCTCTACGAACGCCTCGGCAAGAAGGAAGCGATCACCGCGGTGGTCGACGAGTTCATCAGCCGCGTCGCCGCAGACGCGCGCATCAAGAACCGGTTCTTCAACACGGACATCCCGCGCCTCAAGCGCCTGCTCGTCGAGCAGGTGTGCGTGGTGACGGGCGGCCCGTGCAAGTACAGCGGTGGCGACATGGAGACCGTGCACGCGGGTATGGAGCTCGTCGACGACGAGTTCGGCGCTCTCGTCGAGGATCTCGTCGGCGCGCTCGACAAGTACAAGGTGCCCGAGAAGGAGAAGAACGAGCTCCTCGGCCCGCTCGCGGCGCTCAAGCCCGCGATCGTCACGCCGCCGGAGCGCCTGAAGCCGGTCCCCGATGCCGCGATCGCAAAGGCGACGGCCGTCAGCGTGAAGCTCTCGGGCGAAGCGTCCGACGTGATGAACGCGGCGATCACGGCCGCGAAGCGCGGTCAGCGCAACTACGCCGAGCAGCTGTTTTCGCGCGTCGAGAGCATGGTGGGTGCGGCCAAGGTCGCCGGTGCGGCGGGCACATTCCGCGACGGCGCTCCGCAGCGCATCACGACGCCGCTGAAGAAGACGCCTCTCGATACGCCAGCGCAGCCGAAGTTCGTCGGCGACTCCAACGATGACGACACGGGCCCCAAGCTCGCAGCGTCGCTCACGGGCTCGCTCACCGTCGACGGCAAGCCGCTCGAGGGCCTCGGCACCATCATGCTCACGCCCGTCGGGGGCAAGGCCAAGCGCCGCACGCCCAAGCAGCGCGTCGTCGAGCAGCGCGACAAGACGTTTGCGCCGCATGTTCTCGCGGTGCCGCCGGGCTCGACCGTCGCGTTCCCCAACTTCGATGGTGTGTTCCACAACGTGTTCTCCATCTCGACGCCGAAGAAGTTCGACGTCGGCCTCTACAAGGATGGCGACACGCGCGAGGTGAAGTTCGAGAAGCCTGGGATCGTGCACCTCGGCTGCAACATCCACGCGAAGATGTCGGCGTACATCGTCGTCGTCGATGCTCCGAACTACGTCGTCGTCGAAGGCAACAAGGACTTCAACTTCAAGTCGCTCGCGCCGGGCAAGTACAAGGTGCGCGCGTGGAGCGAGAAGTCGGCGCAGCCCGTCGAGACCGAGCTCGAGATCAAAGCCGGCGCGAACACCGCGAACTTCGACGTGAAGGGCGACGGCGAGACCGGCCCGAGCGAAGACAAGTTCGGCATGACGCGCAGCGTACCCGTCGCGAAGAAGTAGTTACTGGCAGCGACCGGCGAGTGCGGAGACGTGCTCGCCCGCCGTCACGATGTCCAGCAGGCCGTCGTGATCGAGATCCGCGACGAGAACGTCCGCGACCGACCCCGTCGTGAACCGGCGAGCCGTCGTGAACGTGCCGTCGCCGTGGCCCGCGAGCACTTCGACCATACTCGCGCCGCTGTCGGCGACGACGATGTCGATGTTGCCATCACCATCGACATCACCGAGCGATACGCCCTGCGGCTGTCCCGCGTTCGCGATGTCGTGCGCCGTGAACGTGCCGGCGCTGTTCGTGAGCACCACGATCTTGCCGAGCACGCCGGTCGTGGGCTGCGCGCCGGCGCCTACGACGATGTCGATATCGCCATCCTTGTCGATGTCACCGACGTCCATGCCCGCAAGCGAAAGGTCGCCGCCCGGGTTCGGCCCGTACGCCACCGCCGTCGGCTCACCGAGGGTGCCGTCGCCGTTGCCGGGATAGATGATGATGGACGCGCGTCCGAGATCGAGCGCCACGACGTCGAGCTTGCAGTCGCCATCCACGTCGATGATGCGCACCGCGACCGGATACGAGGGCATCGTCTGCGGCGGCATGTAGATACTCGGCGCGCCCCACGTGCCGTCGCCCTTGTTGAGCAGCGTCGCGAGGAACGGTGACGTCGGACCGTTGCCGGTGCCGACGACGATATCGGGCAAGCCGTCGCCGTTCAGATCGCGCAGCGCGATGCTGCCCCGCCCCGCTCCGTCGGGAACGAAGCCGATCATGCGCGCGGCGCCGAACGTACCGTCACCCGCTCCCTGCAGCGTCACGATGCGGCTGCCTTGCACTTCTGGATACACGGCGAAGATATCCATCTGGCTCGCCGCGGTCGGTTTGGCGACGGTGATGGCCATGCGCAGCGCCTCCGCGACCGGATAGTCGAACCGAGGATGCAGGCCACCGCCCGCGAAGCCGTAGTACACGCCGACGTGGCGCGTCTCGGAGGTGGCCGTGTCGAGCTCGGCGCGAATGACGTCGACGTAGCCGTCGTTGTTCACGTCCGCGAGAACCGTGCCGCTGTCGTCCGTGAGCGCCGGATCGTCGTCCTCGCGGCGGGTGACAAAGCCAGTCGCACTGCCGAACACGAGGTGCAACCCCGACCCATTGTTCGCCGTCCCGCCGACGAGCTCCGCGCGATGGTCGTTGTTCAGGTCCGCCGCGATCAGGGCGGTGCCAAACGGCGCGCCGACGAACGTGCTCGTCGCGGGAAACACGCCCGTGCCCGGATTGTGCGAGACGTGAAGCGCGCCCGCGTCCGCGGAGACGAGATCGATGTCCGTGTCGTTGTCGATGTCGGCGGCGACGACGGTTCCGGGCAGCGCAGCGAGCGAATCCGCGTGCGCGGTGAACGTGCCGTCGCCGTTCCCCTTGATGACGCTCGCGAGCGAGCTCGCCGAGAGAATGCCGACGAGGTCGAGCGTGGTGTCGCCGTCGACATCCGCGACGAGCACGCTGGCTGTCGCAGCGCCAAAGCTGTGCGTGAGCGCGGCTGCGAAGGTCCCGTCGCCGTTGCCGAGCTCCGTGGAACCGTTCGCGAACACGAGATCCAGATCCGTATCGCTATCGAGCTTCACGGCGGCGATCGCGGCGGCGCCAGCGTCGGGAATCGCTACCGCCGCGGCAAACGTGCCGTCGCCGTTTCCTTTGCGAACGCGCGGAGGGCTCGCGAGGACAAGGTCCGCCTTGGTATCGCCATCGAGGTCCGCGACGACGGTCGGGGCATTCGCGCTATCCGTGTCTAGATCGACCGCCGCATCGTACGTGGCGTCTCCGTGACCGACGAGGAGCTGCACGCCTGCGATGAGGTCGACCTTGGAGTCACCGTTCACGTCCGCCGCGAGCAGCGACGTCGAGACAGCCACGTCCGTGGCACCGACGAGCGTGAAGCGCCCGGTGGCATCACCGCGGAAGACGCGCACGAACCGATGCGAGGAGGTCTCGCTGACCGCGACCGCGAGATCGACGTCGCCATCACCATCGAGATCCTTCGCCACGACCGAGCGGACAATGCCTGCCGAATCGAGCGACGGAAGGCCGGGATACGTCAGCTCGGTACAGGCGAGCGTCGACGCGGGCAGATCGAGCGACTGCGGCGTACATGCGCTGCTGTCACTCCCCGCCCCGTCGTTGCCCGCGTCCGGTGTGCTCGAGGCGTTATCTCCACAGGCAGTCGAGAGAACAGCCACCGCTACGAGCCAGCGCATCACTCAACGCTATCACCTCCCCACGTGCCGAGGGTCGCGCGACGACGGCGCGCCCTCCGCGCCACGTACACGGCGAGGAACGTGAGGACGAGCGCGAGGGGAACGCCGGCGTATCGCTTGCGGCGCCACGCGGCCTTCTTCATACGGTCGAGCGTCCACGCGTATCGCTGTTGTTCGTACCGCTGATCCGCCAATGCGTTCTCGATGCGCCGCTGCGCCTGATCGTCGTCGAACGTCCGCGCGCGATCGAATTCAGGTTCGGGACACTCGCTACCGAAATCCCCTCCCGCGCCGGCAGCTCCGTTGCGGAGGAACTTGCCGTACATCGTATCGAAGCGGTCCTGATCGCGCTTCGCGTACTTCGCGGCCCAGCACATGAGCGCGCCGTACGCCTGGCTGCGCGGCGGAACGAGCTCCGCTGCTTGTTCCGCGAGTTGCGATGCGACGATGCGATACGCGAAGCGCTGGCTACCCGGCGGATCACTCGCGCGCACACGTGTCACCTCGGCATCCGAAACAAGAGCGGCGTCGGGACGGGTCGGCGCGACACAGTCCTCGGCCTCGTCATCGTAGTCATCTGGAGTCTCGGCGTACTTGTAACCGCCGGCGAGGGACGGCAGGCACAGGAAGCCGCGCGAGTAGTTACCGTCGTAGATGCGCCAATCGGGCGCGGTCTCGGTGCCTGCGATCTCCATACCGCGGTCGCGCATCACCTGGGCCGACGCGAACAACCGCTCCGCACGTTCGACCCCACTCGCTGCTGCTGCGGCTTTGGTCGACATCAGGTAGCTCCGCGCGTCGCTGGAGAACTGCACCTGGTCCCCACGCGTGGTCGAGTGCTCGGCGTTGGTGTCGAATGACCCGAACGCAGCGAGTGCGTCGTCGAACCGGTGCTCGCGGACCAACCGGCGCGCGTACATCGCGTGGAGCCGACGGGGCCAGCACGCCGAAGGTTCGTTTGTGTCGAGCTCCCAGGCGCTACACGCGGGGAGATAGTCGGGCTTGGTATCCGCGTCCTCGTCGCCGAACGTCATGTAGATGTTCTGTGGACCCTCGTCCGTCTCCTGCACGTCGATCGGATCGTTTCGATGCACCGCTTGAGCGACGACCGCTTGCTGCATCTCGTCGAGCGTCAGGACGCGCTCGGCGATATACGAGGACTCGACAACGCGATGGCCCTTCGCGAACCATGTCATTGCCTCGACGAAGTGCTCGTCGGCTAGCGCGAGGAGGCCCAGCTCGCCGCGCACCGTGGTTGCGGGTTCGGTCTGAGTGTTCAGACGCGACTTCTCTACTTGCGCGAGCAACGCTTCCGCGCGCGTCCGATCACCACCGCGCAGCGCGAGCTTCGCTTGGACCCACATCGCGATCGGCGAATGTTTGCAGACAGCGGCGAGTTGCTCCGCGCGCTTCCAGTCCCCCGCGCGGTACATCGCGGCTGCCGCATAGTCCGCACCGCGGGCTTCCGTCGTGGAGCTGTGCACGACTTCACGCCTCCACGACTCGCGGTCGTCGTCTCCGATCTCGTCCTCGCGCGTGTAGTAGAAGAGCGCCAGCAGGCGTGAGCCAACGGCGTCGCGTCCGATCTGAGCACGCGCCCTCGCGTCGGTGTCACGCATCACCGTGAGCAGTGACAGAGCACCGCCTTCGTCGACAGACGCCTGCTGCGCATACAGGTGAATAGCCGCGACGATGTCGCCAGCGCCGTTCGCGTAGATGACCGCCGCTTCTTCACCGAGGCTGGCCGCAGCCAGACCGTCCGGATCGACAAACGCCGCCCTCGCGAGCGTGCGGACCTGACGAAATGCCGCGATGGCGGCCACGCGATGACCGTCGAGTGCGTGCGCCCGGCCGAGCGAGTACGCCGCTGGGAGCGACATGCGCTGCCGGCGTGCGGCAGGGAGCTTCAACACCTCCGCGAACCCGCGCTCCGCGTCGACGTCGTCGCCCGCGTGAAAGCTCGCCGCGGCGGCGGTGTACAGCTCCTGTTCCTGCTGCTGCGCCGGGATATCGGCCGGCTCGCGCGTGTAGACGGCGTTCTCCGTGTCGGTGACCGGCAGCAGGTGCGTGGCCTCGTCGGTGAACGAACCGCTCCACATCTCGCTCAGTCCCTCTGCGCGCCGAACGAGCATGTTCGTCGGAAAGTCCGGACCGCAGGCCTCGGGCTTCTCGGGCGCTATGAGTGCGCCGGCAGCGATCACGAGCGCGAGTGCGAATGACTTATTGAACAAGGGAGAGGTCCTTTCCACGCATCCAGCCGATGACGACGCGCTCGTCGTGGCGAAGCGACCGGTTCGGTGCCTCCCACGCGCCCGGCGCGAGCTCGCGATAACCAATCAGGTCTGCTGTCTCGAGCGCACCCGCGACGTGCAGCGAGGGAAGCTCGACGTCGTCGGGGCCGGGGTTCGTCGCGACAACGTCGAACACGTCCGGTCCGCTCGGCACGAGGCTGAGCTGTGCGCGCGGCGCGTCGGCCGATCGAGTTGCGACAATGCTCGCGAACATCGCGGGCGACCACGTCTCGCCGTCGCCGCTGACCGGGAGGCGGAACCAGGCGATACCGCCCACGCCCGCGATTGGATGCGTCTCCAATCGGCGCACGAACGCTGCGATCTGAACGGGCTCCGCGCGCACTTCATCGCCATGCACGACCGCGCGATAGGTCGGCAGCGCGACGCGGAGTGGCGTGTGACAAGCCTGCGCGAAGTGCGCGAGGTCGTGCCACGCGTCGTTCGCGTCGAAGATGAACGGGACGCGAACCGCATGGACCTGGACCGTGATCTCGTCGACGACCGATGCGAGGCGCGCCGCTTCGGATCCCCAGGCCGGTAGCGCCGTGATCGAGAACTTCAGATCGCCGCCCGGTCGCACGCTCGCGAGCCACGCCGCGTAGTCGCCGAGGGCCGCGGTCGCGCTGTCGTGATCGATCTGGATGCCCCGCACGTTCACACCCGCCGCGCGAAGCTCCAGCTCTTCGACGAGCAGTGGCTCGAGCGTGAGCTGCTTATCGATGCGCGAGCCGTTCACGCGAACGACGAGGACGATCGGCAAGTGGGAGGCGAGCAGCGATGCTGAATCGATCGCGACGAGCTTCACCGCTGCGCCGCCCTCGCCTACCTCGCCGGCCAGCACGTCGAGGCGATCGAGGCCCGCCGTGGGATGCGCGACGGCGTCGCGAACCGCCGGGGTCCAGTTGCGCTGCCAGACGTACGCCGACTGAGGCAGGCGCTGCGGCGAGATCTCGTGCGCAGCGCCGGAGAACTGCGAGCGCCCCACCGCGACGGCCCCGACGGCAACGGCTGCGACCAGCATCGCGCGTGCGGTTCGAGAGGCGTTGCGCGGGACCATCGAGGGCGGAACGTCCGATACCGACGGGCCATTCCACGCGCGGTCGATTTATTCTCTCGCCGTGCGGATTCTCGTGATCACTGGCAGCACGCGCGCGTCTTCGACGAATACGGCTGCGCTTCTAACTGCCCAGGCGTTCCCTCCGCCCGGCGTGGCGGTCGATTTCTACGGCGGCCTCGGTGCGCTGCCGCACTTCAATCCCGACAACGATGTGGACCCGCTACCGCCGCCCGTCGCCGCTCTCCGCGCCGCGATCGGATCCGCCGACGCGCTCCTGTTCTGCACCCCGGAGTACGCCGGTACGCTGCCCGGCAGCTTCAAGAACCTGCTCGACTGGACCGTCGGCGGCATGGAGATGAACGCGAAGCCCGTCGCATGGCTCAACGTCGCGGCGCCGACCCGCGGCGAAGGTGCGATAGCGACGCTGCGCGTGGTGCTCGGTTATGTAACGGCGACGATCCTCGACGACTGTTGCATCCGCATCGCCGTGGCACGAGAGATGGTCGGCCTGGATGGGCTCGTCGCTGACACCGACGCACGCGCTCGCATCACCGCGCTTGTCGCTTCGATCGCGGAGCGCGTGTCCGAGTAGGTGGCGGCGGACGCGGCATGTCCGCATCGTCGAGCCGGAGCTGCTCGCGCATCCATTGACCAGCACGGTTGAGCGTTCGGTCCTTGCGCATCACGGCGTGGATCCAGAGCTGGTGACCGCCGGGTCGCCACACTTCCGGTGCGAGCTCGACGAGCTCTCCGCGCGCAATGAATGGTGCGGCGAGTCCGCGTGGAAGACTTCCCCAGCCGACACCCGCCCGGATCAGGTCCAGCTTCAGCGCTTGATCGGTGACGCGCCACGTGCGGGGAGCAATGACGCCTTGATCTCGCGTCTCGGGCGCACGCTCCGTGTGAACGATCTGGATCGCCTGCTCGAGCGCGGAGGCGCGCTGGGGACGTGGACGCGTCGCGAGCGGATGGTGCGGCGCGCAGACGGGCACGATACGGACGGAGCCAAGGTATGCGACCGCGAGATCCTTCGGCGTCGTCCACGCCAGGTTGCACACGCCGAAGTCAGCCGCGCCGCTCCGCACGGCCTCGAGCGGATCGTTCAACAGGCCGACATCGAGCCGCAGCAGCGTGACGGGGAACTGGTCGCGAAACGCCGCGCACACCTCCACGAGGCGCTCGGAGGGATAGGCGGAGTCGACAACGACGTGCAGCTCCGACTCGACGCCCGCGTGAAGGCTCGCCGCGCACTCCGCGAGCTCGCGCACCTGGCCGAGGACGAGGCGCGCTTCAGCGGAGAGTCGGTGACCGGCATCGGTCAGCACCGGCGCACGGCCATCGCGCTCGAACAGTCGTGTCCCGAGTGCGCTCTCGAGCTGCGCGATCCCGTAGCTGATCGCGGACTGCACGCGCCCGAGCCGACGACCGGCCGCCGAGAAGCTGCCTTCGTCGACGACGGCGAGGAAGCTCGAGAGCTGGTCCAGGGAGTAGCTGGCTTGCGTCGTCATCGAATTTCTCGATGGGTTGTATCGCGTTTTTGCGAAACTTCTTGCTGGATCGGCCCGCCGACCGCGCGCACGCTCCGTCCCGCGAGCATGGGGAATGGGACCAGTACGGTGGCGACGTTGTTCGGATCACGCGCGCGCGTGTTTCCGCAGGTGCGCGCACTCGTCGACGGCGATGTGACACGCACGTATGGCGAGCTGCGCGAGCGCGTGAGCCGACTCGCCGGGCATCTCGCCGCGCGAGGGGTTCGTGCCGGAGACCGCGTCGCGATCCTGTCGCGCAACCGAGCCGAGTATCTCGAGGTGCTGCTCGCGTGCGGATGGATCGGCGCGATCGCAGCGCATCAAAACTGGCGCCTCGCTCCTCCCGAGCTCGCGCACTGCATCAGCCTCGTCGCGCCTGCGCTGATCGTCGTGGCGCCTGATCTGGAGTCACGCGTCGCAGATCGCGCGGAGGCGCAGCTCGTGCTCGGTCCCGCGTACGAGGCCGCGCTCGCCGCTGCCGAACCTCTCGAGGATCCGGCCGCGATCGATCCGGAGCAGCCGCTGCTCATCCTCTACACGAGCGGCACCACGGGGCGGCCCAAGGGCGCTGTCATCAGCCATCGCGCGCAGATCGCTCGCAACCTCGTCATGCGCGCCGAACTCGGCATCGCACCGACGGATGGCTACGTCGCGTGGAGCCCGCTCTATCACATGGGTGGCGCGGAGTATTCGCTCGCCACGTTGATGACGGGCGGCACGGTGTTTGTCGTCGACGGGTTCGCGCCCGAACGTCTCGCGGAGCTGATCATCGTCGAGCCGATCGGCTGGCTGCTCCTGATGCCGGGCATGGTCGGCCGCTTCGCGGATCTGCTCGAGCAACGCGGCACGCGGCCCAAGAGCATCAAGCTGTGCGGCGTGATGGCGGACCTGGTTCCGCCTGCGGACCTCGCGCGTATCACACGCTTGCTCGGCGCTCCCTACGCGAACACGTTTGGCGCGACGGAGACCGGCAATCCGCCCGCGTCGTCCAACTTGATTCCCATCGGCGTCGCTCCGACGAAGCTGTCCAAGGAGCAGAGTCCGTTCTGCGAGGTTCGTCTCGTCGACGAGGTCGGACGCGATGTCGCCGACGGTCAGCCCGGGGAGCTGTGGATGCGCGGCCCGACGCTGTTCAGCGGCTACTGGAACGCACCGATCGCCACGGGCGAGGTGTTCGCCGACGGCTGGTTCCACATGGGCGACGTGTTCGTTCGCAATCCCGACGGCACGCTCGACTTTGTCGACCGCCGCAAATACCTCATCAAGAGCGGTGGCGAGAACGTGTACCCGGCGGAGATCGAGCGCGTGTTGCTCGCCGAACCGGGTGTCACCGAGGCTGCCGTCGTGCGGGCACGCGACGACAAGTGGGGCGAAGTCCCCGTCGCGTTTGTCGCGCGAGCGGATGCATCACTCACCGCCGAGACGTTGCTCGCCGCCTGCAAGCAACACCTCGCGACGTACAAGAAGCCGCGGGAGATCGTCTTCATCGACTACGACCAATTTCCTCGTAGCGCGTCCGGCAAGGTCCTTCGTCACGAACTGGAGCGTAGGCTCACCCCATGACCTCCCCCACCACAGCGCTGTGTCACGCGACGCCCGACGACATCGTCGTACGAGGACGCAGCTTGCCGCGCGAGCTGATCGGCAAGTTGTCGTTCACGGAGATGATCTACTTCGAGCTCACGGGGCGTGATGCAACGTCCGCTCAGCGCGCCGTGCTCGATGCGTGCTTGGTGACTCTGATGGAGCACGGCCTCACGCCGAGCGCGATCGCGACGCGGCTGACGTACGGCAGCGCTCCGGAAGCGATGCAGGGTGCCGTCGCGGCGGGACTCCTCGGTGTCGGCAGCACGTTCGTCGGATCGACGGAGGGATGCGCCGTATTCCTCGCACAGATCGTCGCCGCGAGCGACGGACCTGCCGAAGCAGCGGCGATCGCTCGCGCGAACAAGCGCCTGCCCGGCTTTGGTCATCCGTTGCACAAGCCGAAAGATCCGCGGACGGTCGCGTTGATGGAGCTCGCACGCGCGCACGGATTGTTCGGCCCGCATTGCACAGCGCTCGAGCAACTCTCTGCGGCCGTCGATGCAGCGAGCGGTCGGTCGATCGTCGTCAACGCCACCGCCGCCGTGGCCGCGTTGATCTCCGACGCGGGACTCCCGTTCGCCGTGCTGCGCGGCATCGCGCTGATCAGTCGCTGCGCGGGACTCGTCGGTCATATTCACGAAGAGCAGCAGAACCCGGTCATGCGCGCGTTGTGGGACGCCGCAGAGCACGCGGTTCCCTACAAAGAGGAGAAGTAGATGAGCTCCGGTATCAAAGGCCTGCACCACAACGCGTACCGCTGCCGCGACTCCGAGGAGACGCGCAAGTTCTACGAAGACTTCCTCGGCCTCCCGCTCGCGATGTCGCTCGAGATTGGCGAGACCAAGACGGGCCGCCCCTGCGCGTTCCTTCACACGTTTTACGAGCTCGACGACCACAGCTACCTCGCGTTCTTCGAAGCGCCGGAGATGCCGTTCGAGTTCACGGACCGCCACGACTTCGACATGCACATCGCGCTCGAGGTCACGCGCGAGCACATGCTCGCGATGCTGGCCAAGGGCAAGGCCGCTGGCCTCGACGTCCGCGGCGTCTCCGACCACCACATCATCGAATCGATCTACTTCCGCGATCCCAACGGCTACGTCATCGAGCTCACGGCCAAGACGCCGACGCACGAGGCCGGCTCCGACCGAACCAAGAATGGCGCACGTTCCAAGCTCGATGCCTGGCAACGCGCGAAGCACCCCAACCCGTAACTAGAGCGAGAGAGAACCCATGAGCATCCATCTCCACATGCTGCCGCCCAGCGTCAACAACCTCAGCGTTCGCGTGTTCCTGCGCGCCGCCAATCTCCCGCACGAGGAAGAGAACGCGTGGGGCAAGACGCGCAGCCCCGAGTTCACGGCGAAGATTCCGTCGTACCTGACGCCCGCGATCGAGGTCGCCGATCACCCGCGCGGCGCGATGTGGGAGAGCTGCGCGATCATGATGTATCTCGCGAACAAGCACAAACTCGAGAGCTTCTACCCGTCGAACCCGGAGCTCCGCGCGCTCATCGACTCGGCGAACTTCTACATGAGCAGCACGCTCTACCCGCTCGTCGCGAAGTGCACGTATCCGCGCCTCGGCTTCCCGACCTACCCGGGCGAGACCCACTCCGACGAGAGCGCGACGCCGGCACAAAAGGCGGCTGCGCTCAAGACCACCGACGAGGCGCTCGCGCACCCGCTCGACGTGATGCACAAGTACTTCGTGCGCGACGGCTTCATCGGCGATGGCAAGACGCCGTCGATCGCTGACATCCGCTTCGCCGCGACGCTCGAGTTCATCCGGCTCGCGATGCCGCTGCCGCAATGGACGACCGACTACGTCAAGCGCGTCGAAGGCGCGCTCGGCAAGGCGTACAGCGAGCCCGCGGCCGACGTGCGCGGCTTCGTCGACTCCAAGAAGGCCTCGTAGTGGAGACGCTGTCGCGCGACCCGGATCGCGTCGTCTTTGGCGCTGGTGCCGAACGCGCGACAGCAGAGCTCCTCGACGAGCTGGGCGCCCAGCGCGTCCTTCTCGTCGCACAAGCTCATCATCGCGACGGTGCAGACCGGATCGCGAAGGCACTCGGTGCCCGCGCCGTTGGCGTGTTCACGACGGACCAGCCGCAGGTCCCCGCCGCCGTCGCCGAGGCAGCGGTCGCGCGCGCTCGCGAGACCAACGCCGACTGGATCGTCGCGCACGGCGGAGGCACGCCCATCGGCGTTGCCAAGGCCATCGCGCTCCAGCTCCCCGTCGCCATCGCCGCTGTCCCCACGACGTACGCGGGCTCCGAGCGCACGAACATCTGGGGCATCACGCGCGACGGCAAGAAGGTCACCGGGCGCGACGATCGCGTGCGTCCCCGGCTCGTCGTCTACGACCCGGAGCTCACGCTCGATCTCGATCGGGCCATCTCGATCGACTCGCTGTTCAACGCGCTCGCGCACAGCGTGGAAGCGCTCTACGCACACGACGCGACCGACGAAGCGCGCCGGCTCGCCGAGGCATCGCTCCAGCCGCTGCTCGACGGCATTCGCGCGATCGCCGCATCGCCCACGGATCCCGCCGGCCGTCTGCTCGCGCTGCGCGGTGCTGCGTTCGCATCCGCATCGCTCGCCGGTGCCAGCATGGGCCTGCATCACAAGCTCGCCCACGTGCTCGGCGGTCTCGGCACGCCGCACGCGCGCACGCACGCGACGCTGTTGCCGTACACGCTCGGCTTCAATGCGACCGCCGTGCCGCATGTCGTCAAGCTGCTGCAGCTCGCGGGCGCGACGCACGACCCCGCCGCATTCATCTACGACATGCAGCGCTCGCTCGGGCTGACGACGTCGCTGCGCTCGCTCGAGGTCGGCGACAAGCTCGTCACGATCGCCGACGAAGTGCTCGCGACGCAATATCCGAACCCGCGCCCCGTCGACCGCGCCGCGATCACCGAGCTGCTCGAGGACATGCTGCACGATCGCCGGCCATCGCTCGCGACCCGCCACGTGCCGATGCCCGCTGGTGCAATCGGTCCCCACGCGACGATGACCGTCGGCGTCCGCGAAGCAAAGAAGACGCGCGCCGTGATCCTCGCGCTGCACGGTCGCGGTGCGAGCGGCGATCGCTTTGCCGGTGATCTCGAGCGACGCATCGGCCCGCGCGGTGATGTCACGATCGTCGCGCCGCAGGCGAGAGACAACACCTGGTACCCGAAGCCGTTCTCGGCGCCGCCCGCCGACAACCAGCCGGCGCTCGACAGCGCGCTCTCTGTCGTCGAGGCGCTCTATCGCGATCTCGAAAAAACGTACGGGGCTGACCGCATCATCGTCGCGGGCTTCTCGCAGGGCGCGTGCCTCGCGCTCACATGGCTCTCGCAAACGACGTCACGTCCCCGGCACGTGCTCGCGTTCACCGGTGCACTCACGACGTTGCCCGACGCGACGTTCGCGGCCGCGCAAGGCGTCGAGCTCCACATGGGGTCCGCCACCAACGATCCGCACTTGCCGCGCGAAGCGCTCGAGGCCGCCGTCGCGAAGTTCCGCGAGGTCGGCGCCCATGTCGACGCGACCGTCGTTGCGAGTAGCGCGCACGCGATCCACCCCGTCGACGAGGATGCTCTCCGCGCGATGGTCGAACGCGTCGCCGCTGCCGATCCGCTCTCGTATCAAGCAGGCTTTGGCAACGCGCTCGCCTCCGAAGCGTGCCCGCACGCACTACCGCGCTCGCAGAACAGCCCGCGCCGCGTGCCGTACGGCCTCTACGCCGAGCAGATCAACGGCACGGGCTTCACCGTCGAGCGCGACAAGAACGAGCGCGTGTGGCTGTACCGTCTGCGCCCGCAAGCAGTCTCGACACCGGTCCGCCCGCGCGCGCACGCGCACTTCACCGGCAACTTCGCGCAGGGCGTTCCCCTGCCCGAGCTGCTCGGCTATCGGCCACTCGCGGTCCCGACGACGCCGACGGACTTCCTTGCTGGACTCACGACGTTTGCCGGCGCCGGCGATCCATCCATTGGTCGAGGCGCAGCCGTGCATCTCTACGCGGCGAACACGGACATGGTCCGCACTGCGATGTGCAATCTCGACGGTGACCTCGTGCTCATCCCCGAGCTCGGCCGCCTGCACGTACAGACGGAGCTCGGGCACTTGAACGTCGCGCCGGGCGAGCTATGCATCCTGCCGCGCGGCATTCGCTTCCGCATCGCGCTCCACGACAAAGAGGCGCGCGGCTTTGTCGGCGAGCTGTTCGACGGACACTTCCGCCTACCCGAGCGCGGCCTCATCGGCGCGAACGGTCTGGCCGACGAGCGTCACTTCCTCGCGCCCGTCGCCGCGTTCGAGGACGACATCTCGCCGTGGACGATCGTCGTGCGCAACGGCGGCCAGCTCTGGGAGCACGACGCGCCGCACAGTCCATTCGATGTCGTCGCGTGGCACGGCACCTACGCACCGTTCAAGTACGCGTTCGAGAACTTCAACAGCCTCGGCAGCGTGAGCTTCGATCACCCGGATCCATCGATCCTCACCGTGCTCACCGCGCCACTCGACACGCACGGTCGCAACGCGTTCGACCTGGGCGTGTTCCGCAGCCGGCTCGATGTCACGCAGGACACGTTCCGTCCCGCGTTCCTGCACCGCAACTCCGCGTCGGAGTTCAACGGCGTCATCCTCAGCCCCGCCACGAGCCGCTGGCGCCCGGGCATGTTCACGTACACGCCGCTGCTCGCGCCGCACGCCGTGTCCACCGCGACGTACGCCGACGTGCTCACGCAGACCGACGAAGCAGCGAACCGCGTCGATCGCGTGCCCGAGGATTCACTCTGGATCCAGTTCGAGAGCGCCTACGCGCTCAAGGTCATGCCGTGGATGCTCGAGCACGACGCGCGCAACCGCGAGCACCTTGCCGCGTTCGGCGACTTCCGCCCGCACGCGCGGCTGTAGTTACTGCTTCTTCAGCGTCGCGGGTGGCGCTTTGCGTGCCCACCACACGTAGTAGCGAGGGCCCCCCTTCGTCGCGGGCTCGGGTCGCTCGAGCTTCACGGAGAAGTTGGACTCCTTCAGCCAGTGCGTGAACGTCCGCGATGCGAATGCGGACCACACAGCGAGCAGGCCATTTGGGCGCAGGGCGGTGCGAGCGCGACCGAGGCCCGCGCGCGTGTAGAGCCGCTGGTTGGTCGGCGTGACGAGCGCATCGGGCCCGTTGTCCACGTCGAGCAGGATCGCGTCGTAGCCGCCCTGCTTGTGCTGGATGAGCTGCCCGACGTCCTCGACGATCACCTCGACGCGAGGATCTTTGATGGGCCGGCCCGCGAGTGTGCCGTATGGCCCCTTCTGCCACGCGACGACCTCGGGCACGAGCTCCGCGACGACCACCTCGGCGTTCTTCGGCAGCGCATCCAGCGCGGCCCGCAGCGTGTAGCCGAGGCCCAATCCGCCGATCAACACGCGCGGCTTCTCGATGTTGACGAGCTTGTTCGCGAGTGCCTTCCCCAGTGCATCCTCGCTCGCGTGCTCGAAGCTGCTCATCAGCATCTTGCCGTTCACGTCGATCGTGATGTGATTGTCGGCGCGCTTCAGCAGCATCGTTCCGCCACCGCGGATCTGGATGCGCTCGAGTATCTGGTCGGGACCGGGGAACGGACCTTTCACGGTCGTGCGTTGTAGCCCAATTAGCGTCGGGATTCGACAGCTAGCGACGCGTCCCACTCATACTCGGTGCAATGCGCGTCCTTGCTCTACTCGCACTCGTCGCCTGCTCTCACCCAGCAGCGCCACCTGCCCCGCAGCCCCCTCCGCCGCCCATCGAGCATCCCGCGGTGGTCGCCATCGCGGCACCGGAGCCCCTCTCCGATGAGGCGATCGACTCCACCGATATCCTCGCCCGAGACGCTGGGACCACGCCGGTGCTCGTCAAGCACGTGCTCATCGGCTGGAAACGGATCGCGAAGTGGAATCCCGACCCGCGCGCGGCACTGCGCAGCAACGTCGAGGCGGCAAAGCTCGCCAAAGACACGCTCGCCGCGCTTCAGGCAGATCCGACAAAGATCGACGTGCTGATCAAAGAGCTCGGCGAGGATCCCGGCGCCGCGAGCGGCGAGCCGTACGAAGTCTCTCCGGACACGCCCTTCGTTCCTGAATTCAAAGCGCTTGCGCTGCGCCTCCACGAGAACGAGGCCGGCATCGTCCGCACGAACTTCGGCTACCACGTGATGCTCCGCATCGTACCTCCGCCGCCGGACCCGCTCGAGTCAGCCGACATCCTCGCGCGTGAGCCGAGCAAGAACGCGGTCATCGTCCAGCACATCCTGATCCAATGGGCCGGCCGCCCTGCCACGACGTCGTCGCGCACCAAGGCCGAGGCGGACGAGCTTGCGACCAAGACGCTCGCGCGCGTTCGCCACGGCGACGATATGAAACGTGTGATGGCCGAGGTCTCCGAGGATCCAGGATCGGCATCGACAGGTCAGTCCTTCGATATCGACGCGGACTCGGCGATGGTCGCGCCGTTCAAGGCGATGTCGCTGCGCCTCGAGGTCGGAGAGGCGGGCCTCGTCCAGTCGAAGTACGGGTGGCACGTGATCAAGCGCATCGCGCCGCCTCCGCCCGACAAGCTCACGACGGTCGCCATCCTCGAGCGGACCGACGTCGCGCAGGCCACGAAGGTAAAACACATCCTGCTCGGCTGGACCGATCGTCATGCGTCGGATCCTCGCGGAGAGACGCGCACGCGCGCTCAGCTCGAGAAGCTCGTGAAGGCAACCGTCGCGAAGCTCAAGAAGGGCGCGCCGATCGAGCCGCTCATGAAAGAGCTCTCCGAGGATCCGGGCTCGGCCGAGACCGGCGAGGCGTATGACGCGACACCCACGGCCGGCTTGGTGAAGCCGTTCCTGAACATGTCGCTACGCTTGAAGGTCGGCGAGGTCGGCGTCGTCGACACCGAGTTCGGCATTCACATCATCAAGCGCGTCGAGTAGCTCGCTCAGTTCGTGGACTGATCGACGGACGCCCAGAAGTCTTCACAGCCGCCGCTGCCGCCGGTCACCGAGCCTGCCTTCAGGTGGTACGTGTCCACGCAACCGTTGGCGGAGTTGCATGCATCCTGCTCGGCCCAGTGAAACTCCAGGCCGTCGATCGAGCGAATGATCTTGCTGCCGCCGCCCCTCTTCTCCGGACCGAGCGTGCCGGCCTGGCCGAGGCCGCTCGCTGTGTAATTCGCGGGGACATCCGACGGGATGAAGATGAGTCGCGCCGACTGATCGACACCCGGCGTCGTCGGATCCACGAAGAAGCTGACACCCGAGAACGTGCTGCCTTCCGTGCACGTGATCTCGATCGACATACCATTCCCCTGCGATCCGTCGTCGTACGAACAGATGCAGCCGCCCGTTCCGCCACCGGTTCCGGATGTCGAATCAAACGAGACGTCCTCCGGGTTGCTCGTACAACCAGCGAGCGCCGTTACCACCAACGCGAACCGAGCAAACATCGCTCATGCTACCATGGCGAGCTTGCGCTTCTCGACGTTGCTCCTGGTGTCGCTCGTTAGCGCGTGTTCGTCGAGTGACAACCTGGTCCTGAAGGACCTCACCGTCGTCAAGGACTTCACCGGTGACGCGCGCGGCGCAGCGTTCAGCCTCGCGATCGACCACGGTGTTGCCTACGTCTCGACGCGCGCTGGCTTCAACGCGTACCAGCTAAACAACGGCACCGACGCGGTCCAGCTCGCCACGTACGTCGTGGCGCCCGCGAGCGATCAGTCCGAACAACCGCTCGCGATACGCGGCACCACGCTCGCCGTCGCGCACGGATCACGCATCACGCTCCTCGACATTTCCACCCCCGCGTCGCCGACGACACTCTCCACGATCGAGATCAACGCGAACGGCGCCGGGTACTCGCTCGCGTTCGACGGTGACTATCTCTACTGGGGCGGCATCAACCTCCAGCGCGCGAATGTCTCCGACCTCGCACACCCCGGCCCGCCGTCCCAGCTCTCCGGCCAAGAAGCGTTGTCGTTCGTGATTCGCGACGGTCACATCTACGTCTCCGCCACCGGGACGCTCACCATCTACACCGAGCCCGACCCCGCCATCACGAACGGTGCCGCCGTGCCCGTTGGCATGACGACCATCCCCGCCGCCGGCTCGCTCCTCTTGAACGGCAACGCGCTCTACGGCACGTCGGGTAGAGGTGGCGTTCCGTTTGCGATCGACGTTCACGATCCGACGGCACCGGTCGTCACCTCGCCAGGTCCCGGCGACGGCATCGGCACCGGCATGGCGCTCGTCGGCGATCAGCTCCTCGTCGCGTCGCGCGGCGGCATGACGTTTACCTACGATGTCGGCGACAAGCTGCACCCGGTGGAGGATCAGAACCGCACCATCGTCCGCAACGCCGATGGCATCCCGAACTACGGCATCGGTCGCGTCGACGATCTGGTGCTCCTCTGCAACGACCGCGGCTTCTACATCCTCGCCCCGACGCTGTAGTCAGCCTTCGGTCGCCTCGAGAATGTCCGTGGCATTCCAGTTCGTGACGTCGGCGGCGAGCTGACGCAGCAACACGTCGAACGTCTCCACCGCACTCGGAGCCGCCGTCTCGCGCCACTCGCTCGACAGTGCGAGCCGGCTACGCAACGCGGCGCCAAACACGTCGAGCCACGTCGGCGCGCTGAACGTGAAGTTGAGCGATAGCGCGTCGGTGACCGCGTGCGTGCAGTGCCACGCGCCGCGCGGAACAAACAGGATCGAGCCAGGCTCGAGCACGTAATCGACCGCACCGCTCGGCATCTCGAGGGGCATCGGCAGTTCCGCGTACGACTGCAGCTCTGGATCAACGGCGAGCCCCATCGTGTGCCGCGTCAACGGCCGCATGACGTTCACGTTCGGCGCGATGCTCCACCGCTTGGTCCCATGAACCTGCAGCACGAAGTTGACGTTCTGGTCGAAGTGCGGCGCCGTGCCCTTATTCGCCGGCGTCGCGTACATCAGCGAGCGCTGGTTCGTCAGCCGCGAGAGCCCGAGCTGGCCGCGGATTCCCGCGAGCCACGAATCGAGCACGGGCGCGTAGCGATTCACGTCTTCGAACAACAAGCCCATTCCATTCGCGAACAGCTTGCGCGCATCGTGAGGAGACGCCGCGATCGAGCTCGCCTCGTCGGCGACATCGGGCAAATGCACCTGCACCTGCTCCGGCCACATTCCGAGCAGCCGATCCAACGAGGCGAGGAACGGAATCGCGAACAGCTCGGCGAGCGAATCACGCTTGCCGTGAACGACGAACGGCTGGTCCTGCTCGAAGCAAGCACGTAGCTCCTCGAGGGGACGGGGTTGGATCAGCGCGTCGAGATAACTCACCGGGCCACCCTGTCATGGAACACCACCGGGATTGCCCGGTCTGGCTCGGACGTGTGATTCTCGGCGTGGAAGCGCAAGCGCGACTGGTGTGCGCCTCGGTCTTCAAAACCGATGATGCTCTGCGCGAGCAGCGGCATGGCGGGTTCGATTCCCGTTCGCTTCCGCCATGTTGCGACAATCCGCGATCCCGCAAGTGCAGGCTCAGCAGCCGTAGGACCCATCTAGGACCCGTTTCCCAGGCGAACTGGCCCGTCCCTGCACCAACTCCGAAGCGCGCGCCGGCGGCGTCGAAGTCACCCGACCCGACGTGCTACAGCGCGATCCATGCGTGCGCCGACCCGCGAATGTCGCGCGGTAGATCCGCGACGAAATACGCGTCGGCGAGGTCGGCCGCGAACCTGACGAACGCGCTCGCGAGGGACCGTGCTCGCCGGCGGAGGCGAACGCCAGCACGACGTTGGTGATCAGCGCGGGCGTGAGCTCGTACATGCTCCCCGTGCCATCGTCATCGCGGGCGCGCTCGACGTACGCGAGTGCGATGCGGGCCGCGCTGTCGAACCGATTCGTACCGACCAGGTCGCCGAGCAAGTTCGCGACGACGATGATGTCCTGCGCGAACGCGGGATCGCGCAGCGCGAGCGCGTACATGCGTCGATCAGCGGGCGGTGGCTGTGCCGCGCGGCCATCGCGAATGCTGTTCCGACGGCGTACGGGCCGCCCTCCTTGTCGCTGGTCGCCGCCTGCAAATTGGTCATCGCGGCGTCGAGCCTCGTCGGTGGGTCGCGAGCGAGATCAGCCGGCCGACGAGCCCGTCGAGCAAATCGCGACGACAGGTCGCATCCAGGCCGACGAGATCCTCGCGCAGCGGAAGCAGCACGGCGGCGATCGCACGAAGCTGATCACGGCGCTCGCGCACCCCGGCCTCGGCCATCAGTAGGGGTCATTTGCTCTACACTGCACGCAATGACAAAGACCTTGTCCTTGGTGGTGGTGATACTGGCAGGTTGTAGCGGAGGGTCGACCAAGAGCCTCGATTGCGAGTACCTGGCCGGCGAGAACTGCTGGAAGACGACCGCGGTGGAGGCAACGAGCTGCCTTCCGCCAGACGGCGCGATGGGTGTGCTCGCCGCGGACAACGCGAGCTGCACGTACTCGACCGGGCAGACCGTCACGTTCACGCCCGCGCTCGTGCTACCGCTGCCCCAAGGGGGCAAGAACTGGAACGTCACGGTCTCGAACGCGGGCCAGGAGTGCGCGCACTTCGAGGAGGAGGCCGGCGGCAGCTTCAGCCTGACCGTCGGAACCGACACTGTCGGCGAGTCAGCCGCCGGCACGACCGGCCTCGACCTGACATGTCCAGACGGCACCGTCTACGAGAACACCAACGCCCTTGACCTCCTCAATTGCCCTGATGCGAGCTTCGGCGATCTTCCCGGCACCACGTCGTCGTCGAGTACGACGAGCGTCTCGCTCGGGCTCATCAATACGGGCTCGACGACCGCGATCACGTTGTTCAACTGCAGCCGGTAGCACACCTCGATGGCAGATATTCGGCTACGGCTGGGACGTACGCAGGCTCATCGTCGTCCCAATCACAGCTGCCGAGTACGAGGGGCTCGTTCCCCGTGGGCGAGCTGGCTCTTGCAGAGAAACCGCACGCACTTCCGATCCTGGCGTTGGGCACGGGAGCCCAGCCCTCTGCGCTCGTGTGGACTACGCGTTGCTGCCATCGCTACGTGCGCCTCATCGCGCATTGATCGTCCTATCTCGGGCATTGGCCGGATACGAGCCGTTCGTAGGTACCCTGGCGTCGATCGTGCAAACGCGAACGTCGCGTCTGGCGGGATGCACGTCGTAGATACCTGATCGACACATTCGATGGTGAGCCTGCAGCGTTGGGCCCGGTGAGATGTGATTTTCCCAACGCGTACGATGTTGACGCGTTCTTGATGAGCGTGAACGCTGCTACGTAGCGCCGTGGAACTGTCTGCCGATTACTTCCGCCTCTTGGTCGCGTCCATCCAGGACTACGCGATCTACCTTCTCGATCCCCGTGGAAACATCCTGTCGTGGAACGTCGGTGCGACACAGTTGAAGGGCTACGAAGCCGGCGAGATCATCGGCCAGAACTTCCGCGTCTTCTTCACGCCCGACGACATCGCTGCGCGAAAGCCCGAGCAACTTCTCTCACTCGCCTTGCGCGACGGCCATCACGAGGACATCGGTTGGCGTTGTCGCAAGGACGGAACGAGATTCTGGGCGAGTGCGGTCATCACGGCGCTCTACGACGCCGACGGAACCCATTTCGGCTTCGCTAAGGTCACGCGTGATCTCACGGATCGCGCATATCGAGCGTTCGTCGAGACGACGCATTCGATCCTGTGGACGCTCGACCCGGAGGGACGACCGAATGCTGATTCTCCCAGCTGGCGTAAGCTAACGGGACAAGACGTTCAGTCGTGGCTTAGCGGAACGCGCTCGTGGGAGGCGGTGCACCCCGATGATCGCGAGACGTTTTTTGCCCATTTCCGTGAAGCCTCGCGCGCGGGGACATCTTTTCATGTCGAACAACGCGTCCAGACCAGCGCGGGAAGCTACGTATGGCTCGAGCTGCGCGCGATTCCATTTCGAAACGTCGATGGAACGATCCGCGAGTGGTTTGGCGTCGCACTGGATATCTCGGAGCGCAAGCGAGCCCAAGAAGAAAACGAACGCTCCACCGAGCTCTTGCGCACCACGCTAGCGAGCATCGGTGACGCGGTCATCGCGACTGATGTGAAGGGACGCGTCACGTTCATGAACGAGGTCGCAGAGCGCTTGACTGGCTGGTCGTCCGAAGGTGCCGCCGGACATCACCTCCCGGAGGTGTTCCCGATCACCAACGAGGAGACAGGAGAGCCCGTCGAAAATCCGGTAGAGAAGGTACTTCGTGAAGGCGTCGTCGTGGGTCTCGCAAATCATACCGTGCTCCGCCGGCGAGACGGCGCGCAGACTCCGATCGACGACAGCGCGGCGCCCATCCGCATGCGTACGGGGGCCCTCCACGGCGTCGTTCTCGTGTTTCGAGATGCGAGCGAGGAGAAGCGCGCTCTCTCGAGGCGGGCATTCCTGGCGCGTGCAGGAGAGGATATCGCGGCGGCGAGTGACTATCGAGATGCCCTCCGTCAGATCGCGAAGCTCGCGCACCCGCGCATGGCAGATCGAGCATGTGTCGCGCTCGTGAACCCCACGTCGGGGAAGCTCGAGACAATTGCCGTCGAGCCCTCAGGTGACGACAGCACAGAGGCCGCCGCAGCGGAGGTGGTCAGCACGGGGCGTGCAGAGCTGACGCCGCAGAGAGTGATCGTTCCACTACGGGGGCGCGACGGCGTATTCGGTGTTCTGACACTCACGTTCGCTGGCAGTGATCGTCGGTACACTGCCGAGGATCTCGAGCTCGCCGAAGAGCTCGCGGGACGTGTTTCCCTGCTCGTCGAACGACGTCGTCTCCAGGAGGATGCGGAGCGAGCGAACCGCATGAAGGACGAGTTCCTCGCGACGATCAGCCACGAGCTACGGACACCGCTGCAGGCCATCCTCGGGTACGCGACGATGTTGCAACGGGGAGAAGTAGCCGATCCTGGCAAAGCGATCGACACCATCAAGCGCAACGCCGAGGCTCAAGCACGGTTAGTCGAGGACATGCTGGACATGTCGCGCATCATGAGCGGGAAGCTGAGCCTCGAGAGAGGACCTGTGGATGTAGAAGCCACGGTCCGTGCAGCAATGGATTCGATCCGTCCGGTCGCGACGAGCCGCGGCGTGGAGATCGTCGAGCTGATCGGTCCTGACGTCGGCGTCGTGGAAGGAGATGCCGAGCGCATCCAGCAGGTCGTGTGGAACCTGGCGAGCAACGCCGTGAAATTCACGAAGCCAGGAGGACGCGTAGAAGTAGCTGCCACGCGGGACGGGGTCACGATCGAGATTGCTGTACGTGACACGGGGAGGGGAATTGAAGCGAAGCATCTGGGGACGATCTTCGATCGCTTCCGGCAGGTCGACAGTAGCTCGACTCGATCCCACTCCGGTTTGGGCCTCGGTCTCGCGATCGTCAAGCACCTCGTCGAGGCGCATGGCGGTTTCGTCCGCGCGGAGAGCGACGGACTAGGCTTCGGCGCGCGGTTCATCGTCACCCTACCCGTTCGCGACGATGGTCATGACCTCTCCTCATTGCGGACGCGTACTCCGCAGTCGCTCACGACGCTCGAGGACATTCGCGTATTGCTCGTGGATGACTCCGACGATGTACGTCAATCGATCGCGGGGGCTCTCCGGGCTGTAGGAGCCGTCGTCGACGAAGCCGACTCCGCGGCTGACGCACTTCAGAAGTTCGCGCGATCGATTCCGGACGTTATCGTGAGCGACATCGCGATGCCGGGCGAGGACGGATACTCGTTGATGCAGAGGATCCGACAGCTGCCTGCTGAGCGCGGCGGACGAGTCCCGGCGATCGCGGTGACGGCGTTCGTACAGCGACAGGACACGGCGGCGGCATCGGTGGCGGGATTCCAAGCCCACGTGCGAAAGCCCATCGTGGGAACCAGTCTCGTTGCCGCGATTCGCGCGTGCCTCGATGCGAGCTCCGGATCCGACCGTTAGAACTGAGAGCAGTCCTCACCGCCGTCTCCGACGACGAATGGAGAGCGTCGCCCTCGGTCGTCGCTCCACCGTTACCAGCGTGAGCCATCGTACCGTCTTGGCTCGTCGTTCACGCTACGGCCTGCCCCAACCGACCTCCACTCCCCCAACCACCCACGAGGTGCTTTGAATTTCCTATCCTCTTCGAGTTTTAGTATCGCTCAGTCGCTGCACGACAATTCTGTGTCCGCGACCAGCAGGTCGTCCATCCACACGTCGAGGGCCGGCTGATTCGCCTGCACGCGAGCGGCGTACATGATGATCCCGAATGACAACCACGTGAGTGGGGGACCGTCGGTCTGGATGTTGGGCATTGTTATCGGTGCCACGTCTCCGCCCAGCGCGAGGGCTCCCGAGGTGGTGGTCGAGCGGTCGAGAGTCAACAGCACACACAGCCAGGTATCGGTGGGAACGGGCATCGCATTGCCCGTGCTCGAGTCGTTCCACTGGTTGTACAGAGCGAGCTCGGCTGGCCGAAGGATGATCGAGTTTTCGAAGTCGGTGACACTCTCCGCAGTGCTCAAGATTGGACCTTCGTTGTTGGTGGCCGGAACGCCGGCGAACCGCATGAACATGCGCACGTGAAGCTCGGCGCTACCGAGCGCGATGACCGATGTGTCCGTGATCGAGGCGCGGAGGTCCGTGTTCGAACCGACCGCCGGCGTGTGGAAGTGCACCGACGAGACGCCGCTATGCGACACGCTGGAATCGACCGCGACTGTTCCGGTGGGAGCGCCCCAGACGCTGGCAAGCGCGTCGCCCTCGAAGTCGTCGCACAACTGGTAAGCGCAGGCAGTCGCGTCGATTCCGTCATCGATGCGCGCGTCGATTCCGTCATCGATACGCGCGTCGGCCGGGCCGTCGAAGCCCACCCGGCCACAAGCGACGACGAAGATCAAAGGGGCTGAACGCAGCAAGTCGAGACGATTGTTGCTCCTGCGTGTCCCACGGCGCCACTCCCAAGACGATGCCTCGGATGATCCTGGCGTGTCACGCCGCTTCAACGCGCTCGCAGTACCTTTCGAGCGTGCGCTGCCACGCCGGTCTCGCTTTGCAGCGCTCGCGGTAGGCACGAACGTGCGCACGCGGCTCGATCAGCTTCTCGTCGGCGCCGCTGATCAACACGTGCCCATCAGGATGTCGGCGATCGTGAAGTCGTCGGTCGCGATCCACGTCCACGATCCTCGACCACCTCGAGATCACGCCGTTCGTGCCACCGGCACGCGGACCACCGTTCCAACCCGCCCGTGAGCTCGAGCTCGACCTCGGATTCCAGCACAGCCCTGAGCTCGCCTTCGACGACTGAGAGCACTCCTCACCGCCGTCTCCGACGACGAATGGAGAGCCTCGCCCTCGGTCGTGGCCTTTCGTTCGTAGCGAGAACTCCTGTGCCTCCGAATACGTCGCGAACGAATGGGAGTAGTCGTCGCTGTCTTCGAGATCCTCGGCGCCTCTCTCCGGATGACACCACACGCGGTACTCGAGCACGTCATCCCAGACGTAGCCGCCGCCAGCATTGGCTCTTTGCCGGATAGGCTCCGACTAACTCTGGCTCGACGGCGGGCGGGCAGCGCGACTGATCCTGCACGGGCTGGCAGATGGCAGAGCTGCTCGCACGTTGCTTTCACGCCGCGCAGTTAGGGGTTCGATGTCGAACGTGGCGTGCCCCCAGCCCAATGATATGGTTAGCGATGGCCGGCGCACGCGTGCTCCATTGGAACGGTAAGGACGTCCCGGAAGAACTGCGCGAGCTGCCGGCGGGAACCTACGTGGTCGAACCCGTGGAGACTGCGGCGGCGCTGAACGCCGATGACGATCGAGGTCTCGCCAACGCGCTTGCATCGATGCGAGCGAGCGAAGGCCGCACCCTCGCCCAGGTTCGCCAGACAATCGATTCGATCGTTCGTCGGTGACGATCTACTTCGCGATCGCGCGACAACCGTGGCGGGTTCGATTCCCGTTCGCTTCCGCCACATCATCTGGGTCCAAGAGAAGCGCCGCTTGCACGCACGCGTGTATGGTTCGCGGATGCGTCACGTGCTCGCCTTGTGTCTCGCGCTGACCGCCGCGTGCGGAAAGAAGAGCGATTCGTCGTCTCCAACCGGCTCTGGATCGGGCGGCAAGACCGCCGGCTCCGGTGATGTCACCGCGCCGCCGAAGGCCCCCGCTGCGATGCCGCCTGGCCTCGGAGGCAAGGTCGAGCTCCCGGCCGCGACCACTGGGTCGCGCACCATCAAGCCGCAGAAGTTCCGGCACTCGTCGGTACGCGGCGATTTCCGCATCTATCACACCGCCGCGGGCATCGTCGTGTCGTGGAGAACCATGCTGTCGGCGCGCTCGGTTGATGGGAAGCCGATGTGGAAGAAAGAGAATCAGGGCCGCGCGGTGGCGATCAGCGCGGACGGCTCGAAGCTCGTCACCAACAACAACGACGGAGAGCTGTTGATTCTGGACGCGAAGACCGGCGAGCCGATCGGCGCCGCTGCTCACCTCGGCGGGCCCAGCGACGACAAGCATCCCGACGTGTGGATTTCCGCGTTCGCGTGGCTGCCGGATGGCAAGCACATCCTCGCGCTCGATTCCAAGCACGCGTATCTGCTCGGCGGCGATGGCGTGCTTCAGCGCGAGCTGCCGATCAAGTGCAAGGAGGACTGCTTCTTCACGTCCGCCGCCGCGCTCTCGAATGACGAGGTGATCATCGCAAATGGTGCTGGAACCTCGGGTGGGCAGGTGATGCGGGTCAAGGTCGCAGATGGCTCGGTAGTCGTCGCCGTCGACACCGATGGCCACGATGTCGATGTTTCCGCCGATCACACACAGGTCGTGGTCGATGCCGATGGCGAGGTGCTGTCGCTCGATCCGGCCTCGCTAACGCCGCGCTGGACCGTTTCGATCCCCGGCTTTCGTGGCGTTGCGCTCGAGGGCGCCGCGGACGGTTCGTCGTTCGAATGGAAGCCGGTGCCCAAGCTCAGCCCCGATGGCAAGCACGTGGTCGTCAACGACATCGCGGGCCGACTGTGGATCCTCGATGCGGCTACAGGCGCGCCCCAGCTCGCGTATCCAAACGAGCTCGTCGATTTCGTCGAGGACGCGATCTGGCTCGACGGCGCCACGCTGATCGCGATCGATAACCCAGGGCACGTCATGAAGATCGCAGGCACGCCGGCGAAGGCCGTGTGGTCCGAGATGGACGGCCCCACCGATGGCGAGTGGGACGGACCGAACTAGCGGGCGCCGATTCCCGTTCGCTTCCGCCGCACAACTAGATTGACTTGACCGACCGCCCAGGTGACATCACCTCCTCGGTGGCGGACATCGACGACCGCGCCGTCCTTGGCGCACTACCTACCGGGCTGTCGCGCCCCGCCGCGCACGCCTGGCTCCAGCTGATCGTCCTCCTGTGGGGATGCACGGCCATTCTCGGCCGCCTGATCACGATCAGTGCGCTCCCTCTCGTCTGGTATCGCCTCGTGTTTGTCGTCGCTGCGCTCGCGGTCGTCGCGCCCATGCGCGGCCACAGCTTCCGCATCCCGCGCCGGCACGTCATCCAGTACGCGCTCGTCGGCGCCATCATCGGCATTCACTGGCTGTGTTTCTACGGAGCGATCAAGCAGGCCGGCATCTCGACCGCCGTGCTCACGCTCTCCACCGTCGCGTTCTTCACCGCGATCGTCGAGCCGATCGTGTTTCGCCGCGCGGTCGCCGTGAGCGAGCTCGTCATCGGAGCCATCGTCGTCGGCGGCGTCTCTCTCCTCCTCCAGCTCGAGCTGCGCGTCGATGCGCTCGGCCTTGCTCTCGGCCTTGGCTCTGCCCTCCTGGCCGCGACGTTCGGCGTGATGAATGGAAAGCTCGCCCAACGCAAAGAGCCGCCCGAGCGCCTCATGTTCTACGAGCTGGCGGGCGCGCTCGTCACCGTGAGCGCGTGTTTCGCCGTCGCACCGAGCACGTTCATCGCCCCGTGGGACCTCGCGCCCAGCGACATCGGCTGGCTCGCCGTGCTCGCGGTCTTCTGCACGGTGCTCCCCCAGGTCTGGGCGATCTACGTCCTCCGCGTCCTCTCGCCGTTCACGATGGCGGTGACGCTGAACCTCGAGCCGGTCTACGCGCTGATCCTCTCCGCGATCGTCTTCACCGACGAGCACGCCCCATCGTGGCGCTTCTATCTCGGCGCCGGTGTACTGATGGCGCTCGTCATCATCAACGCGCTTCGCAGGACGGCGAGGGACCGCGCAGAGTAACGAAGCGGCATGGCGGTACCGCTCGTCGTCAGATCGGCGGCGCGACCGTCACGGTCACCGCGTAGGTCTGCTGCGTGCCGTCCACCGCGTAGACAAGGTAGTCGACCTCGTCCCTGAAGTTGTTGATGGTCGTGCCGCTGACCTGCTCGGTCTGGTCGACTGCGACGTCCTCGCCGTCGGTCGTGAACGTCGCGATCAGGGATCTCGGGTCGGTGCCCGACGGCACCTCGGCGGTGATCGTCGTGCCGGCGATCGTCGCGGTGACGTCCGCGTTCAGCGACGGGTTGTCGGCGGCGGTGAACGAGAACGCAGAGAGGTCGGCACGGTCGTCGACCATGACCATCAGCGAGACCGCGTATTGTTTCACGGTGTCGTCGGCGGCGGTCAGCCTGTAGACCACTGGCGTCGTGAAGTTGTTGGCGGTCTCGTCGCTGACCTGCGGCGTGCCGCCGACGTCGACATCGACATCGACCCCGTTGTCCTCGAACGACGCGACAAGCCGCGTCAGGTCGGTTCCGACGGGCACCGTCGCGAACACGCCCTCGCCGGTGATCGTCGCGGTGACGGTCGCCGGCAGACTCGGGTTGCTGGTCGTGGTGAGGGACCAGGCGGTGAGGTCCTTGGACGTGTCGACAGGGACATTGTCGCCGCAGCCGGTGGCGACAGCCGCCAGTGCGAGCAGGCCACAGGCAGCGATGCGCGTGATGATGATGGGCATGGTGGCTTTACCTGTTGTCGTGGGCGTCATGATCAGTAGGCCTGCACCGTGGCCCACACCTGCGTGCCTTCGGTGTAGATCGTGGCCACACCGTGGCCGCCGGGCAGCGGCGCGGAGCTGGGATGGGTGCCCGTTGCGCTGAGAGTGCGCGGCGGGTCAAACGTGGACGTGCCGTACGGCAGGCGATCGAGCCGGATGCCACCGACGGTGCCGCCGACATTGAGTGTCGAGCTGACGTAGGCGTTGCCGTCCGTATCGGACGTCAGCGACCGGCTCTGCAGCGTGCTGACCTGCGGGAGGCCGCCGATCAAGACCGCAGTCGTCGGCGCCGCGACCGGAATCACGTAGAGCTGCGTCGAGTTGCCGAGCAGACCGATGTTGGTGCCCGACACGAAGATCTGGCCCCGGCTCATCGTCCAGTCCGAGAAGAACTCCTGACCCGGGGGATTCACTTCACTCGCGAACGTCTGGCCGCGGTCCGAGCTGAGAAGGATACGGAAGCTCGGTGGGGAGGTCGCGACCACGCCCACAGTGTGGAGTCTGACGTCGTAGATCAGGTCGAAGTCCGCCGTGGTCAGCGGCGCGATCGTGGCGGGTGGGAAGAGACCAGCCCCGTTCGTGCTATGGCGCACGCTCACGCCGCCGGCCGACTCGAACGCGACATAGACGTCGTCGTTGAACACATCGAGCGACAGGCCGGTCGACGTGTTCGACGCGCTGCCGAGCGGGATCAACGGCGACCAGGTCCCGCCGAAGTCAGCCGAGGTACGCATCGAGACCTGGCCGCTGGTCGACAGCATCGCCGCGTACACCATTCCGACCCTGCCCGAGCCGATCGCGATCTGCGCGATCTGGAGCTCACCGCCCGCGGAGCCGACGCCGGCGCTCAGGTCGAACGGCAATGAATACGTCTGCCCCCGATCCGCGCTCACCGAGACGAATCCGCTCGAGCCGCACTGATACACCGCGTAGATCCGGCCGTTACTATCGACCGCCACCTTGTGCGTGGCCGTGGCGACTCCGGTGTTGCAGTTGAGCGCGCTGCTAATGAGCACCGGTGCCACTGTCGTGTACGCCTCGGCGACACAGGTCGCATCGCAGAGATCGCCAGAAGTCGTGTCGCCATCGTCGCAGTTTTCGCCGAGCGAGAACTCCACGACGCCATCGCCGCAGCTCGGAGAGGCGCACTCCGTAGTGCAGGTGTCGTCGTTCTCCTGGTTGCCGTCGTCGCAATCCTCGACAGAGGTCAGAACGAAGCCGTCACCGCAGGTCGCTGAGTGACACGAGAGCAAGCACGCGCTGGTGTTGCTGTTGAGGTTGCCGTTGTCGCACTGCTCGACGCCGGTCTCGACGAAGCCGTCACCGCAGCCCGCGTTGTTGCAGCTCTGCAGGCACGCGCCGGTGTTGCTGTTGTTGATGCCGTTGTCGCACTGCTCGACGCCGGTCTCGACGAAGCCGTCGCCGCACGTCGCGACGGCGCACGACAACAAGCACGTGCCGTTGTTGCCGTTGAAGCTGCCGTTGTCGCACTGCTCGACGCCTACCTCGACGAAGCCGTCGCCGCAGGTCGCGGCGTGGCACGAGACCAAGCACGTGCCGTTGTTGTTGTTGAGGTTGCCGTTGTCGCACTGCTCGACGCCGGTCTCGACAAAGCCGTCGCCGCACGTCGCGACGGCGCACGACGCCAAGCAGGTGCCGTTGTTGCCGTTGAGGTTGCCGTTGTCGCACTGCTCGACACCGGTCTGGACGAAGCCGTCGCCGCAGGTCGCGGTGTTACACGTCGACAGGCACGCGCCAGCGTTGCTGTTGTTGATGCCCTGGTCACACTGCTCGACGCCTGCCTGGACGAAGCCGTCGCCGCAGGTCGCTGCGTGGCACGTCGGCAAGCACGCGCCGGCGTTGCTGTTGAGGTTGCCGTTGTCGCACTGCTCGACGCCGGTCTCGACGAAGCCGTCACCGCAGGTCGCGGCGGCGCACGACGGCAAGCACGTGCCGGTGTTGCTGTTGTTGATGCCTTGATCGCACTGCTCGACGCCGGTCTCGACGAAGCCGTCGCCGCAGGTCGCTGCGTGGCACGTCGGCAAGCACGCGCCGGTGTTGCCGTTGTTGATGCCTTGATCGCACTGCTCGACGCCGGTCTCGACAAAGCCGTCGCCGCAGGTCGCGGTATTACACGTCGGCAAGCACGCGTCGGCGTTGCTGTTGTTGATGCCCTGGTCGCACTGCTCGACGCCGGTCTCGACAAAGCCATCGCCGCAGGTCGCCGCGTGGCACGTCGGCAAGCACGCGCCGGTGTTGCTGTTGAGGTTGCCGTTGTCGCACTGCTCGACGCCGGTCTCGACAAAGCCGTCGCCGCAGGTCGCGGCGTGGCACGTCGGCAAGCACGCGCCGGCGTTGCTGTTGTTGATGCCCTGGTCGCACTGCTCGACGCCGGTCTCGACAAAGCCATCGCCGCAGGTCGCTGCGTGGCACGTCGGCAAGCACGCGCCGGAGTTGCTGTTGTTGACGCCCTGGTCGCACTGCTCGACGCCGGTCTGAACGAAGCCGTCGCCGCAGGTCGCGGCGTGGCACGTCGGCAAGCACGCGCCGGTGCTGCTGTTATTGATGCCCTGGTCACACTGCTCGACGCCTGTCTCGACGAAGCCATCGCCGCAACCCGCGATGTTGCAGGTTGTCAAACACGCGCCCGTGTTGCTGTTGAGGGGGCCGTCGTCGCACTGCTCGACGCCTGCCTCGACGAACCCGTCGCCGCAGCCCGCGACGTTACACGTTGTCAAACACGCGCCGGTGTTGCTGTTGTTGATGCCCTGGTCGCATTGCTCGACGCCGGTCTCGACGAAGCCATCGCCGCAACCCGCGGCGTGGCACGAGAGCAAGCACGTGCCGGTGTTGCTGTTGTTGACGCCCTGGTCGCAGTCCTCGACGCCCGCCTCGACGAAGCCATCGCCGCAGCCCGCCGGGAGACACGTGTCGAGGCATGCATCGGTGTTGATGTTGTTGCCGTCATCGCACTGTTCGGCGCCTGCTTGCACGAAACCGTCGCCGCACGTCGCGGTCCGGCAGGTGTCGATACACCCGTCGGTGTTGTCGGCATTGCCGTCGTCGCACTGCTCGACGCCGGTTTGGATACTGCCGTCGCCGCACGTCGCGGACAGACAGTTATTGAGACAACCGTCATGGTTGTCTTGGTTGCCGTCGTCGCACTCCTCGGCGCCCTGCGTGACCCCATCCCCGCACGTCACGAGCAGGTCCACCGTGATCGCCACCGTGGCGGCTGCCGATGTCGTCGTGGCGTCACTCGCGGTGTACGTGAATGAATCATCCCCGTGGTACCCAGCCACCGGCGTGTACGCGACATGCGGCGGCACCCCGGTCAGCGTGCCGTGGGCCGGCTGGTCGACCACCGCAAACGCGAAGGTGACGTCGTCCACGTCGGTTGCCTCGAGCTTGATGCTCACGCCCTGGTTCTCGTTGGTTGTAGCGGTCAGGTTCTTGGCGACCGGCGCATCATCGACCGCCGCTACCGTGATCGTCACGGGCACCGCGACAAAGTTGTTGCCATCACTGATGGTTACGACCAACACATCCGGGCCCGCGTAATCGGGCGCTGGCGTGTACGTGAAGCTCGAACCGGTACCGGCGACCGTGCCGTGCTCGGGCGTCGACGCTGTGTAGGTCAGCGCGTCGCCGTCCGGGTCGGTCGCGGGCACGTCGATCGCGAGCGCCGTGTCCTCGGGCGTGGACAAAGCGATCGCGTCACTGCCCGCTACCGGGGGACGGTTCGACGAATCGCTTGCGCATCCAACGACACCGAGCACACACAACGCGACCGTAAGTCTGAACATCAAGCCAGCGTGTTCGCTCGAAACGAGCGTTCATGTAGTGGCACTGGCGATCTATTTCGCGAAAATCGCAATGCCGCCTGTAGGCAGCGAGAGCCGACTGTCGCCAAGCAACGAACAGTAAGGGCTCCATTACTACGCCCCCGGACCTTTTTGACGCATTTTGCGTCACCACGGCAAGGCGCTCGTCGGCGATCAGCGTTGACCGATGATGCTCTGCGCGAGCAGCAGCATGGGCGGGTTCGATCTTCACGCTCAACGATACTCTCAAGTAGAGTTGACTCTTGGAGCCGGGCAGACGCATAGGCGAGTACGAGGTCATCGGACCGATCGGGCGCGGCGGAATGGGCGGCGTCTACCACGTCCGCGACAAGGCGAATCGCGACTACGCGCTGAAGGCGCCGATCGTCGACGTCGAAGGCAACACGGAGGTCACGCGACGGTTCGCGCGCGAGGCGAACGCGATCCGCATGATGGAACATCAGAACCTCGCATCCGCGGTCGATGTGTTCGTGGAAGCAGGGACGCTGTACCTAGTGATGGAGAAGGTCGAGGGTCGCACGTTGACCGCGGCGATCGGCATGGGCCTGACTCCGCGGCAGACGCTGGTCTTCGTGCGACAGATCCTCGAAGGCGTGTCCTGCGCACACGGGCTCGGCTACGTGCATCGGGATCTCAAGCCCGACAACGTGTTGCTCGCGGACCAAGGCGGATGGGAGCGCGTGAAGATCATCGACTTCGGGCTCGTGAAGCTCGTCGGCGACGCGGCGCTGGCCTTCGGATCATCGGCGCTCACGCGCACCGGAACCGTCAACGGCACGCCGTCGTACATTGCACCGGAACAAGCGCTTGGTCGGATGCTCGACGCCCGTGCGGATCTGTATTCGATCGGCGTGATCTTGTTCGAGGCGCTGACAGGACGGCTCCCGTTCATCGATAGCGATCCTCATGTCGTGATGAGAATGCACGTGAAGGTGCCGCCTCCATCCATCGCACAGCTGCTCGGTTCGTCGTGTACGCCGGAGCTCGTCACACTCGTGGAGCGCTCGCTCGCGAAGAAGCCAGACGATCGCTTCCCGGACGCCGTGTCGATGATCGCCTCCCTCGACGCTGCGTTCACGTCGCTCGATCATCTCTAGGACGATCAGTCTTCGTCGTGCTTGCCGTGCTTCTTGGGCTTCTTGGGCGGCCCCGGTGGCAGCGAACGCAGGAAGCTCCGCACGGCATCGGTCTCGGGACTGGCGCCGTAGTCGCGTTCGAATTCGTCGAGCTTCTTCTGCAGCTCGCGATAGTCGCCTTCGTCGTACTTCTCTGTAATCTCGCGCCACTTGTCGCCGGCGACCTCGTCCCTCGCGACGGCGGGTGTCGGCAGCGAGCCGGCCGTGCGGTCTTCAGGCTCGATCCGGGTTGGTACTCCAGCGGGATTCGCGATCGCCGGTGACTTCTCGCCGTGTGACGCGACCACCGCGATAAGGATCAAGACGATCAGAGCGAGCCCACCGATGATCGCGTAGAGCGTGCGATTCGAGTGCCGCCCCCCACCGGGATACGAGGCGGTCTCCGCCACGGACACGGCGGAGAAACCGGGCATCGGCGTGGGTCGTGGCGCGGGCGGCGCCGCCATCTCCCGCGATGGGTGGGATGCGAGCATCTGCGCGAGCTGCGTCGCCGTCGGGCGCTGGTCCATCTCCATGGCGAGCGCGCGATCGATTGCCATCGCCAGCTCGATCGGTGCGTGCGGCGCGAGCTCCAACAGCGGCGGTACCGGGGCCAGAAGCGCGCTCGTCGTCGAGTCGAGCCGCGGCCATCGCCCCGCGACGGCTTGAAAGAGTGTCGCGCCGAGTCCGTAGATGTCACCAGCCGAGGAGGAGACTCCTTTGAGCAGCGCTTCGGGCGGCGCGTACGCTGGCGATCCCACGAACTGCCCGGTGAGCGTCAGAGACGAATCGGGAACGTGCGCCACACCGAAATCGGCGAGCTTCCAACTCGCGGGGCCAGCGACGAGGATGTTTGCGGGCTTCACATCGCGATGCACGATGTTGACCGCGTGTGCGGTAGCGAGGGCATTCGCGATCTGGATCCCCATCGCGCGCGCATCAGCGATCGGCATCGGCCCACTCGCGAATTGCTCCTTGAGCGACGGTCCGCTGACTCGTTCCATCACGAGATATGGCGGGTTCGCCGCCGGATCGACATCGAACACGGCCACGATCGACGGATGCGCGAGCTGCGCGATGGCTCGCGCCTCGTGTCGGAACCGCTCGTCGAGCATGCGCGCGCCGAGCCCTCCGGGCGGGCCGTTCGTGGGGCGCAACGTCTTGATCGCGACCTCGCGACCTAGCACGTCGTCGATCGCGAGATAGACATCTCCCATCGCGCCTGCTCCCAGCGTCGACGTGACCCGATAGCGACCAAACCGCTCCAAAGGTGCGGTCATGGTACCAGCATCCATCGCCCTCGCGGCCTACTGCGCGACGTCGGCAGAAAGCATCCCTGACGAGGCATCGAACCCGCTCTCCGTAGCATCGGAGCAGAGATGGCCTACCGCAACGACCACGAGGCCGCACTCGCCCGTGTAGATGCACTCGAGGTCGAGCTCGCGCGCGCGAGGCGGGAAGCGAATGCGAGCCGAGCCGATGCCGGCGCCGCAGCGGCACGCATTGCCGAGCTCGAGAAACGGGCGGCCGAGATGCCTGCGAAGCCGGCGCTCCCCCACACCACTCCCGCAGCGCCCGCCTTCACCACCTCAGCAGCGTCGGTGCCCTCACGCCGCAAAGTCCGCGAGATTTCCTTGGTCATCCATCTCGTGGTCTTCATCGTACTCGTCGCGGCCCTCGTCGAATTCTCGCGTGCGCATCCACACCACCGGTACGAGACGCGGAACCCGACCGCCGGCGAGATCGACCGCTGGGCGCAGCAGAAGCACGTCGAGGATTGTCGGCTCTGCCAGGATCTCGTGAGCCAGGGGCAGCTCGCGGCCGACTCCTGCGGCTGTCCCTGATTAGGCGCGCGCGATGTACATCACGACGAGCGGCTGGTCCCACGGCGACTCGATCTCGCGCTTGTGCAATCGGTGCGTTCCCGCGCCGACTTCGATGACCGCGCAACCGTCGCTCTTGCCAGAGACGGCGGCGCCGACGTCGTCGAGCCACATGTAGACGATCGCGAGCTTGCCCGACGGCACCTCCAGGTCTGTCTCGTCTCCCTCGTCGGGAGCGAGCGCTTCGGCGAACAGCGCGTCGACCTCGGCGGCCGGTTGCTGCCACCACGAGCGCGGCGGAGCCACGAGCGCGATGGTGCTGTCGTCGACGCGGTAGACCTCGATGCGTCCCGACTTGCCTTCGAGCTCGAACGCCACCCCGGACGACGCGCCGACATCGATCGCCGCGATGTCTTCGCCCTTCGCCAGCCCGCGCAGAATCTCTGCGGGATGCCCGGTGAACTGCGCCTTGTTCGCCGCCGCTTTACTCGGCACCCAGTCCGACGCCGTTGATGCGTCGAACAGCGCGACGGTGAGCGAGGACGTGCGCGACGCGATGGTGGCGATCGGAGCCATCAGGCCGCGGTCTTCTTCCAACCGTCGAGCGCCACGATGCGACCGAACCATCCCTCGATGTTCGGGAACTCGGCCAGCGGAAGCTCTGCTTGCTTGGAGTACATGAGCGACGACGCGAGCGTGAGATCCGCGACGGTGAGCGCGTTGCCGACGACGTACTGGCGGCCAGCGAGGCGCTTGTCGAGCACAGCGGCCCAGCGGCGAAAGGCCGTGAGCGCGTCGGCGATCTTGGCCGCGTCGGGCGTGCCGAGGTTCATCATCGGCTTCATTAGCTTCTCGAACGCGATGGTGCCGATCGTGGACGAGAAGTGCGCCGCGTCCCAGAACTGCCAGCGCGTGACATCAGCGCGCTCTTTCTCGTCCTTGGGGAGGAGGCCCATCTCGGGCTTCTTGGATGCGAGATACTGCATGATCGCGCGCGACTCGGAGAGCGAGAAGTCACCGTCGACGAGCGTCGGCACGGCGCCGTTCGCGTTGAGCGCGAGGTAGTCGGCAGCCTTGTGCTCGCCCTTGGCGAAGTCGACCGTGTGCTCCTCGAGCTCGAGGCCGAGGACGGCAGCGGTAAGCCGCACGCGGCGAACGTTGGGAGAAAGCGGGTTGATGTAGAGCTTCATTGCCATACCCGCGAGCAGGCGCCTCGGCGCGCCCGCCGTCAAGCGGCTAGCGACGAACCTCGAAGATCTTCATCGGCTTCTCTTTGCCTTTGAGAGACGCGTCCGGGAGCGGATTGAGCGGAAACCGGCCGCCGAGATGATTCGCCGTCTCTTCGGAGACGAGGATCTGGCCACCGGCCGCGATGCCGCACAGACGCGCGCTCGTGTTCACCGTGTCGCCGATGACCGTGTACGAGAGCGACTTGGAGCTGCCGACGTATCCGGAGATCAGCGCTCCCGTGTGAATGCCGATGCCCGCCGCGAGTGGAGGCGCACCGAGCGAGGCGCGGTGAACGTTGAGCGCGTCGAGGACCTCGAGTTGCTCGATCGAACACTGGACGCAGCGGACGGCGTCGTCGGCGTGGAACGCGGGTGCGCCCCAGAACGCCATGATGCCGTCGCCCATGAACTTATCGAGCGTGCCTTCGAACTTGAAGATGCACTCGACCATCAGCTCGAAATACTCGTTCAGCAGCTCGACCATTTCCTCGGCGGGCGTGGACTCGCTCATGCGCGTGAAACCGCGGAGGTCGCTATTGAAGACGGTGGCGAGCGGAACCTGAATGCCGCCCTTCTTGACGTTCAGCTTGCCGGAGATGACCTGCTCGGCGACGTTCGGCGAGAGCAGGCGCGAGAACTGATCGCGCGTCGTGATCTCTTGCTGGACCTTGAGGCCGAGCATCGTGTTCGAGATCAGCATGGCGACCTGATTGCCGACGGCGGTGAGGAGCTCGAGGTCCTTCGGCTTGAACGTGGCGATCTTTTCGGAGTCGAGCCAGAGCGCGCCGACGACCTCCTTCTCGTGGAGAAGAGGCACGACGATCGCGCTCGTGATGCGGTTCAGGAACATCGACTTGCCGCCGAAGTCCGAGCCCGCATCGTGCGTCATGACACCTGCGCGCTCCCTGGTGACGTGCGCGAGGATGGTCGACGAGATGTTGATGGGGACGTTCGCACCGTCGCGGCGGCGGTGAGCACGCGGCGTGAGCGTTCCGTCGGGCTCCTTCAACAGAATGACGCCGCGATCCGCATCGACGAAGCGGAACAGCGCGATCAGAATCTTCGCGAGTAGCGCATCCATGTCGCGCTCTTGGCCGATCTCGCGCAGTAGCTCCCACGTGATGCGCAGGCGCTCGTAGTCGATCCGTAGCGTGTTTTGGTCGCGCGCTTCCTCGAACGGGAGGAACTCTTTGCTCTGCGCGGAGACCTGCTGACCGATGGAGTGCTTCGAGTTGTCGACGCTGACGAGGTGGTCGTGCGCTGGCACCTCGACGGCTTCTGCGGTGCGTTTGCGGACGGCCCACTGCGGCGCTCCACCCGTCAGCGGCTTGCCGGTGTTCGGATCGAAGCTCGCGACGAACGGGTGATGCACGACACCTGGCGAGACCGGTGGCGGTTGGAACGGAAACGGCGCGGACCCGTCGTCGTATTGGAGCGTCGTGTTGCCGAGGCGAATCTCGTCGCCCAGTCGCAGCAGGCGTGTTCCGTTGACGCGCTCGCCGTTGACGTACGTGCCGTTCATGCTCCCGAGGTCGAGCAGGACCATCGCGTTGCCCTGCTTCTCGATGATGCAGTGCTCTTTGCTCACGATCGTGTCGAGCAGCTGGATCACGTTGCTCGGATGGCGCCCGACTCCTTGATGGACCGCCAACTCGATCTGCTGCCACCCCTGCTCCGTGATGTAGATGACACGAGCCATGCCCGTCGAGGATAAGCGACTAATCAGTCGAGCGGGTGCATCTCGATGGCAACTCCACCAAGGACCGCGTTGCCGGAGAGTGGATCGCGCAGATCGTCCCCGAGGAGAGCGTTCAGGTTCGCTCCCGGCCGGACGCTCGCGACGCTGAGCTGGGTGCCCGGCTGATCGTGCCCCCAGCCGTGCGGGAGGCTCACGACGCCGGGCATGATGTCGTTCGTCAGCTCGACATCGACGTCGAGCGACCGGCCGCCTCGCGAGATGCGCGCGCGTCCACCGTCGCGCAAGGCGAGCCGCGATGCATCGTGCGGATGAACGAGCGCGGCGCCGCGGAACTTCCCCTTCGCGAGTATGGGCAGGTTGTGCATCCAGCTGTTGTTGGACCGGAGGTGACGGCGGCCGATGATGACCAACTCGGGCGTGGGGCGCGCGAGGTCGGCGCGGGCGCGAGCGACGTCGGAGATCAACGCCGGTGGCGCGAGCTCGATCTTCCCCGACGGGGTGCGCAGGAGCTCCGGGATCCGCGGTGCGAGCTCGCCGAGATCGAGGCCGTGCGGCGCAGCGCGGACCTTGTCCAGCGTCGTCGCGTACGGACCACCGCGGAGCGCGAGATCGAACAGGCGATCGGGACCGCGGCGCGGAGCGACGGCCGCGAGCACCGTGTCGGTCATCGGGCCCGCGAAGCGGCGGACCTCGTCAGCGGTCAATTCGTCGTCGAGCGCACCGATGTCCATCGCCTTGCCGAGCACGATGCCGGTGAGTCGCGTGAGCAGCTCCCACTCGGCGGGGTGATCCGCGGGCGGCGCGACGAGCGGATCACTGTGGCGCGCGGTGTTGCGCCATTGGAACTGCGGGAACGCGACATCGAAGTGCGACTCGGCGAGCGCGGAGTAGCCCGGCAGGATCACGTGCGCGTGGCGCGACGTCTCGTTGAGATAGATGTCGAAGCTGATCATCAGCTCGAGCGAGTCGAGCGCAGCCGAGAGCCGCGCCCCGTTCGGCGACGACAACACGGGATTCCCCGCGATCGTGATCAACGCGCGGATCTGACCTTCGCCGGCTGTCTCGATCTCCTCGGCGAGACAGGTGACGGGCAGCTCGCCGAACACCTCCGGTGCGCCCGACACGCGACTGGTCCGGCGACCGGTGGAGACGCCTCTGCCCTTCCCCGCTGCGCCGACGGTGTTTGCGGCAAATGCGGCGGCCTTGGGGAACATCGCGCCGCCTACCTCATCGAGGTGGCCGGTCAGCGCGTTGATCACGTCGATCAGCCACGACGCGAGAGTCCCGTACTCCTGCGTGCAGGTACCGATGCGTCCGTAGAGCACCGCGCGCTCCGTCGTGGCGAGCTGACGCGCGAGGTCGCGAATGATCTCCGCGGGCATGCCACAGCGAGAGGCAACGACCTCGGGCGTGAATGGTGCCGCCGCTGTTTCCACCTCGTCCACACCGACGATGTGCTCCGCGAGGCGCCCGAGCTTGACGAGCTTCTCCGCGAACAGCGTGTGCACGATGCCGAGCAACAGGAACGCATCGCCGCCGGGCCGAATGAAGTGATGCGTATCGGCGAGCGCCGCCGTTTCCGTCGCGCGTGGATCGATGACGATCAGCGTGCCGCCGCGCGCCTGCATCGCTTTCGCCTTGCCGCGAAAGTCGGGCACGGTCCACAGGCTGCCGTTGGACGCGACGGGATTCGCGCCGAGAACGACGAGCAGATCGGTGCGCGGGAGATCGGGAACAGGAATCGACAGCCAGTGACCGAACATCCAGCCCGCCGAGAGCTGCTTCGGCATCTGATCGAGCGTCGACGCCGAGAACACGTTCGCGGTGCCGATCGTTCGCGTGAGGCGCGTGCCGTAGAGAAGAAGGCCCGCCTTGTGAGCGGTGGGATTGCCGGCGTACGTCGCGACGGCGTTGCGACCGTGGGCGGCGATGATCGGTGGCAACCGACGCTCGATCTCGGCGAATGCCTCGTCCCATGTCACGGGGACAAACGCGCCGTCGCGCTTCACGAGTGGCGTCCGAATGCGGTCGGGGTCCGCGTGGAGCTCGCCGAGCGCGGCGCCCTTGGGGCAGATGAAGCCCTCGCTCAGGACGTCGTCGGCATCACCGCGGATCGACGCGATGCGGTCACCTTCGACCGTGATGTCGAGTCCGCAGCAGGCTTCGCACAGCGGGCAGATGCGCTTCGCCATGCGAACACCTTATCTCAGGGCGCACCGCACGCGAGCCACTCGCCAAGGAGCTTGCGGCTCTCGACATCGAGCACGTCCCCTTCGGGCATCGCGTCGGTGTAGACGGCCTTTTCCAGAATCTTGCTCGAATTGGCCTGCACCTTCGCGAGCGTCGACAGGTTTGGCGACTCCTTGCCGGAGTGACAGGACAGACAGTTCTCCGAGATGAACGTCTCGCCGAAGTTGTCCCAGGTGAGATCGGAATCCGTGGCGCACGTGACGGCCTGAATTCCCGTCGACTCGCCCGCGCTCTGCGTGCATCCAACCAGGAGGGCGACGAACAGCAGTGTCTTGGTCATGCTTCTAAGTCGCTTCGAGGCGGCGCTAGTTGCGGGGCTGACACAGGCTGTAACCGGCCGGAACCGGCAAGACTTACTCGCCGATGATGGTCACCGTGATCCGTCGGTCGTGCGCGTGGGTGCGGTGCTCCCACAGATAGAGCCCCTGCCAGGTGCCCAGGACCAACGCCCTGTCCGCGATGGGGATGCCGATGGACGTCTGGGTCAGGACGCTGCGGACGTGGGCCGGCATATCGTCGGGCCCCTCGTCGTCGTGGCTGAACAGCCGGTCCCCGTCGGGGACGAGGCGCGCGAAGAAGGCGTCCAGGTCCCTGCGGACGGCTGGATCCGCGTTTTCACAGACGATCAGTGACGCGCTGGTGTGGTGGATCCACACGGTGGCGAGGCCATCGCGGGCGCCGCTGCGCTGGACGATGGCCCGAACTTCGGCCGTGATGTCGTAGGTCCCGCGACCGCGGGTGGGTATCGCCAGCTCGCCACGGTGGTGCATTCCAGGGGTTCTACCCCTCAAAACGGTCCCCCGCGGTCCAGAAGCGTGTTACCCCTGTCGCGCGTTCTCTGAGAGGGCGAAGCGACCGGCAGCCGGTTGCGAACTTCGAACCGGAGAGCGGCCGGACGATTTCATTTTCGCCGCTGTGGAGATCGAGAGACATGTCGAGTCGTCTGTACGTTGGTAACCTTTCATTTGACGCAACCGAAGACCAAGTTTCCCAGCGCTTCGCCGAGTCCGGCAATGTCGTCTCGGTGAACGTCGTGATGGATCGCGAGACGGGTCGCTCGCGCGGCTTCGCGTTCGTCGAGATGGAGAGCCCTGCCGCCGCGCAAAAGGCGATCGGGGACCTCGACGGCCAGGACCTCGCCGGTCGCTCGCTCCGTGTCAGTGTTGCCGAGGAGCGTAAGCCCCGCGGTGGTGGTGGCGGCGGTGGTGGCGGCGGTGGCGGTTACCGCGGCGGTAGCGGCGGCGGCGGCGGCGGCGGTGGTCGCGGCGGCGGTGGTGGCGGCGGTCGCTACTAAGCCCTTCGTCCAGATGTAAAACGTGAGCCCTCTGCTTCGGCAGGGGGCTTTTCGTTTTCGGCGGACGGGGCGCACGGCTGCCAGCGATCCCGCACATCGCGATCGCCGGCACGCTCGTCGCGGAAGCTACCCGTGACTACTTCCGCGAGGCGCGATGGGCATCGCCCTTCTCGCTGTGCCCATTGCGACCCGAGCCGCGGCCGCCTTCGCGACCTTGGTTCTCGCCGTGTAGCTGCGAGCCGCTGCCCGCACCCATGTTCTCGCGATCGCGGCGCGGCGCCTGTTGCTCGTTACCGGCTTCATTGCCGCGTGGATTCTTGTCGTGCGATTTCTTGTTCATGTTCAGCCTCCATCAAAGTTGAGCTTCTGGCCGCTGACGGAGAGCTCCGCCATCAGGCCACCATGCGGGTTCACGAACACTGCGACGCCGTCGGTGAAGCGCGTCGACGCAGCAGCACCTGTCTTGATCGCGACGGCCGAGATGTTCGCGCCGATCGAGAACTGACCGGTGCGGATCTGCTCCGCCGCAAAGCGATCGCGCAGCACGATCAGCTCCGCGAACGTTTGACCACCGAGCTGCGCGCCGATGGATCCTTGGTTCACCTCGACGTAGCCCGCGTACTTGTCGTGGATGTACATCACGCCGCGTCCATACGCGGCACCGACGATCGCGCCGCCTTTGCCGATCCGCGGGAAGACGACATAGCCATACGAATCGCGGGTCAGCGTGTCGAGGCCAGGGTCCTTCGCGATCATCGCGTCCAACGCGCCATCCGACCGCGCCTTGAGATCATCTCGCTCGGCGACCGTCGTAGGGGCCGTGGCGCACGCTGCGACGGGAGCGGCGAGCGCGAGGGCAAGGCATGTGTGCAATAGCGTTTTCATGACGTTCCTCCTGTGTGATGCAGGGCTGAAGTGCATCGCCCACGCCACCGACCTCCGAATTCGGCGCAAGGCTCACGCTCAAATGACGTGCGCGAGCGAAGCGGCGGCTGCAAAGATGGCCACGAAGATCGAGATGAACGCGTGCAAGCGCATCTGACGGTCAGCGCTCATCGTGGGGGGCTCGGCGGGTTGATCGTACGCGGTCATGAGGGGCCTTTCGTCGTCCTGTCTCCACGACGAATCAGGCGCCCCGGTTTCGACACGGGTATGTCGTATTTCTTTCGATGCGCGCGTAAGTACACGAAACGCAGCCCGCTAGAACCGCGCTAGTCGTACCTAGCCGACGGCGATGAACGGTCGCGGCGCAGCGATCTCTACGGGCGCATAGGCGGCGGTTACTCGGCGTGCGCGCGACGGGGTCGCAGTGAGTCCCTTCGCAGCGGCGACCGTCGTCGTCGCAACCGCCATGGTCGGCAGCAGGTCCACGATCTCGGCGTCCTCGACGTCTTCGGGCTCGACCGCGACTAGCTCGATGCGCGGATGCGGCGACACGACGCGATCACCCCCGGGGAACCGGAGGGGGGCGGGTCGAAGGGCCAGGTCGCACGACACACCCGCGATGGGTGCAAGTCCTCGCCCAGCGCCCTGCCTCCCCCCCCCGCCCATGTGCAACGGGACGAACCAAAGGAGTCGCGGGGTTCCGGCGTCGAATGCTCCACGGCGACCCGAGTAGTGGCGAGATGCGGGCACGGCGGTGGCAGGTGCGGTCGCCAGGGTCGAGGTAACAATGGAGAGCCACCGTGTCTGACGACATGCCCGACGTTCCCGACGAGCTGAAGCCCGATCTCGAATGGAAGCTGCGCGCGATCGCGATTCCGGCGGCGCTCGTCGTGGCGTTCCTGTTCAACATCTCGCCCGTCGGGCACCTGTTGCAGCGCACGTTTCTGTCGATGATCCCGCACGAGCTGGGTCACGCGATCACGGCGTGGTTCTGCGGGTTCGCGGCGCTGCCGACGCTGTGGAAGACGATGATTCCCGAGTCGCGCGGCTTCGTGATGCCGGCGGTGATCGTCGCGGCGAGTGCGTTCGTCGCGTGGCGCGGCTGGACGACGGATCGCATGTGGCTCGTCGCGATCGGGCTCGCGATGGGCGTCGCGCTGTTCGTTGGCTGCACGTGCGAGATGGACACGGCGATGACCGCGTTCACGTTCGGCGGTGATGCGGGCGCGATGATCATCGGCACGGCGCTGATGCTCGCGTTCTTCGCGCCGGAGGGCAGCAAGGTGCGGCTCGGCATGCTGCGGTGGGGCTTCCTCGTCATTGGCGCCGCGGCGTACGTCGATGTCGGGATGGTGTGGTGGCGCGCGCGCACCGACGAGTCGGCGATTCCGTTCGGCGTGATCGAGGGCGTGGGGCTCTCGGATCCGGCGAAGCTGCTCGAGACTGGCTGGGAGCCGAGCGTGATCACACACCGCTACATGCTCGTCGCGGGAGCGTGCATGGCGGTGCTCGTCGCCGTGTGGGCGTGGCAGACCTGGTCGATGCGCGAGCGCGCGAGCGACAAGCCGCGGATCGTTACGTAGCTACGCTTCGTGGCGCGCGAGGTCGAGGATGGCGGCCTTGATGCCGCCCTTCTGCGGGACGCTCGCCATCTCGAGGTTGTCGGCGAGGCCGATCAACGGGATGTGCGCGCCGGCGATGAGCTTGGGCGGAGCGTGGAGCTCGTAGAACAGCTCGTCGACGATGCGGCGGATCAGGTGCTCACCGAAGTTGGTGATCTCCGTGTCCTCGTTCACGCACACGACGCGGGTCGTCTTGCGAACGCTCGCGACGATCGCTTCCCAGTCGTACGGGTGGAGCGAGCGCAGGTCGATGACCTCCGTCTGGAAGCCCTCGTCAGCGGCGAGCTCGTCGGCGGCAGCGAGCGACATCGCGACGTTGCGACCGTAGGTGATGACGGTGACGCGGTCGCCTTCGCGTGCGACGCGGGCCTTGCCGATCGGCGTGAAGAGATCCTCGAGCTCCGGCCAGCGCGGTTTCCACGCCGAGCGATCGCCGAGCGGCGCGTCGATCATCTGGTTGAGCGTCTTCTCGTCGGGCTCGCCGGGGAGCTGCTCGCCCGGACGCGCCTTCATGCGCAGCAGCGCTTTGGGCATGAGGAAGAACACCGGGTTCGGATCGCGGATCGCGGAGAGCATGAGGCCGTACGCGTCGAGCGGATTGGACGGCATCACGATCTTCCAACCGGGAATGCGCGTCGCCGTCGCATCGAACGAGTGCGAGTGATATGGCGCGCCGCGGATGCCGGCACCGACGGGCGTCATCAGCACGAGTGGCACGTTCCAATCGCCGCCGCTCGCCCAGTACGTGTTGCCCGCGAGCTTGAGCAGATCGATCGTGTTGAACGCGTAGTCGCAGAACTGGATCTCGCCGACGGGGCGCTGGCCCGCGAGGGCGAGACCGATCGCCGTGCCGACGATGCCGCGCTCGTCGAGAGGCGTGTTCCACGCAGTCTCGAGACCCTGCGTGCCCGTGAACACACCACCGAGCGGCGGGCCCACGTCCTGTCCAAAGATGTCCGTCACACCGTGGCGCTTCTCGCCCACGTGCAGGGCAAGACGGATCGCCTGGATCATCGTCGCCATGTCAGGACTCCCCGCCGACGTGGTTCACGTCCGCGAACGTGTAGTCGTGGATCGATCCGGGCGATGGCATCGGCTCCTCGCGCACGCGCTTGGCAGCGGCCGACAGCTCCGCGGTGTACTCCGCGCGCTTCTCGTCGATCTGCTTGCGCGACAGGAGGCCGCGCGCCTCGAGCTTCTGCTCGAACAGGTCCACGCAGTCCGGCTCTTCCTTGACGACGTTGGCGCCACTCGCCGAGCTGTGACCGCGCAGGCGCGAGACCATCGCTTCGAGCAGGTAGGGCTTACGCTCCGTGCGCACGTACTCGATCGCCTCCTTGAGCGCCTGGTGCGTCACCTCGGGATCGTTGCCGTCGATCACGCGCGTCGGCATGCCGAACGCTTTGCCGCGCTCCGCGATCTGCGTGTAGCCGTGCTGGCCCTCGTACGACGTAGAGATGCCCCAGCGGTTGTTCGTGACGATCATGAGCATCGGCAGCTCGGAGCCCTTGCGAGAGCTCCACACGAGCGCCGTCGCGAAGTCGCCTTCAGCGGTGCCGGCGTCGCCGCCTTGCACGATCGTGATGCCCTTCGCACCGGTCGCCTTGCGCTGCGCGCGAGCGGTGCCGATGGCGACGGAGAACTGCACTTCGATCGGCGACGTCACGGGCACGACGTTCCACTTGCGCACGGAGAAATGCCCCGCGAAGTTCCGGCCGCGCGAGTACGGGTCGGTCGCGGTGTTCTTCATCTGCCGCAGCGAATCGACGGGGTCCGCGCCGAGCGCGAGCAGCGTGCCGCTCGAGCGGTAGTGCAGATGCATGTAGTCGTGGTCGACGCCTTGGCCCTTATCCACGAGCAGGCCGAGCGGAACGCTGAATGCTTCTTCGCCCGGGCCGCCGATCCAGAAGAACCCGTCGCCCTGCTTGTACATCGTGATGAGCCGCTCCTCGAGGACGCGGGCGCGCAGCATCAGGTCGTAGGTTCGCAAGGCTACGTCAGGGGCCAGCGTGGGCGCCGCGATGGCGCGAGTGGACAACGAAGGGCTCGACACCGACGCGTCTTACCGCAAACCCACCACGCGACGCTACAACGCGGTGCGGCGTGGATCGGCCCGAGATTGTTACGAAACTCCCTTCCACGTGGCGCAAAGATGCTTTGCGAGCTCGCCATGCCGATCGGGGGAAGCCCACGGATAGAGTTGGCCCATGACTCACCAGTTCGTGGAGCTCGCTGAAGCACGTGATGCAGAGGGCATTCGCATCGTCACGCCGCTCGGGGTGCCGAGCCCGTGGGCGCTCGCCGCAAAGGGGCTGTTCCGTCTCGCCAGCGTTCCCGTGCGTATCGTCCGCGCCGACCGCTCGCGCGCCGACGTCCACGAGTGGACCAAGTGCGACAATTACCCGGTCGTTTTCCACGACAAGGATCTTCCGCGCACGAGCTGGTCGCCCATCGTTGCCCTCGCCGCGCGCCTCGCTCCGCAGCTGCTACCGACCGATCTGGACGCGCGCGCGAAGGTCGCCGGACTCATCGATCTCATCGCGGGTGAGGACGGCCTGGGCTGGAACGCGCGCCTGATCATGGTCGACGCCGGCTTTCGTACCGAGGGCGCAAAGGGCTTCATCCCACCCGTCGGCAAGTACCTCGTCCAGCGCTACGACTCGGCCCGCATCGTGAAGAAGGGCGACGCGCTCGAGCTGCTTCGCGAGCGCTGCGGCGCGCAGATCGCCGTGCTCGACCAGCATCTCGCGATCGCCGATGGCGACTACTTCGGCGGCAAGGCGCCCAACGCACTCGACGTCTACACCGCGGCATTCCTGATCCCGCTCGGTGCGCTCGACGAGACCACCTGCCCTGGCATCTCGCCGATGGCGCGGCAGGGCTTTGCGGGCGCCGCCGATGCGCTCGGGGCGCTGGTGCCGAACTCGCTCATCGCGCATCGCACGCGCATGTTCGAGAAGCACCTCGGCTGGCCCCTCGAGATCTAATCGCGCTTGGTGCGGAGCGTGCCGACGAGCGCGACCGTCGCGAGGACGATCACCGCAACACCGTACTCGCGCGCCGTCAGCCACAGGCCGCCGCCGTGCACGACGCGAATGCCGCCGATGACCGCAGGCACGCCCATCGCGAGATACGCGATCACATAGACGACCGAGAGCAGCCCTGCGCGCTCGTGAGGCTGCGCGAGCGGTACGACGCTGCGGATCGCGCCCTGGAACGATGCACCGAAGCCGCCACCGGCAACGACGGCTCCTACGAACAGCAGGACCGGCACGCGGAGCTCGAACGCGACGATGGTGATGGCCACGCCGACGATCAGCAGCGACGAGCCGAGCAGCATGAGCTCTCTCGCGCTGCGCTTGTGGTTGAGCAGCACCGTCAGCGCGCCGCTGCCCGCGAGCATGAACAGCACGACGCCGCCGGGCGCGACGGCCTTGGTGTTCAGCAGCGCTTTCACGAGCCCCTGCCCGATCGAGAAGTAAAAGCCCGCGAGCGCCCACGCGGCGACGAGCGCAGGAATCGCGATCAACAGTGGCTTCCGCGCTTCCACGGGCAACCGAAAGTGCGGGCGCAGCGACGCGAGCGCGCCCGACCGCGGCGACGACGTCTCGGGGACAAACCGCAGCGCGATCGTCATGCCAAGGAGCAGGACGCCGATGACCGCGTAGACGAGCACCGTGGGCAGCGGCAGGAACTGCACGAGCAAGCCAGAGATCAAGCCGCCTGTCGCCGAGCCCATCATCGGGCTCACCGCGTTTGCGATCGCGCCCTTGGTCTTGTCGAGATCGATCAGCGCCGCGCCGACGGCCGCGGCCGCGGCCCCCGTCGCCAGGCCCTGAATGATGCGCGCGACGATCAGATCCGTTGCGCTACTCGCGGTGATGAACAGGATCGTCGTCGCCGCTTGCACGAGCGTCGCCACGATGAGCACGGGCTTGCGGCCCACGTAGTCCGACAGCGAACCGACCGTCAGCAAACTCACGAGGACGGCGATCGCGTAGATGCCGAAGATCATCGTCACGGTGATCGGCGTGAAGTGCCAGGCTGCCGCGTAGGTCGCATAGAGCGGTGTCGGAGCCGCGGACGCCGCGAGGAACATGACAACGACGCTGCTCAGCAGGCCGATGGAGACGTTGTTCGACCACTGGAAGCGCTCGGGCGTCGGCGAGACATCGCTCGTGCCGACATCCACGCGCCCCCGCTCGAGTCGCGAGTCCGCGTTGCCCGTGATGGTGAGCGAACGCAGATGCATCTGCTCGCGGATCGACACGTGCGAGCCAGCAGCGTGCGGGAAGCTGACCGCCTCAAGCTCCTCGGCGGCTTCGAGCTTGGACAACTCGGTTACGGACGGCAACATGGCGAAACGCATGACGAAAGCTCCTGTTTGCCCGACTCGACAACTAGACAGGTCTGTCTAGTTGCCCTTGACTATGAGTAGACCGGTCTGTACAGTCAAGGGCAATCGGACAGGTTCCGATCGCTGACCATCCAGACAGGATGGCGAGCGCAGACAGACGCGATACCAATAGTGAGGACGTCATGCCGCCCACCAAGCAAGTAGCCAAGCTCGAAGGGTCCGCCCGCGATCGGCTTCTCGCGGCCGCCGATGACTTGTTCTACTCGCACGGCATTCAAGCCGTTGGCATCGACCGCGTGATCGAGCGCGCCGGTGTCGCAAAGGCCTCGCTCTACAACACGTTCGGCAGCAAGGACGAGCTCGTCCGTGCGTACCTCGAGCAACGCGGCGAGCGCCGCAAGGAGCGCATCGAGAAGCGCATCGCGGAGTACGAGGACGTTCGCGACAAGATGCTCGCCGTCTTCGAAGTGCAGGCGGACGCGGTCGCCGCACCGAGCTTTCGCGGCTGCGCATTCCTCAACGCGAGCGCTGAGGATCCGGCGGGTGAAACGACGGCGCGCGAAGTCAGCGCGGGGATCCGTCGCTGGTTGCACGGCCGGCTGCAAGAGCTCGCGGGCGACCTGGACGTGGCCTCTCCCGACGATCTCGCGAAGCAGATCGCGATGCTCTACGACGGAGCGAGCGTTGCCGCGACGTTCGACAACGATCGCAAGGCACCGGAGCGCGCGAAGGGTATCGCGTCGCTGTTGATCGACACGGCGCTCGAGACCGCACGCGGCGGTGCGCCCCGCCCTCGCAAGCGCTAACGGTTACTTCACGGTCTTGGCTGCGGCGAGGATCGTCGACACGACGTCGGCGGACTTCGACAGCATCACCACGTGGCTCGCGCCCTTCACGGACGTGACCTTTGAACCCGCGCGCTTCGCCATGAAGCCTTGCGCCTTCGGATCGATCATGTGGTCCGACCCGGGGATCACGAACCACGACGACTTGGTGCGCCACGCGGCCGTCTTGATCTTGTCGTCGAAGCAGCGCGCCGCGATCGGCCCCTGCTTGTAGGCGACGAGCTTGGCGTCGGCCGGCTTGAGGTCCTGCGCGAAGTCGGACAGGACGACGTCGGTCGGAAGCGAGGCGAACCCCGCGCTGTCGACGACGAGCTTGGTCACCCACGGCGGCGGCGGCTGACCTTTACCGAGGCCATTGATCGACTCACCTGCGTCGGGCGCGAACGCCGCGACGTAGACGAGCGCCTGCACCTTGGGATCGTTGCCTGCTTCGGTGATGACGGCACCTCCGTACGAGTGACCGACAAGAACGACCGGCCCCTTCTGAGCTTCGATGACGCGCTTCGTGGCCGCAACGTCGTCGGCGAGAGAGCTCATCGGATCGTAGACGGCGACGACGTGATAGCCCTTGGATTCGAGCGCCGGCGCGACCTTGTCCCAGCTCGAGCCGTCGGCGAATGCGCCGTGGACGAGGACGATCGTCGTCGGGTTGGTGTCGGCGGAAGCCACGGAGGCGGTAACAGCGAGACCAGCGGCGGCCATGAGGAGAGTCTTGAGCATGAAGGATCCTTCCTTCGCCGACGGTCAGCACTGTTCGTGCCACGCGAACTGCGCGGACGGTGGTCGCGCGCGTGACCAGAAGTGAGCCAAGCGGCTCCGCCTCGGACCTCGGCGCTCACTTCGTGCTCGGAAACTGTTCACCTGGATGCGGCCGCGGCGGCATGGACCATGCTCGGCCGGTGGACATATGACCATCGATCCAAACACGTCCCATCCGATCGTTCTGATTCACGGCCTCTGGCTCAACGCTCTCTCGTGGGAGCACTGGGTAGAGCGCTACAGCCGCCGCGGCTGCGCGGTGATCGCGCGCAGCTGGCCCGGCGTCGAAGGAGAGATCGCCGGCCTGCGCGAGAACCCGTCCGCGATGGAGGACATCGGCATCCAGGAAGTCGTCGACCACTACGCAAAGATCATCAGCGCGCTGCCGCAGAAGCCGATCATCATCGGTCACTCGTTTGGCGGACTCGTCACGCAGATCCTCCTCGACGAGGGCTACGGCGTCGCCGGTGTCGCCATCGACTCCGCGCCGATCAAGGGCGTGTACCGCTTGCCCTGGTCGACTCTGCGCTCGGGCTTCCCCGCGCTCAAGAAGCCGGGCAACCGCCATCGCGCGGTCATGCTGACGCCCGACGAATTCCACTACGCGTTCACGAACACGATGTCCGAGAGTGACTCCAAAGCCGCGTACGACCGCTACGCCGTGCCGGGTCCGGGCCGCCCGCTGTTCCAGGCCGCGTTCGCGAACTTCAACCCGCACGCCGCGAGCAAGGTCGATGTCCACAACGACAACCGCGCGCCGTTGCTGATCATCGCCGGTGGCGAGGACCACGTGTCGCCGCCGTCGATCAATCATTCGATCGCGAAGCTGCAGCACAAGTCCAAGGCGCTCACCGCGTACAAGGAGTTCGCTGGACGCTCGCACTTCATCCTCGGCCAGCCGGGCTGGGAGGAGGTCGCCGACTTCGCGATCGAGTGGGCGCTGGCTCCGCGCGAGCTCTAGTTCTTCCAGTACGGCTCCTGGTGGCTGATGGGCGACCAGGACGGCGACGGTGCGAGGGGCGGCGGACCGAGCGCGCTGTATTCGCCCGCACCGTAGACGACGTGACCTTGCACGACGGTGAGCACGGACTCGAGCTTGCTGATGTCGTCGTCCGGCACCGTGAAGTAGTCACCGGTCAGCATCACGAAGTCCGCGCGCTTGCCTGGTGCGAGACGCCCGCGCTGCGCATCGTCGCCCGCGAACCACGCGCTACCGACGGTGTGAGCGCGCAGTGCCTCGATACGCGTGAGGCGGTTGTCCGCGTCGTAGATCACGCGCCCGCTCGCGGTCTTGCCGGTGACGGCCCAGTGCAGCGTCACGAACGGGTTGAACGAGTTGCGCGTCGCATCGGTGCCCAACCCGAACGGGATCCCGAGCTCGACGAGCTTGCGCAGCGGCGGCGAATGCTTCGCGACGTCGGCCCCATAGCGCGCGACGAAGTCGTCACCGAGCACGACCATCTTGCTCTGGATCGAGACGCCGCCGCCGAGTGCCTTGATGCGCGCGAGGCTCTTCTCGGAGACGGTCTCGCAGTGCTCGAACGAGAACCGCAGACCAGCGAGCGGCGTCTCGCGGTTCACATCCTCGAGGACGTCGAGCACGTTCGCGATCGTCTCGTCGTACGTGGCGTGCATCGCGAACGGCCAGCGATGCTTCACCATCTCCTGAATGACGGGCTTCAGCGCCGCCTTTGACTCCGCTTTGATCTCCGGGCGCGGGGAGCGGAAGTTCTCGAAGTCCGTCGTCGCCCACAGCAGATACTCCCCTGCTCCGTGCAGTTGCAGCTCGTCCTCGTCGTCGAACGAGTGCCCTGCATCGACAATCTGCATCCACTTCTTGAAGTCCTCGAGCTCCGTGCCCGGGTGCTGCGCGAACAGGTTGAAGTCGGAGCGGATCGCCAATCCGTGTTGCCCAGCGACAGTCTCCGCCGTCTTGTAGTCCTTCGGGAATTCGTGGCCACCACCGCCCGCGTCGACCTCGCCCGTCAGCCCGTAACGCGCGAGCGTGCGGAACAGCTGGATCGTCGAGTTCTGCTGGTCCTCCGCCGACAGCGACGGCAACTTGGCGACGGTCGCGTACATGAGGCCCGGGTGCGGATCCGCGATGAGACCACCCGTCAGCTCGCCCGCGGCATCGCGCTCGAGGCGCGTTCCCGGCGGCGTCGGCGTGTCCTTGGTGAGGCCGAGCTCCTTGATGCCGGCCGTGTTCACGACGGCGACGCTGTAGAAGTACTGCACGTAGACCGGGCGATCCGGCGACGCGGCATCGAGGTCGGCGCGCGTCGGCAACCGCTTCTCCGCGAACTGCCACGGCGTCCACCCACCGACGACACGCACCCACTGCCCGGGCGGTGTGCGCGCGGCTTGTTCCTTGATCAGGCGGAGGCCCTCCGCGAGCGTGGGGACGCCATCCCAGCGCACCTCGGTGTTCCACGTCAGCCCACCGCGGATGTAGTGAGCATGATCGTCGATGAGGCCAGGAATCACACGGCGCCCGTGACCATCGACGGACACCGTGCCCGCCGTCGCCATCGCGCGAATGGACGCGTCATCACCCGTCGCGACGATCTGTCCGTGCGAGACCGCGATCGCGCTGACCTCGGGCTTGCCGTCGTCGAGCGTCGTGACCTTCGCGTTGTAGAGAACGAAGTCCGCCTTCTCGCCCGGCACGGAATGCCCCGCGCCACACGCAGCGAGACACGCGAGCAGCCACGCGCGCTTCACTTGGCCCCCGAGAGCTCGGCGAACGTCTTTGCAACGTTGAGCTGCGTGTTCACCCAGCCGTAGATCTTGTACGTGCCGTACTTCGGCGCGAGGTCGTTCCCGACGCGCTCGGCCGTCTTTGCCTCGTCGAGACCCTCGCTCAGTGCGGTCTGGACCTCCGTGCGCAGGTCCGTCAGGTAGCGAATGTGGGCATCGATCGCGGCCATGCCCGTCGGGACGCCGTGCCCGGGGACGACGATCGCGTCGGCGGGGAACGTCGCCTTGAGCTTCTCCAGCGTCGCGAGTGCCTGTCCGCTCTTTCCGTCGAGAAGCCACGAGAACGACGGACCGCCGCTGATCACCGGATTCCCCGTGAACAGCACCTTCGCGCCCGGCACGTAGACGAACAGGTCGCCGTCCGTTTGAGCGAAGCCGAGGTGCTCGATGTCGACGGTCACACCACCGAGATCGATCTCCTTCTTCTCGCCGTCCTTCATCAGGATCGCGGCGGGCTGTGGCTCGAGCTCTTGCAACCCGGAGTGTTGTCCAAAGTACTTGGACATGAAGTCGACGTCGGCCGTGAACGACGCCTGGATGTACTTCTGCGTCGCCTCGTGCTGGATGACCTGCGTCTCCTTGGGCAGGAACTGATTTCCGTACGAGTGATCGCCGTGGTAGCTCGTGTTCACCGCGTAGACGATCGGCTTGGTCGTCTTCTCTCGCACGAGCGCGAGCAGTTGCTCCGCGAGATCGCGATTGATCATCGTATCGACGAGCAGCACGCCCTTCTCGCCGACGACGAATCCACCGGACGTTGCCGCCGGAATACCCGCCGCGTTCTTGCTCGCCGCATCGTCGGGGTAGACCGCAAACACGTGCGGCGCGACCTCGCTCGCGACGAGCGCGACGTGGGCCGGCGTCCACACGAGCGTCGGATCCTCCGGCTTACGTGCGTCCACTGCGCGTTGGTAGGCGGCGCTCGAGTCAGAGCTGCGCGGAGTATCGTTGACAGCGTGCGTCGTGCATCCAAGCAGTGACGACGCCAGCGTGATCTTGAGGAAGGCATGCATGCGCGGCGCGAGCAGCGAGAACCATGCCGAGGAGGCGCGTGGTCGAGCTGCGCGATGCGTGACTAGATCTTGGCCACCGTGGCTCGGGCATGCTGCGTGCTCGTGGCGCGCGCATGCTCGAACGAATCGAACGCATTCTAGAACCTCATCGCGATGACGCAGCGAAGCTTCTGTTGCGCATCACCCTCGCGGGCCTGACGCTCTTCCACGGCTACGACAAGCTGGCGAACGGCCTCGTCGGTGTGCGCCACGATCTCGCCGGCGCGGGCATGCCCCTTGCGATGGCGTACGGCGTCTATCTCGGCGAGGTGATCGCACCGATCCTGATCCTCCTCGGTCTCTGGACGCGTCCCGCGGCGATCGTGCTCGCGGGATCCATCCTGTTCGCGACCGTCACCGCACATCCGCACGACTACATCAGCGTGACGCACATCGGCGCGTTCGCAGCGGAGTCGTACGTGTTCTACGTGCTCGTCGGTGCCACGATCGCACTGACGGGTGCGGGACGCTTCTCGGTGCGACGAGGACGTGGCACGTGGGACTGATGGAGTCCACACCGACGAAGATCCTCCTCGAGCGCCACGTGGTGCCGGGGCGCGACGCCGAGATGGAAGCGTGGATCGTTGCCGTGCTCGCGAGCGCCCGCGCGACAGATGCTCTCGAAGGCAGCAGCGTCTTCGCGCACGACGTCGAGCGCTTGGTGCTGCTCCGCTTCCACACCGAAGCGGACCTGCACGCGTGGAAGGCGACCGCCGAGGCAAAGGGCCTGTTCGCGTCGACGGACATCGCGCCCGCTCAGATCATTCGCAGCGGGCTCGAGACGTGGTTCACGCTTCCCGGGCATCCCGTCCCGCGCATGCCGCCCCCACGCTGGAAGATGGCGTTGCTCACGTGGACTGCGCTGCTACCGACGGTGTTCGTCATGAGTCACATCGTTCCGCGTCTCGCGCCGCATCCTGTCGTCCTGCCGATCTCGACGGGGCTGACGGTGTGCGTGCTGACCTGGGTACTCATGCCCAACCTCGTGCGCGTGGTGCACCACTGGCTCTATCCGACGCAGAGCGACCAAACATTGGCCACACCGGCAAAGCGGTAAGTCGGCACGAGCCGTGCTCCGGGCTGCGAGCATGAAGCTCTTCTACAGTTCTATTTTCGTCGCGTGCTTCGTGGCCTCCATGGCCATGGCTCACGCCGACACCATCGCGTCGAAGACCGTCGAAGTCGACGGCCTCAAGATGCACTACTTCACGGCAGGCAACGGTCCCGACACGCTGCTGCTCATCCACGGGTACGCGCAGTCCGCGCACATGTGGGAGGCAGCGATGCCGGAGCTCGCGAAGAAGTACACGATCATCGCGCCCGACCTCCCGGGCTTTGGTGACTCGGCGATCCCCAAGGACGGGATGGACATGAAGACCGCCGCGACGCGCATCCACGCGCTCGTGAAGCAGCTCAAGGTCACCAAGGCCCGCGTTGTCGGCCACGACATCGGCCTCATGGTCGCTTACGCGTACGCCGCGATGTACCAGAGCGAGACCGAGAAGCTCGTCGTGATGGACGCGTTCCTTCCCGGCGTCGGCGATTGGGAATCGACGTATCACAACCCGTTCCTCTGGCACTTCTTCTTCAATGGCCCCACGCCCGAAGCGCTCGTGAAAGGTCGCGAGCGGACCTACTTCGAGCACTTCTGGAATGACTTCGCCGCGGACGGCAAGAAGTCGCTCTCCGAGAAGGATCGCAAGTTCTACACGGCGCAATACGCGCGCGATGGCCGCATGCACGCGGGCTGGGAGTACTTCAAGAACTTCCCGCTCACCGCGAAGGACTTCGCTGTCCTCGCGAAGACGAAACTGACGATGCCCGTGATGGTCATCTCCGGCGAAAAGGCCGGCGGCAACGGACTCGGCGAACAGCTGAAGCTCGTCGCGAACAACGTGACGCCGATCGTGCTCGCGAATACCGGCCACTGGGTCATCGACGAGAACTACGCCGAGGTCATGCAGGCCCTCGAGAAGTTCCTCTAGGAGATAACCATGAAGACCACCCTCATTCTCGCGACGCTCATCGGTGCCCTCTCCATCGCGCACGCGGATCCCGCGCCGATGGCGGAGATGCGGCAAACGCCTACTGACCTCGCGGATGCGCCCACCGACAAGAACCAGATCGGCAGCTCCGGCCTCAGCGGCGTCCACACGAAGGTGCTGTACGGCGATCCGAGCAAGCCCGGCCTCTATTCGGTACTTCTCTACGTCCCCGCGAACACGACCATCCAGGCGCACACCCACAAGGATGATCGGATGGCGACCGTTGTCTCGGGGACGTGGCGCTTCGGGTACGGCACCAAGTTCGACGCGAAGAAGCTCGTCGTGCTTCCTCCCGGTTCGGTGTACTCGGAGCCCGCGCATGCGCACTTCGCGCAGACGCAGAAGGACGCGGTGATCGTGCACATCGTCGGCTACGGCCCGACGGATACGGTCTACGTCGACCCCGCCAACGAGCCAAAGAAGAAGTAGATGCGGGCACCATTCGCGCTCGCGCTCGTCGTCGTCATGCGACCGGGGGCCGCGGGTGCGGATCCGATGCGCCCTACTCCTCAGACCAATCGCGCAGGCGAAGATTGGTCCGTGCTCGCGGATCCGGCGCGGCGTACAGAGCCGCTGGACTCGCTGAAGTACATCTCCCTCTCCGACAACCCGAAGACGTACCTGTCGCTCGGCCTCACCTTGCGCGAACGCGCGGAATCGACAAGCGCGCCGCTGTTCGGTGTGGCGAATCACACGGCAGATGCGTTGGAGCTACAGCGCGTGCAGATCCATGCGGACCTGCATCTGGACGCGCACTGGAACGTCTTCGTGCAACTCGAGGATGTCCGTGCATTCGGCAAGGCCGCCATCGGCCCCTCCGACGAGAATCAGGTCGACTTCCGGCAGGCCTTTGTCATGTACCAGCACCCGCTCGGCGCTGGCGTGTTCAAGGCGCGCGTCGGCAGGCAGGGATTTCTGTTCGACGTGCAGCGCTTCATCTCGCTGCGCGATGGACCGAACGTCCAGCAAGCGTTCGATGCGGTCTGGGCCGCGTGGGACCTCCCCACCTGGAAGATCTGGGCGTTCGCGAGTATGCCCGTCGAGTACAAGCACGGCCGCGTGTTTGACGACTGGCACTCGTTCGACGACCGCCTGTCGATCGTTCGCCTCGAGCGCAAGCTCGGCGGTGGCGTCGCCGCGTCGGCGTACTACGGGCGTTACGACCGACCGAGTGTGAAGTACGTCGATGCTGAGGGTGAAGAGAAGCGCGACATCGTCGACGTTCGCTTCGTCGGCGCGGGCCGCGGCATCGACTGGGATGCCGAAGGAATGGTGCAAGGCGGTCATATCGCGAACAAGACGATCCGCGCGTGGGCGACCGGCGCGCGGCTCGGCTACACGATTCATCCGCCGCTCTCGACGCGCATCGGCGTGCAGGTCGACACGGCGTCCGGTGATCGCCACGCGGGTGATGACAGCGTGCAGACGTTCACGCCCCTGTTCCCGAACGGCTATTACTTCACGCTCGCGTCGGACACGGGCTACGCGAACCTCATCCACGTCCGACCTTCCGTCACGCAGAAGCTGACGCGCGATGTGACCGCGATGGCGACGTGGGGATTCCAGTGGCGCGAGACGACATCGGACGCGATCTATCTGCATCCAATGACGCCGCTGCCCATGACCGCGGGCCACGGCGATGCCTGGACCGGGAGCTACGTGCAGATCCGCGGCGAAGCGAAGTTTGGTCCACGGGTGCTCGTGTCGGCCGAGCTGGTTCACTACCAAGCGGGTGCAGCGATCCGCGCCGCAGGCGGCGGTAACACGGACTACGCTGCTGTCGAGACGAAGCTCTCGTTCTAAGCGAGTGCGCCCAGAGTCACGAAGGCACGAGGACACGAAGGCTGGTTCGGCCGTCCTTCTTCGTGACTCTGGGAGGTCCTAGCTCGCGAGCGGGAACACGATCGTGAACGCCGTCCCCGGCGAGCGCGTCACGGTGACCGTGCCGTGCAGCTGGGCCGTGAGGTCCGCGACGAGCTGCATGCCGAGCGTGCTGCACGAAGCGAGGTCGAACTCCGACGAGAGGCCGACACCGTCATCCCGCACGACGAGGGTCGCGTCGGCATCCGTCGCGTTCAGCTCGACCCACACACGGCCCGGGCGGCCCGTCGGAAACGCGTGCTTGAGCGCGTTGGAGACGAGCTCGTTGATGATGAGGCCGCTGGAAACGGCGCGACTCATCTCGAGGTGCACGTCGCTCACCGTTGTCTCGAGCGCGATGCGCTGCGCCTCCAGGCCGTACGCCTGACGGAGCTGTGCGACGAGCGTCCGCACGTGGACCTCCATCGAGATCTTCGCGAGGTTGCCCGCGCGATAGAGGTTCTCGTGCACGAGCGCCATCGAGCGAACGCGATTGCGGCTCTCGGAGAACAGCTCCGCGACGGCGGGGTCCGTGATGCGGTTCGCCTGCAGGCTCAACAGCGAGCTGATCAGCTGCAGGTTGTTCTTCACGCGGTGATGCACTTCCTTGAGCAGCGCTTCCTTCTCCGCGAGCGATGCGTTCTCCGCCTCGAGCGACGCGTTCTGCAGGGATGTCGCGGCCTGGGACGCGAGCAACTTCAGCACCGCGATGCGCGCATTCGTGAACACGTTCGGCGCGAGCGTGTTCTCCAGATAGAGCATGCCGACCAATGCGCTCTGCTTGACGAGCGGAATGCACACCACCGACCGAGGACAGCGATCGCGCATGTACGGATCCGCGGAGAACTGATTCGCCAGCTTCGCATCTGCGACGAGGACCAGCTCGCGCGTTCTCGCGACGTAGTTCGCGACGGACTCCGGCAACGCGGGGAAGCGCGCCACGCCACGCCGATGCTCGACGACGATCTCCTTGTCACCGACTGTCGCTTCGGCCTCGATGTGAAGAACGTCGCGATGCGTCAGCACGAGCAGACCGCGATCCGCACCTGCGTGCTCGATCGCGAGCGACATCAGCGTCTCGACGAGCTTGTCGAGCCCCGTCTCGCCCGAGACGGCTTGCGAGCTCTTGACCACCGTCGCGAGGTCGAGCGCCGTCGAGGGAGTCTCGATCTCCAGGGACAGTCGCGACTCGCTGCGCGGCGCGTCGACCTCCACGAGCTGATTCACCTTGGCGGCCGCTCCCCATTGCTTGTACCAGGCGCGCGCGGAGGTCTGGCACGCCGTTGCAAGCGTCTCCAACCCACGCGCGTCGTAGAACCGGCTTGCCGTCTCGAACGCGAGCGCCGCGATATGCGGCATCGCGCGTGCGCGCGCCTCTTGGATCGCCCGCTCGTAGAGCTCCATCGCCTCGAGCAAGCGGCCGTCGACACGCGCGATCTCCGCATCGACGAGTAAGAGGCGCGACGTGAGATTTTCCGGGCTCGCGGCGGCGAGTGCGGCGAGCTCCACGCGATGTAGCGCGAGCGCCTCCAGGTGTTCTTCGTCGTGGGCACCGATCACCGCAGCGCGCGCGAGCGCCGCATAGAAGTGGTAGTCGACGATGTTCAGGAACACGATCTGCATCGGGGCGAGCGGACCAATCTCGCGCGCGGTCGCGACGGCGAGCGGGAAGTCGCCCATGACGACCGCGTACATCAGCTTGCGGATCAGGTACCAGCAGCGCGTCAGCGGTCCCGCATACGCGCGCTCCTCGAGCTCGCCGAGCCCATCCACCTCTCCCATCAGCACGCGCGCGAGCCACTGCTCCGCCATCTGGATGTCCTCGCACAGCTCGAAGCGGATCGGCCGACACAACTCGAGGCACGCTTCGGCGATGGCCTGGAGCTGATCGAGCGGCTTTCCCGAGGCCGCGGCCAGCATCGTGTAGCCGCAGTGCCCGAAGCAGACGTACGTGATGTCGCCGATCTCTCGCATTGCTTGCACGCCGATGCGAAGCGAGGCCTCGGCGACCTCGAACGGCTGCGTCCAGTACAGAACGTGCGTCCCCAGCGTATGGAACACGCGCCCTCGGTACTTCACGAGGTTTCGCTGCTCGACCAGATCGCGCGCGAGCTTGCCAAACTGGTAGCCGAGCGAGAAATCGCGAAACGCGCAGCTGATGGTCATGCCGAGAAACGCGTAGCCGAGCGACGACTCGTCGGTGTGCCCGTGCGCAAGCGAGAGGTTCGCCATCCGGCAGAGCACGAGCCCCAACATGTTCGGATCCGAGCTGAACGACGGCGTCGTCAACCCGAGAAGCACTTCCAGCGTCGCCTTCTTATCTGCGTCGGCGGCCAGCGGAAGATGGAGCAGCTCGTCGAACGACCTGGTGGCGATCCGTTCGCGCAGCGCGGCGAACTCGGCAACGACGAGCTCCTGCGGCGGATGGATCGGCCAATCGATGCCGACGCGGCGCAAGTAGTCCAAGCAGATCGAGACCGATCGCTCGATGCGATGAGGCATCGCCGTGTACAGGACGGTCATCGTGTAGATGACGGCGGCGAGGTCGGGCAGCGAGACCGCTCGCCCGCGCAGCGCATCGAGACGGACCTCGGCCGCCTCGAAGTTCCCGACAAGGAACTCGCAATCACCGAGCAGCAGCTCGACGTCGAACGCCAGCCGAAACATGCGCTCCCAGCAATCGCCAGAGAGGAGCGCCCTCGCCCGCGACGCATACGTGTGAGCAACGGCGTTCGCGGTCGACGCACGCGCGCGCTCCGCCGCGAGTCGATTCAGCGCGACCATGCGATCACGCTCGTCTTGCGTGTCGACGAGCGCGGCACCCAGGTTGTAGTGGTTGCACACCTCGAACACCCGGTCATCGGTCGGAACGACGAGTGCGGCAAGGACGCGAGCGATCCGCAGGTGCTCGGCGGGGCGCTCTGCGGCGGGCAGCATCGCGTACGACGCTTCGTGAATCCGATCGTGGAGAAATGCGTACCCGCCGCCGGCGCGATGCACGAGGCCCGCTGCGACGGCAGGAGCAAATGCCGCCGCGATCGCCTCACGACTCCAGCCGAGCACGAGCTCGAGAATCTCGACGCGCGCCGAGCTCCCGATGCACGCCATCTGACGCGCCGCGCGCTGCGACTCCGGCGGCAGCCGGTGCAAGCGCATCGTCATCAGGTCGACGACGTTGTCAGTGAACCCCTTCGCCTGGATCGCGTCGATGTTCCATCGCCACGCGCCCGCATCGAAGCTCACGAGATTTTCATCGACCAGCGCGGTGATGAACTGGAACGTGAAGAACGGGTTGCCGCCACATTTCTCGTACACGAGTGCGGCGAGCGATTCGACACCATCGAGGGACGTGCGCAGCGCCTCTGCACACAGCGCGGCGATGTGGTCTCGCTTCAGCGGCGTCAGGACGATCTCTCGAAGGCGGCGTGGTCGAGCGCGCAACCGTTCCAACATCTGCACGAGCGGATGCGCGGCGTCGACCTCGTTATCGCGATACGCGCCCACGACGAGCAGATGCCGGATCTCGTCGGAAGCGAGCACATGCTCGAGCGCTTCGAGCGTCGCGCTATCGGTCCACTGCAGATCGTCGAGGAACAGCACGAGCGGGTGTTCCGCTGTCGCGAACACCGAGATGAACCCGCGCAGCACCGCGTGAAAGCGCGCTTGCGCATCCGTGGGCGAGAGATCCCCGATGGGTGGTTGCGTGCCGATCACGAGTGCTAGCTCGGGGACCATGTTCACGATCAGCTGACCGTTCGTCCCCAGGTGCTCCAACAGCTGCTCGCGCGACGATTGAATCTCCTGCTCGCTCTTCCCGAGTACCTGCGCGACGAGCCCGCTGAACGCCTGCGCGAACGTCGCGTACGGAACGCCGCGCTTGTATTGATCGAACTTTCCGGCGGCAAACGACCCACGCGACGGAACGAGCGCGCGATGCAGCTCGTTGACGACCGATGACTTTCCAATACCGGAAAAGCCCGAGACCATGACGAGCTGCGCGTTCCCGTCCGCGACCACCTGGTCGAAGCCAGCGAGCAGCGTCGCGACCTCCGCGTCTCGCCCGATCAGGCGCTCCGGCATCATCAGCCGTTCGGAGGCATCGCGCTCGCGCAGGACAAACCGCTCGATCCGGCCGGAGCTCTCGAGGTCACCAAGCGCGCGGCGAAGATCGTGCTCGAGGCCCGCCGCCGTCTGGTAACGCTCCTCGGCTGTCTTCGCGAGCAGCGTCATCACGATCTCGGAGAGCTGGCGCGGCACGGCGGGCGTCCGCACGTACAGCGGCACCGGGTGGCGCGCGATGTGGCAGTGGATCCACTCGATCGGTTCCTTCGCCGTGAACGGCAGCGCACCCGCGAACAGCTCGTAGAGCGTCACGCCGAGCGCATACAGATCCGTGCGCGAGTCGATCGAGCGGTTCATCCGGCCCGTCTGCTCGGGCGCCATGTATGCGAGCGTCCCTGCAATGATCTCCGGCGGCTCGGGCGCCTGACGCTCGCGCGGCGCGCGCGACGCGATGCCGAAGCCGGTGATCCACGCCGCGCCGGTCGCGCTCGCAAACACGTTGGCCGGTTTTAGGTCCTTGTGGACGAGCTTCTTTGCGTGGAGCTGCCGGAGCGCCACGGTGATTCCGATCGCGACACGCAGCTTGTCGGTCAGCGAGCGGAACGACGCGAGCGACTGAGCCAACAGGTCGACGCCGGGGTCCTCGCAGAGGAGCACCTGTGCCCCATGGTGTGCGACCTGCGCGATCGGCAGCACTGCCCATGCCGCGTCGAGGTCGTCGCGGATCGCGTACATGTGCTGGAGCCTCGCCTGCCCTCGCGGAGACGTCGTCATCACGACAAGCACCGAGACATCGCCGCGCGTACCGCGACGGAGCACGTGATCGCCGTCTTCCCACAGCGTGGAGAATTGGTAGTCGGTCAGATCGTGCATCGAGCGTCCGGGCGTTGTGCCAACCGCGTGCCAACTGACGGCGCCCTCGCCGTGACCAATGTTCGAGGCCGGTGACAAGGATTTGGTCACGAGAGCGACGTTCCACCCACGGCGAGTGAACGAATGCTGACCACGGCTTGGTACAGTTCTCGCTCGGGGGAGCACTTCCGACCCCGCGATGACGCCTGCTCGAATCCTTATCGTCGAAGACGACCGCGTCGTCGCTCGCGATATCCAGCAGCAGCTCGAGCGCATCGGGCACACGGTCGTGGGCTCGGCGGCACGTGGCGACGAGGTGCTCTCTCTCGTCCGCGTCACGCGGCCCACGCTCGTCTTGATGGACATCCGCCTCGAAGGCGACATCGATGGCATCGCCGCAGCCAAGACGCTGCGTGCGCAGCACCCAGTTCCGGTGGTGTTTCTGACCGCGTACGCGGATGAGCAGACGGTCAAGCGCGCATCAGGCGCGGAGCCGCTCGGGTATCTCGTCAAGCCGTTCGACGACTCTCAGCTGCGCACGACGATCGAGCTCGCTCTCTACAAGCACGCCGCGGATCAGCGCCTGCGCGAGAGCGAGCAGCGCTATGCGGTGACGCTCGCGAGCATCGCCGACGCCGTGATCGCGTCGGATGCGGAAGGCCGGATCACGTTCATGAATCCCGTCGCGACGACGCTCACGGGGTGGGCGCGCGAGGACGGCATCGGGCGGCGACTCGACGAGGTTTACCGCATCGTCGACGACGAGACGGACGAGCTACTGCAGATGTCGGCCGAACAAGTCATCCGACTCGGCACGACGGTCGGGCTCGCGAAACGCACGGTCCTGTTGGCGCGCGACGGGACGCGTGTTCCCGTCGAGGACTCGATCGCGCCGATGTTCGACGAGACGTCAGCGATCAAAGGATCCGTGCTCGTGTTCCGCGACACGTCGCAGCGCAGGCTCGCCGAGGAAGCCGAGGTTCGGCAACGCACGTTCGCGCGGCTCGAGCTCGCGGTGCGTGGCTCCGACATCGCGATCTGGGAGTTCGACTTCCCCGACGGCAACATCGAGAACTGCACGCTGCACTCGACAAACTTCCTCGTGCGGCACGGCGTCCAGATCGAGAACATGCGCACGTGGCCGCAGATCCTCGACAGCTGGCACCCCGACGATCGTGCTCGCCTCGCCAACGCGGTCAAGGCATTCATCGCGAACGACGCGCTCCTGTACGAGCAAGAGGCCCGCTTCGCGACGGCAGGCGGCGGATACCGCAATCGGCTCGCGCGCGGTGTGCGCGTCCGCGATGCAACGGGCAAGACGATCCGCATGATCGGTAGCAGCATCGACATCACCGAGCGCCGCGAGATAGAGGAGGCCCTGCGCGTGAGCGAGGCGCGCTATCGCAGCTCGTTCGAGCAAGCGCCGCTCGGATTGGTCCACGCGAGCCTCGCCGACCTGACGCTCCTTCGCGTCAACCAGACGTATCTGGAGATGACCGGCTACACGGAAGCGGAAGCGCTCTCTGCGGCGGGCCTCCAGTTCCTTCACGCCGACGATCGCGATTCGACGATCGCGCGCTTCACGAAGGTAGGCATGGGGGAGCTGGTCTCCGACGTCGTCGAGTTCCGCATGGCCAAGCGGAATGGAGAGTGGATGTGGATGCGTGTGACAGCATCGTTGGGCCGCGACGCCTCGGACGCGCTGCCGTACATGGTCGCGGTCCTGGAAGACGTGTCCGAGCGCCATCGGCTCGAGAGCGAGCTCAAGGAAGCGAAGGAAGCGGCCGAGGCCAGTAACCGTGCGAAGGACGAGTTCTTGGCGAATGTGAGCCACGAGATTCGCACGCCGATGAACGCGATCCTCGGCATGACGGAGCTCGTGCTCGACACACGGCTCGAGGAGGGCCAACGTCAGTCGCTGCGCACGGTGCAATCCGCCGCCTCGAACCTGCTCGCGCTCATCAACGACCTGCTCGACTTCTCCAAGATCGAAGCGGGCAAGGTCCAGCTCTCTGTCACCGACTTCGGTCTGCGCGCGTTGATCGGCGACACGATGCGAGCGCTCGCGGTGCGCGCCCATCGCAAGGGTATCGAGCTGTTGTGCAACATCAGCCCCGACACGCCGGATGCGCTCGTCGGCGATGCGGGCCGGTTGCGGCAAGTGCTCCTCAACCTCGTCGGCAACGCGATCAAGTTCACCGAACAAGGCGAGGTCCAGCTCGACGTCTCGCCGATCATCCGCGCCGGCAATGACATCGAGCTGCAGTTCTCCGTTCGCGACACCGGCATCGGCATTCCTCTCGACAAGCAGGCGTCGATCTTCCGCGCGTTCGAGCAAGAGGATATGTCGACGACCCGTCGCTACGGAGGGACGGGCCTCGGCCTGACCATCGCCGCGAGCATCGTGGAGATGATGGGCGGACGTATCTCCGTCGAGAGCAGACAAGGTTCCGGCAGTACGTTCTCGTTCGACATCCGCCTCCGCTGGCGAGACGACGACTCCGAGCCGGGCAAACGTTCGGGCGACGCGCTATCGGAGCTTCGCGTGCTCATCGTCGACGACAACGCCGCAAACCGCGAGATCATGGAGCGCTGGCTGCGCGGATGGCTGATGGATCCGACGGCGGTTCCCAACGGTCTCGCCGCGATGGATGCGCTGTGGCACGCCGTCGCGTCGAAGCGGCCGTACTCGTTGATCCTCCTCGATGCGCGCATGCCAGATACCGACGGGCTCAGCCTCGCTGCGACGATCCGCGATCGCGCCGAGCTCGCCGGCACCCGGATCATTCTGCTCACGTCGGGTGATCGCCCGAACGACCTCAAGCGACTACGCGAGCTACGCATCGAGGCCGAGGTGCTCAAGCCCGTTCCGCAGGAGGAACTGCTCGCGACGATCCACGAGGTGATGACGCGGCCGACCGAGGCGTTTAGTCGCGTCGAGCCAACGCCGGTCCAGATCGCATCGGAGGCAGTGCAACTCTCCGAACTTCCGCAGCGCGTGCTCGTCGCCGAGGACAACCCATTCAACTCGCAGCTCCTGCAGCAGCTGCTCGCGAGTCGTGGCCACGCCGTGCGCATTGCCCAGGACGGCCGCACTGCATTGGAGTACGCAAAGTCGGGCGCGTTCGATCTGCTGTTGCTCGATCTGCACATGCCCGAGCTCGACGGGTTCCAGGTGCTCGAAGCGCTGCGGGAGCACGAGCGAACTACGGGCGGACATCTCCCCGTCATCGCGCTCACCGCTCGTTCGCGCGCCGAGGATCGCGCTCGCTGCTTTGCCGCCGGAAGCGATGACTTCCTCTCCAAGCCGATCAGCGCGGCCAACCTGTGGACTGCGGTCGATCGCATCACGTCCAAAGAAGCGCCGGCTCGCTCCCTGCTCTCCCCCGAGGTTCTGCTCGCGGCGGTCGGCAGCAGCGCGGCGGTTCTCGCCGTCGTGCGCGACGGACTGACCGCACGGTTGCCCGCGGCATTGGCGTCCATCGCTGAAGCACTCTCCGACGGCGACGCCGTGCGTCTTCGCGAGGGAGCGCACTCCGTATCGGGCATGCTCTCTGCGTTCTCGACGGAGACGGGCTCCATCGCCTCGGCCCTCGAGGAAGCAGCCGCCGCCAACGATCTCGACGCTGCGCGCGGCTTCCTCACCAGGCTTCGTACGCTGGCGCCCGAGCTCCTCCGTGCCGCGAGCTGCGCCACGATCGAGACGCTGCGTTCCGCGGTACAGAAGAAATGAGCACGGTATGTTAGGAGGAGCTGGCGTAAGAATTGCTCCTCACAAACCGATCGCCATGGCGCACGTACTTCTCATCGATGACGATCCGGTCCTGATCCCGGAGCAGGTGCGCCATGCGTTCTCCGCGCCTGGCTACCGGGTGTCGATCGCTCCCGATGGAGCGAGTGGCGTGGCGATGGTGCGCCGCGAGCCGCCGGATGTGATCCTCCTCGACATCCGCCTGCCCGACCGCTCCGGTCTGGATGTGTACGCCGAGATCCGCGCGATCGACGCGCGCATCCCCGTCATCTTCGTGACGATGGCAAAGACGGCTGATACCGCCATCGAAGCGATGAAGCGCGGCGCGTTCAACTATCTTTACAAGCCGCTCGATCTCGACGTGCTGCACACGACGGTACGCGAAGCTCTCGACGTCGATCGCCGGATGCGCTCGCGCGTCAGCCTCGGCGACGCGGGCGAGGATCTCGAGGACGGCAACATCTGTGGTGCGTCGCCGGCGATGCTCGACGTGTACAAGGCGATCGGTCGCGTTGCGCCGCAGGACGTCACGGTGTTGATCAGCGGCGAGAGCGGCACGGGCAAAGAGCTCGTCGCGCGCGCGATCTATCAGCACAGCACTCGCGCGAATGCGCCGTTCCTCGCGCTCAACTGCGCCGCGATTCCCGAGACGCTCCTCGAGAGCGAGCTCTTCGGGCACGAGAAGTCCGCATTCACCGGCGCGGATCGACGCCGCATCGGCAAGTTCGAGCAGTGCAACGGCGGCACGATTCTCCTCGACGAGATCGGCGACATGTCGCTGCTGCTGCAAGCGAAGCTGCTGCGCCTCCTGCAAGAGCAGACGTTCGAGCGCGTCGGCGGCAACGAGACCATCCGCACCGACGTGCGCGTGATCGCGTCGACGCACCGCGATCTCAAGGCCGAGGAGCGGTTCCGTTCGGACCTCTACTACCGACTGGGCGTCTTCACGATCCACGTGCCTCCCCTGCGCGAGCGCGGCGACGATCTGGAGCTCCTCGTGCGCCGGCTCGTGCGTCGCTACAGCCGCGAGCTCGGGCGCAACGTCTCGGAAGTGTCGCCCGCCGCCATCGAGCGACTGCGCGCGCATACGTGGCCCGGCAACGTCCGCGAGCTCCAGAGCGTGCTCAAGCAGGCGCTGCTCAACGCCCAAGGCAGCGTGTTGCTCCCGGCGCAGCTGCCGGACTTCGGTACCGCGCCTGTCGCCGTTCCCGTCGTCGAGCGCAGCGCGCCCAGCACCGGCCCGCTCACGATCGACTCGTACGTGCGCGCGATGCTCCTCGAGAAAGCGGGCGACGTGTACGAGCAGACTCATCGCGAAGTCGACCGCCGGCTGCTGACGCTCGCGCTCGAGCAGACCAACGGCAACCAGCGCGACGCGGCTCGCTTGCTCGGAATTTCTCGCCAGACGATGCGCGTGAGAATGCGCTCGCTCGGGCTCTCGATCTCGCGTTCGGTCGAGCTGGACGACGACGCCTGATCGGATAAGGTTCGCGCGCCATGACGGTTCGTCGTCTTGATGCGCGGAGTGCGAGGCCGCGGGACCGGTTCGACCTGCCAGCGCACGCGATCGATCCCACGCACGCGATCGTCGTCGAGGGCGGAGCGATGCGCGGCATCTTTGCGGCCGGCGTCCTCGACGAATTCACGGAGCGCGGCTTTCATCCGTTCGGCCTCGCCGTCGGCGCATCGGCAGGCGCCTGCAACCTCTCGTCGCATCTCGCGGGCAACCTCGGCCGCAATCGGCGCTGCTTCTTCGATCAGATGCGACGCCCGGAGTTCGTCGATGCGCGGCGCTACTTTCGCGGCGGGCACTGGATGGACATCGACTGGCTGTGGGACGCGTTCAATCGCGAGGACCCGCTGGATACATATGCAGCGGCGGCACATCCAACGACGTTCGTGATCGCGGCGACGAGCGTCTCGACGGGCGAGCCAACGTACTTCGTGCCCGACGGCGCGGAGATGAACGAGGTGCTGCGCGCATCGAGCGCGGTGCCGATGATGTTCCGCCGCTACGTCGATCTCGCGGGCGAGAAGTACTTCGACGGCGGCGTCGGCGCGCCGATTCCTGTCGACGAGGCGTACCGGCGCGGCGCGAAGAAGATCATGGTCATCCGCTCGCGACCGCGCGTGTTCGGCGGACCGTCGCGACTCGAGTCGTTGCTCGTGCCGTTTGTGCTGCGCGACGCACCCGGCATCGCGAAGGCGTTCCGCGTCTATCGCGAGGTCTACAACCGGTCGGTGGAGCTCCTCCGGAATCCGCCCGGCGACTGCACGATCATCGAGGTCGTTCCCGAGACGCATCTGCGAACGGGCCGCACGACCCGCGACGAGCGGGCCCTGCGCACGGACTACGCGCTCGGCCGCCGGATGGGCGTCGACGCGATCCGCCGCTGGAATCGATGAACGCCGAACTCACTGGAATCGCTACACTTACCTACTGAGCGCTCGACCAGTGTCAGGGGGCGCGCGTAGGGTGCTGTCCATGGCATTCGACACCGTCGGCAGGCTTCATGTGGCGTACGAGACCAAGAAGGTCTCGGAGAAGTTCTCCAAGCGCGAATTCGTGGTGGAGGTTGCGGACGGCAAGTACCCGCAGTTCATCTCCTTCCAGCTGACGGGCGACCGGGTCAACGCACTCGACGAGTTCAAGGTCGGGGACCAGGTCCGCGTCACGTTCAACGTGCGCGGCCGCGAGTGGCGCAACCCGCAGGGCGAAGTGAAGTACTTCAACAGCCTCGACGTGTGGAAGCTCGAAGCTGCGCGCGCCGGTGCAGGCGCGGGTGGCCGCGACGAGCGCTACGACAACAACCGCGCTGGCAACGGTGGCGGCGGCGGCGGCGGTCGTGGTGGCAACCGCGATGACTTCGCGGGCTATGGCGAGCCGCGCCCGTCCGACGTGAGCCCCGCGGGCCGCGACGACGATCTGCCGTTCTGATCAATGACTTAAAGGGGTAAGGTCGGGTCGTGGTGAACCGACCTGTCGCCCTTGCTCCGTACAAGCCGCAGCATCACGTCCGGATCGTGACGGCGGCCTCGCTGTTCGACGGCCACGATGCCGCGATCAACGTCATGCGCCGCATCATGCAGAGCGCGGGCGCAGAGGTGATCCACCTGGGTCACAACCGGTCGGTCTCGGAGATTGTCGACTGCGCGATCCAAGAGGACGTGCAGGGCATCGCCATCACGAGCTACCAGGGCGGGCACGTCGAGTACTTCAAGTACATGATCGACCTGCTCCGGCAGCGCGGTGCGGACATCAAGGTGTTCGGCGGCGGTGGCGGAACGATCCTGCCGTCGGAGATCGAGGAGCTGCACGCGTACGGTGTGACGCGCCTGTACTCGCCGGATGACGGTCGCTCGATGGGCCTGCAGGGGATGATCAACAACCTCCTGCAGCAGTGTGATTTCGAGAAGAAGACGCCGGCCGTCGCGCCCGCGATGAAGGACCTCGGCGGCAAGAAGCCGTCCATTCTCGGCGGGCTCATCACGGCGGCAGAGAACGACCCGGCGGCGGGCGACGAGCTGCGCAAGGCGCTCGAGCCGATCCTCGCATCGCACGCGAAGGTCCCCGTCCTCGGCATCACCGGCACCGGCGGCGCGGGCAAGTCGAGCCTCGTCGACGAGCTGGTACGGCGCTTTCTCGCCGACTTCGCCGACAAGACGATCGCGGTCATCAGCGTCGATCCGTCCAAGCGCAAGACGGGCGGCGCGCTGCTCGGTGATCGCATTCGCATGAACGCGATCGACAACCCGCGCGTGTATATGCGCTCGCTCGCGACGCGGCAAAGCAACCTGGCGCTGTCCAAGCACGTGCGCGAGTCCATCGAGATTTGCCGCGCGGCGGGCTTCGACCTCGTGATCGTCGAGACGTCGGGCATCGGCCAGAGCGACACGGAGATCACGGAGCACGCGGACATCGCTCTGTATGTGATGACGGCCGAGTACGGCGCGGCGACGCAGCTCGAGAAGATCGACATGCTCGACTTCGCCGATGCGATCGCGATCAACAAGTTCGACAAGCGCGGCTCGCTCGATGCGCTGCGCGACGTGCGCAAGCAGTACAAGCGCAACCACAACGCGTTCACCAAGAGCGACGCCGATCTGCCCGTGTTCGGCACGATGGCGTCGCAGTTCAACGATCCGGGCATGAACACGCTCTATCGCGCGCTCATCGAGCTCATCGTCGCCAAGACCGGTGCGCCCCTGCATTCGCACATGGAGCCGAGCGCGGAGCAGAGCGAGAAGAAGTGGATCATCCCGCCCGACCGCACGCGCTATCTCGCGGAGATTGCCGAGGCGTGCGAAGCGAACGACGGGCACGTCAAGGCGCAGGCCGCGATCGCGCGGCGCATGTACCAGTTGAACGGGACCATCGAGACGCTGCGCTCGAACATCGGCAAGAAGAAGCTCGAGATCGTCGACCGTGCGGATGACGTCGTCCGCGTCACGGAGACCGTCGAGGGCGAGCCCGCGTTCACCAAGGAGCTCGTCGCGCTCTATCACGATCTCGAATCGCGGCTGACCGCGGAGTCCAAGGCGCTGCTCGCCGACTGGCCCGCGATGAAGAAGCGCTACGCGGCCGCGAAGTATCAGTTCGTCGTTCGCGACAAGGTGATCGAGCAGGACCTGACGACCGAATCGCTCAGCCACCTGAAGATTCCCAAGGTCACGCTGCCGGCCTACGAGGACTGGGGCGACGTGCTCACGTGGCTGCTGCGCGAAGCACCACCCGGGCAGTTCCCGTTCACGGCCGGCGTGTTCCCGCTCAAGCGCGAAGGCGAAGATCCGGCGCGCATGTTCGCCGGCGAAGGCGGCCCCGAGCGCACCAACAAGCGGTTCCACTATGTCTCGCGCGGCTTGCCCGCGAAGCGCCTCTCGACCGCGTTCGACTCCGTCACGCTGTACGGCGAGGATCCAGATCCGCGGCCCGACATTTACGGCAAGGTCGGCAACTCCGGCGTCTCGATCGCGAACGTCGACGACGCGAAGAAGCTGTACAGCGGCTTCGACCTCGCGGATCCGTCGACGTCTGTCTCGATGACGATCAACGGTCCCGCGCCGATGGTCCTCGGCTTCTACATGAACGCCGCGATCGATCAGGCGTGCGAGAAGTGGATCAAGGCCAACGGCAAGCAGGCCGAGGTCGAGGCGAAGATCGTCGACATCTACGCGAAGAAGGGCGTGCCGCGCCCGACGTACCAGGGCGAGATTCCCGCCGGCAACGATGGCCTCGGCCTCATGCTGCTCGGCGTCTCGGGCGACGACGTGCTCCCCCGCGAGGTCTACGACAAGATCAAAGCCGCGACGCTGCAGCAAGTGCGCGGCACGGTGCAGGCCGACATCCTCAAGGAGGACCAGGCGCAGAACACCTGCATCTTCTCGACGGAGTTCGCGCTCCGCATGATGGGCGACATCCAGTCGTACTTCATCGAGCGAAAAGTGCGGAACTTCTACTCGGTTTCGATCAGCGGTTACCACATCGCTGAGGCCGGCGCGAACCCCGTGTCCCAGCTCGCGTTCACGCTCGCGAACGGATTCACCTTCGTCGAGTACTACCTCTCGCGCGGCATGAAGATCGACGACTTCGCGCCCAACCTGTCGTTCTTCTTCTCGAACGGCATGGACCCGGAGTACGCGGTGCTCGGTCGCGTCGCGCGCCGCATCTGGGCCAAGGCGATCCGCGACAAGTACAACGGCAACGACCGCTCGCAGAAGCTGAAGTACCACATCCAAACTTCTGGTCGTTCACTGCACGCTCAGGAGATCGCGTTCAACGACATCCGTACGACGCTGCAGGCGCTGCTCGCGTTGAACGACAACTGCAACTCGCTGCACACCAACGCGTACGACGAAGCGATCACCACGCCGACGGAAGAGTCCGTGCGTCGCGCGCTCGCGATCCAGCTCGTGATCAACAAGGAGTTCGGTCTCTCCAAGAACGAGAACCCGAACCAGGGCTCGTTCATCATCGAGCAGCTGACCGACATGGTCGAAGCAGCGGTGCTCACGGAGTTCCGCTCGATCAGCGAACGCGGCGGCGTCCTCGGCGCGATGGAGCGCATGTACCAGCGCTCCAAGATCCAGGAGGAGAGTCTGTACTACGAGACGTTGAAGCACGACGGCTCGCTGCCGCTCATCGGCGTGAACACGTTCCTCGATCCCAAGGGTTCCCCTACCCTCACGCCCCTCGAGGTCATCCGCGCGACGACGATCGAGAAGGAGTACGCGATCAGCGCGCGCGATGCGTTCTGGAAGCGCAACACGCAAACGGCACCACTCGCGCTCGCGAACATCAAGCGCGCCGCACTCGAGGGCGGCAACGTGTTCGAAGCGCTGATGGAGGCCTGCAAGGTCTGCACGCTGGGCCAGTTGTCGCGCTCGCTCTACGACGTCGGCGGCCAGTATCGCCGCAACATGTAGTGCGACTCCTGCCGCTCTCCAACCGTCCGGACACCCTGATGCGGAGTCTCGCGTTGTTGCTCCTTGCTGCTCCCGCCGGTTGCAAAGCGAAGGCGCCGCCCCAAACCGAGCTCGCGGTCGCTCCCCACGTCGCATCCGCCGTGGGCTCGGGGTCCGCCGATGCAGTCGGCTCCGGCTCGAGCAGCACTGCCGAGCTCCTCGCCGCCAATAACCTGCAGCTCCTGACTTCCGACGAGGCGAATGCCCGCGTCGCGGCTGTCTTCCCGACGGGGGTAGCCACCGAGAACGCGCACCCGAAGGTGACGTACGAGCGGATCGCGACTCCTGTCATCGATCCCACCGCATATCTCGTCGCGGAGGTGCAACTGGCAAAACCTCACACCGCCGCGGAGATCAAGAATGCGTTCGGCGGGATTCCGAAGACGAGGATGAGCGTCGACCTCTCGATCCGCAATGGCACGAGCGACTGGGTCCACGTCTGGCTCGCGAGTCCGGATCCGCCGGGAACGTTCGATCGCGTCGCGATCCAGGTCTCGCTCCTGTTCAGCGGCGAGCTACTGAATCAAGCCGATGCAACGACGGCGCTGGACTGGCTCGAGCACGCGCGCAAGCAACTCGATGGAACGCCGATCGTGCTCTCCATGCCGGTACAGGCCGCAATCGCTCGCGCCAAGGAAGTGCAGACGCTCGCACGTCCGTTCGACAACATGCGCGACATCGGAGTGACCATCGTCGCCCCGGCGGGCAAGCCGTTCCCTCTGCGGCTCGCGTGGGACGCGATGTACTCGGCCGGTTTCCAGTGGGGCGACGGTGACTACATGCGCTGGTCGCCATCCGACCACGAGGACGGCATCTCCGCAGACTGCAGCATCGGTATGGGGTACTGGATGCCCGAGGATGTCGCCAAGCCAGGCATCGGGACCGAGTACATCGGCATGTCGTTCGATCTGCCCAGGGCGTCCCAGCCAGAGCGCATGCTCGCCGCGATGGAGCAAGACGCGCGCTATCTCGCGAAGCGCCTGGGGGGAAAGATCTTCGATTCCGAGACCCACCAGCCGCTCGACGAGGCCCAGCTCGCGGCGCGAGTCGCCGAGCGCACGAGATCGCTGACAGCCGCCGGGCTTCCGCCGGGCAGCAACCTGACCTCCGAGGCATTCCTCTGATGCGACTCCCGCTGTTCTCCAACCGTCCGGAATCCTGATGCGCACCACGACCGTCGCGTTGTTGGCCGTTGCCGCTCTCGCTGGCTGCAAAGGCAAGGCGGCGCTCATCAACAAGCTCTCGAGCGGATCCGCGGAGTCCGACTCGCCTGTCGCGAACGATCAGCCCGAGCAGGACGACGACAGCGACGAAGCGAGGGCGAAACGCGTCGCAGCCGTGTTTCCCAACGGCCCCGCGACCGAGCACTTCGAGCCCACGGTGAAGCTCTCCTCGCTTCCGCCCGCTGCGGTCATCGATCCGGCTGATGGCTGGGTCCTCGAACTTTCTCTGCACACGCCGCTGACGATCACGCAGATCAGCGATGCACTGGATCCTCTACCTACGACGACGAGTACCGTGACGACGGGCGCGCGTCAGGGCGACGGTGCGTGGATCGACGTCACGTTGGAGGACAGTCTCCCGGAGAGCACCACGTTTGATCGCGTCGCTGTCGAGCTACCGTTCGTGGCACCCGACGGGCCGCTCACCGCGAAAGACATTGCCGAGGTCAGCACGTGGATCGGCCGCTCGAACACCAAGCTGAATGCGGGCACCGCTGTTCCATCGATCAAGGCGGAAGCCGCGCTCGTCCGTGCGCAAAAGGTCGCCGCCGTCTTGAAGTCCGTCGAGGACACGAGCGACATGGTGCTGACCATCTCGCGCGCCGACGGAGCACCGATCCCGCTCCGACTCGCGTGGGACGCGATGTACTCCGCCGGGTACGTGTGGGCCGGCGACCTGATGCAGTGGATCCCCTCGGAAGGCTTCCACGGTCTCTACTCGTTCACGGGGACCGATTCGGGCTTGTGGACGCCCGAGGACGCGAACGACCCGATGGCGACGACGGAGGATATCCACATCCACTTCAGCATTCCGGTGAACGCGCAGCCCGAGCGCATGCTCGACGTGTTGGTGCAGCAGGCGCGTTACATCGCGAAGCGCGTGGGTGGCCAGGTGATCGACAACGAGACCGACCGGCCCGTCAACGAGCGCCTGCTCCGCCAGCGCGTCGCCGGTCAGCTGAAGATCCTCACGAACGCCGGCCTCTCCCCTGGCAGCCCGCTCGTGACCGGCTACTTCTACTAGGGTAGCGCGGAGGGCCAATTTGCCGTCCCGATTAGGTATGTTCGGGCGTCATGGCTACCGTCGAAGAATGGCGCGCGCTCGTCGAGAAAGAGCTCGGCGGTGTCTCGTTCGAGAAGGCGCTGGTTCACCGCGATGAAAATGGGATCGCGCTCCAGCCGCTCTACACCGAGCTGACAGGCGATCCGGGGTCACCCGGCGCAGCCCCGTTCGTCCGCGGGGCCAAGGCCGCAGCGGTTCCGTTCGGCGTGTGCATGAAGGTCGACGGTGCGGCCACGCGGCGGCCCGAAGCGCTCGCGGAAGACCTCGACGGTGGCGCGGACGCGCTGTGGATCGACCGCGAGGACGATGCTGCTTTCCACGCAGCGAGCGAACACGGCAGCATGTTGGTCGTCGACGTCGGCTCGCGCGCGCACCTCGACTTGCTCGCGAAAGCGTCGGGCACGCGTGCGCTGTGGCTCGGCGTGGATCCGATCGACGGTGTGTATCGCGGTCGTCTCGACCCGGCGGAAGTTCCGGCGCGCCTGCTGCGCCTGTCCGAGGTGGCGGGCGCCGAGAGCGTGCGCGGTCTGCGCATCTCGAGCCTCACCACACACGCCGCGGGCGCGGATGCAGTCACCGAGCTCGCGCTCATGCTGTCGACTGCTGTGGCGTATCTGCGCGCGCTGTTCGACGCGGGTCGCCCGATCAAAGAAGCCGTGCGCTCGTTGTGGGTGCAGGTACCGATCGGGCGCGACACCTTCGGCGAGCTGTGCAAGCTGCGCGCGCTGCGCCTGACGATGCACAAGGTGTTCGTCGCGGCCGGTGCGCCGCACGTGCCACTCGATGCGATCCACGCGGTCTGCTCGTCGCGTACGCAAGCCGCGCGCGATCCGTGGGTGAACATGCTGCGCGTGACGACGGAGGTGTTCGCGGCCGTGCTCGGCGGCGCGCAGCTCGTATCGCCGCGTCCGTTCGATGACGCTCTCGGCGTTCCGTCGGCGCTCTCACGTCGCGTCGCTCGCAACACGGCGCTCGTGCTCCGCGAGGAGAGCCATCTCGGGCGCGTCATCGATGCGGCGGGCGGTTCGTACTACATCGAAGCGCGCACGGACGCGCTCGCGCGCGCGGCGTGGGACCGCTTCCAGCAGATCGAGAACGATGGCGGCATCGTCGAGCTGCTAAAAAACAACATGCGCGGCATCCGCGGGCTCGTCGAGCCGGCGTGGGCCAAGCGCGCTGATGCGATCAGCAAGCGCAAGGATGCGGTCCTGGGAGTCTCCGAGTTCGCGAATCTCGGTGAGAAGGTGCCGGAGCTCGCGCCGACACCACCCGGCCTGGAGATTCTCTACCCGCCGCTCGCCGTGCATCGCGAAGCGGAAGGCTGGGAAGCGCTGCGCACCAAGGCGGAGGCGACGAAGCCGGCCATCGTGCTCGTCACGCTCGGACCTCCCGCGGAGCATCGCGCGCGCCTCGGCTTCGCGCAGAACCTGTTCGCGGCTGCGGGGATCACCCCACGCGAGATCGCGGCGCCCCACACGCGCTCCGGCACGACGCAGCCTCCACCCATCGCAGGCATGGCGGTGGGTTCGACGGCGGCGCTACCGGTCGGAGCACTCGCTGCGGCCGCTGGGAATACGCTCGCGGATCGGCTCGCCTCGGCGGGCGAGAACGCCATGATGCGCGCCGACGTCGCCGTCATCTGTGGCAGCGACGAGCGCTACGCCACGGATGCAGCGGCCGTGGCCAAACAGCTCAAGTCCGTCGGTGCCAAGCGCGTCGCCCTCGCGGGTCGCCCTGGCGATCTCGAAGCGGCACTGCGCGAGGCAGGCATCGACGCGTTCCTCTTCCTCGGCGCGGATGCACTCGCAACACTCACGGATCTCCTGGGAGGTGCATCGTGAACTTCCCCGATTTCAAGAACCGGCCGTTCGACAGCCTCGTCGCGCCGCCCAAGGGCTCGCAGACATCCACCGCGAATATCCCGATCCTCGGCAACGACGAGTGGGAGACACCGGAGGGCATTCCGCACCACGGACTCTACGGCGCGATGGACATCACGACCGTGAAGCACCTCGCGTCGCTGCCCGGTCTGCCGCCATACGTTCGCGGCCCGTACGCGACGATGTACGTGCAAAAGCCGTGGACCGTGCGCCAGTACGCCGGGTTCTCGACAGCGGAGGACTCCAACGCGTTCTATCGGCGCAACCTCGCCGCGGGGCAGATGGGTCTATCCATCGCGTTCGACCTCGCCACGCATCGCGGTTACGACAGCGATCACGCGCGCGTCATCGGTGATGTCGGCATGGCCGGCGTCGCGATCGACTCGATCGAGGACATGCGTATTTTGTTCAACGGCATCCCGCTCGACAAGATGAGCGTCTCGATGACGATGAACGGCGCGGTGCTGCCCGTGCTCGCGCTCTACATCGTCGCGGCGGAGGAGCAAGGCGTCGCACTGGATAAGCTCACGGGCACGATCCAGAACGACATCCTCAAAGAGTACATGGTGCGGAACACGTACATTTATCCGCCCGCACCATCGATGAAGATCGTCGCGGACATCTTCGCGTTCACGTCGCAGAAGATGCCCAAGTTCAACTCGATCTCGATCAGCGGCTATCACATGCAAGAGGCCGGAGCGACGGCCGACCTCGAGCTCGCCTATACGCTCGCCGACGGGCTCGAGTACGTCCGGACCGGCGTCGCGGCGGGCATGCCCGTCGACTCGTTCGCACCGCGCCTCTCGTTCTTCTTCGCGATCGGCATGAACTTCTTCATGGAGGTCGCCAAGCTCCGCGCCGCGCGCCTGCTGTGGGCAGAGCTCATGGCGAAGTTCGAGCCTAGATCGGCAAAGAGCCTCGCCCTACGCACGCACTGTCAGACGTCAGGGTGGTCGCTCACGGCGCAGGACGTCTACAACAACGTCGTGCGCACGTGCATCGAGGCGATGGCCGCGACGCAGGGCCACACGCAGTCGCTGCATACCAACTCGCTCGACGAAGCGCTCGCGCTGCCGACGGACTTCTCCGCTCGTATCGCGCGCAACACGCAGCTCCAGCTCCAGCTCGAATCGGGCACGACCAAGCAGGTCGATCCGTGGGGCGGCAGTTACTACGTCGAGTGGCTCACCGATCAGCTCGCGACGCGTGCACGCACGCACATCGCCGAGATCGAGAGCCTCGGCGGCATGGTCAAGGCGATCGAAGCCGGCGTTCCCAAGCTGCGCATCGAAGAGGCAGCCGCTCGGACGCAGGCGCGCATCGACAGCGGTCGGCAGAAGATCATCGGCGTCAACGCGTTCAAGCCGACCACCCAAGAAGCGGTGCCGGTCCTCAAGGTCGACAATGCAGCGGTCCGCAAGACGCAGATCGATCGCCTCGCGAAGCTCAAGCGCGAACGCGACTCGGCAGCGACCGAGCGCGCTCTCGCCGCGCTCACGAAGATCGCCGAGAGCGGTGAAGGCAACCTGCTCGCCGGTGCGATCGAGGCCGCGCGAGCACGCGCCACCGTCGGAGAAATCTCCTCCGCGCTCGAGAAGGTCTGGGGCCGCCATCGCGCCGAGATCAAGGCGATCAGCGGCGTGTACAGTGGCGAAGTCGGCGAGCAGCACGAAGGGCTCCTGAAGGTCCGCGCGCGCACCGAGGCGTTCCTCGCGCGTGAAGGTCGCCGGCCGCGCATCCTGATCGCGAAGATGGGCCAGGACGGTCACGATCGCGGTCAGAAGGTCATCGCGTCCGCGTTCGCCGACCTCGGCTTCGACGTGGACATCGGCCCGCTGTTCCAGACGCCCGAAGAAACCGCGCGCGCGGCGGTCGAGTCCGACGTCCACGTCATCGGTGCCTCCTCGCTCGCGGCAGGTCATCTCACGCTCGTGCCCGCACTCCGCGCTGCTCTCGCGGCGTTGAACCGCCCCGACATCCTTGTCGTCGCAGGTGGCGTCATTCCGCCTGACGACTACCCTGCCCTTCGCGCCGCCGGCGCCGCCGAGATCTTCGGCCCGGGTACAGTGATCGCCGACGCCGCGCTGTCGCTGCTCGATCGCCTCGAGGCCCCCGCAAAGTGACCGCTCGCCGCCCGCGCCTCTCGCTCGACGAATACGAGAAGGGTGTGCGCGCGGCGGATCGCGGCGTTCTCGCACAGGCCGTCACGCTCGTCGAGAGCCGTAACGCCGACGACGCTGTCCTCGCGCAGGAGCTCCTGACGCGCCTCATGCCACACACGGGCGGTGCGCGCCGCATCGGCATCACGGGCGTCCCCGGCGTCGGCAAGAGCACGTTCATCGACGAGCTCGGCACTCGACTCATCGCCGCGGGTAAGAAGGTCGCGGTGCTCGCGATCGACCCGTCGTCGCAGCTCACCGGCGGCTCCATTCTCGGTGACAAGACGCGCATGGAGCGCCTCTCGCTCGCAGAGAACGCGTTCATCCGTCCATCGCCGAGCGGCCTCTCCCCCGGCGGTGTCGCTCGCCGTACGCGCGAGACGTTGCTGCTGTGCGAAGCGGCGGGTTTCGACGTCGTGCTCGTCGAGACGGTCGGTGTCGGCCAAGGCGAGACAGCCGTCGCCGACATGGTCGATTGCTTTCTCGTGCTCGCGCTGCCCGGCGCTGGCGACGAGCTGCAGGGCATCAAGAAGGGCGTGTTCGAGCTCGCTGACGTCATCGCAGTGAACAAGGCCGATGGCGACAACACATCGCGCGCGAAGCTCGCACTCTCCGACCTGCGATCCGCGCTGCGCTATCTGCCCAAGAAGCGCGCGTCATGGGGCGCACGCGCCGTCGCGGTCTCCGGCATCACGGGCACCGGCGTCGACGAGCTCTGGCAGATCGTGGAGGAGCACCATACGACGCTCTCTGCGAACGGCGAGCTCGCCGCCCTTCGCGCCGACCAGCAGAAGACGTGGATGTGGTCGCTGATCCGCGAACGCCTCGAAGCCGCGTTCCGCGCACATCCCGATGTCGCAGCCGCCCTACCTGCTATCGAGCTAGCTGTATCCGCCGGAACGACCTCGTCGACCGCGGCGGCTGACACGCTGCTCGAGCTCAGCCGTCGACGATAACGCTCCACCCCTGCTGGACGGATGCGGGCGCGAGCACCTGCATCATGGCCGCCGCGTTTCGAATCTCGCCGAATGTTCCCTCGAGAAGCGAGCTCATCGCGTTGCTCGCATCCCTGAGCTGGTTCTCGATGTTCCCGATCTGCGACTGCTCTACCTGGAGCTTGATCTGGCCGTTCGGGCCGAGCGCGACGCCGTGCTGCTTCATGACCGCGGCTAGCTTCGCATCGGCGAATTGCACGAGCTCGCGCCAGAACCGCGCGTAGCCGACGATCAGCGCGGGGACGGAGAGCGGGATGAACAGCGATGCCAGCAGCTGCGCGCTATCCACCTTCTTCTTGCTGAACAGTCCGCCCCACGTATGCGTAAGGGGCTGCGGCCGGCGGGCGAATCCACGTCCCTCGCCGCGCCGCGTGTGCCACGCGCTATCGAGCGGCTGCTTGGAGACAATGTCGCGATACAGCTGATCCGAGATCGAATCCTTCGTCGTGAGCTGGCTGCAGAACATCTCGAACGCGACTTCCTCGAAGCCTGCATCGACGGGGTACTTGACGAACTTGTAGCACCCGAGCTGTCGACCACCTGACAGCGGACACGACGCGCACTCCGGGATGCCCGCCTGGAACTGCTCCGCCTCCGCGCGGATCTCTCGATAGGTGAGATCGCGCTCCGTGTCGTTTACGACCACCGTGACCGCCACGTTCTCGCGCTCGCCCTCGGGGACCTGCGACTCGACGGCGGCCATATAGGCCCTCATCTTGAGCTTGCCGAGAAAGCCCTTCTGACCGAGCGACCGCTGCAGCGGGCACTCGCGCCAACCGATGATGTCTGCACCCATGACGCGATTGTATCTGTTCGCAAGGCCTAGCCGGCGCGACGCGCGGGCTTCCTCGGCGACCGCGGTGGACGAACAACGGCAGTCGGCTGCGCGGCCGCGAAACACCGATACGACTGCGTGAGCAGCTGGCGCAGTTGCGCCACCGTGACGTCGGCGAGGCGAAAGATCACGGCGGGATAGTTGTTGTAGTGCGGGTCCTCGATGAACAGGTCGGGCTCGGCGCCCATGATCATCGCCTTGTCCTCGACGGTCGGGACGCGCACGGCGATGACGTCGCGGTTCTCGACGCGGGGCTTCTTGGGATGGACGCGCTCCATCCACGACCACACGAAGCCGCTCGTCTTGGGGTTGCCGTGCTTGTCCTTCCCCTTCGCGAGCACCGAGTACGCGAGGCGAGCGCCATGCTTTCCGCCCTCGATCGCACCGGGAAACGACATGGCGATCTTCCTCAGCTGAGCATGGGTGGCCATGCGCGTGCGTACCACGTAGCCTCGGACGGTGAGCGGTACCCCGACGACCAGTGCTGACGACTGGCTGTGGGGCTGGGACGAAACGCCCGGCATCGTCTCGGTCTGGGCGGAGGGCGACGGGCGCGTTCACGTGTGGCGGCGCGTCGATGGTGCGCTCGTCCACGAGGAGATCGGGTTTCGCCCGTGGCTCCTGTGCGAACGACGCGAAGGCCTCGAGAAGCACCGCGGCGTCACCGTGCGCGAGCTGACCGGCGAAGGGACGCTGCGGTACTTCGTGCGCGGCGACGACATGCCGTCGCTGACCAACGCGGTGTTGCGCAGCGCGCGCGAATGGCTCGGCCATAGCGTCGGGCATCTGCGCGATCTGGGAACGATGGTCCACACGCTCGGCCCCGAGGAGCAGTACCTCGTCGCGTCGGGCCGCACGTACTTCAAGGGCCTCGCGTTCGCCGATGCGCGCCGCATGCAGTTCGACCTGGAGACGACGGGTCTCGATCCGCAGCGCGATCGCATCTTCATGATCGCTGTCCGCGATCCGGACGGTCGCGTCGACACGTTCGAAGGCGACGAGCGCGACGTCATCCAGCGGCTCGTGGAGCGCGTGCAGCAGCAGGATCCCGACATCATCGAGAACCACAACCTGCACGGCTTTGACCTGCCGTTCCTCGACACGCGCGCGAAGCGCCTCGGCGTGCCCTTGGACCTGGGACGCATCGGTGGCCCCGGTCTACGCCAGCGCGGCGCCCGGCGCGGCATGACCGTGCAACGAGGCACCGACGAGACGCGTCGCGTTCGCCTCATCGCGCCGGGCCGCGAGCTGATCGACACGCTCGACGCTGTCATCCGCTACGACTTCGCCGCGCGCGACTTGCCCGGGCACGGCCTCAAGGCGGTCGCGCGACACCTCGGCCTCGCCGGTCCCGATCGCGAGCACATTCGCGGCGACCAGATCTGGGAGGTCTATCAGCGCGACCCGGAGCGCGTGCGCCGGTATGCGCGTGCCGACGTCGAGGAAGTCGCGGGTGTTGCGGCGGTGATGTCGGGCGCAGCACATGCGCTCGCACAGATCGCACCGCGCCGTTACGAGCGGCTCGCCGACGCCGGGCCCGCAACGGGCGTCATCGATCCGTTGCTCGTTCGCGCGTACGTCCGCGGCGGCGAGGCCCTGCCCGCTCACGTCGCAGGCGACGGCACACAGCACCAGGGCGCGGCGCTGCACTTGTTCCACGCGGGCGTCGCGCGACGGGTCGTGAAAGCAGACGTCGCGTCGCTCTATCCGTCGCTGATGCGCCAGTTCCAGATCGGCCCCACGCGCGATCGCCGGAAGGCACTGCTGACGCTCGTCGATCGCATCGGTGTACGGCGCCTCGCGGCCAAGGCAGCGGCGAAGGTGGCACCACCCGGCTCGTCGGAGCGCCACGGTCACGAGGCGATGTCAGCGGCGCTCAAGTTGCTCGTGAACTCCGCGTACGGCTACCTCGGCGCGGGTGGCCTCACGCGGTTCAGCGACATCCACGCTGCGAACGAAGTCACTCGCCGCGGCCGCGAGACGCTGTCGACCATCTGTGACGGCCTCGCCGCGCGCGGTGTCACGCTGCTCGAGGCTGACACGGACGGCGTGTACTTCTCCGTTCCCGACGCGTGGACCACCGACGACGAAGTCCGCTGCGTCGCGGAGGTCGCCGCACTGCTACCGCCGCTCGTGCAACTCGAGCTCGAAGGCCGCTACGCCGCGATGCTGTCGCACGAGCCAAAGAACTACGCGCTGCTGGGATACGACGGCGAGCTCACCCTGCGCGGCGTTGCGTTTCGCTCCTCGCGCGCCGAACCGTATGGCGAGGCGTTCCTGCGCGGCGCGATCGATCTGCTGTTCCGCAGCGACGTTGCTGGCGTGCGCGCGCTCTACCTCGCGACGGTCACCGCGCTGCGCCGCCACGAGGTCCCCACGCATGCCGTCACGTCGCGCGTTCGCTTGACGAAGACTCCCGCCGAGTACCTGGCAACACGCGACTCGCGCCGCGATCTCACCTACGAAGCGATGCTCACGAGCGGCCGCACCACGTGGTCCGTCGGCGAGCGCGTTCGCGTCTACCGCACTGCGCGTGGCGGCGGCGGCATTCTCCGCGAGCTAGACGATGACGAGACAGCGCCAGAACACGAGGGCGCAGCAACCGAATCGACCACGCAGGCCGCCGCACCCGCTCCTCGCGTCACCTCGACCGACCCGCGCGACTACGACGCAGACCACTACGCGCGCATCCTCCGCGACAACTTCGCGAGCCGACTCGCCCGCGCCCTCGCGCCCGACGACTTCGCGGCCGTGTTCGCCGCCCCCGACCAGCTCGACCTGTTCGCCAAGAATCTCGCGGACATCCGACCTGTCCTGACCGCAATGCCGACGGCGCTCGATGAGCGCGATGACGGCGACGGCAACCCAGCGTCCGATTTCGGGCAACAGATCGACAGCGACCGGCAAGGTGAGGAGGAGTGACGGACAGAGCCGCCCCCACTGCAGACGAGCTCCTGGAGCACGCCGATTGGCTGCACCGCCTGGCGCGCGCGTTGGTCGGCGACGCGAACGCCGACGACATCGTACAGGAGACGTTTGCAGCGGCCGTGACGAAGCCGCCCGCGGAAGCCGGTGCGCTGAGGCCGTGGCTCGGCGGCGTCGCGCGCAACCTCGCAAAGATGTCGCTGCGTGGACGCAAGCGGCGCACCGCGCACGAAGATCGCGCCGCTATCGAAGCACCGACCGATGTTCCATCGAGCGAAGAGCTCGTCGAACGCGCGCGCATGCAACAGAAGGTCGCGGCGCTTGTCATGGAGCTGCCGGACGTCCTGCGCGACGTATTGCTGCTGCGGTTCTTTGAAGGAATGTCGGCGGCGGATATCGCTCGCGCGCAGAACATTCCCGGTGCGACGGTGCGGTCGCGACTCTCGGACGCTCTCGCGCGCGTGCGCGAAGAGCTGGACGCACAGCACGGCGGTGATCGCCGGCGCTGGGAGCGCGTCCTCGCACCAATTCCGTTCATGGCGGGCGCCGCTGCGCGCACTGCATTGGTCACTGGAGGTCTCGTGAAGGCAAAGGTTGTCCTCGGTGTTGTCGTCGTTGCTCTGATCGCGCTCGTCGCGTCGTGGCGCCTCGGTTGGATCTTTGGCGGCGGCACGCCGACGACAGAGGTCCCCGCCGTCGCGACCACTGCGCCACCGAAAGGGCCGGCACCGGAGTCACAAGCGCCGCAGCCGTTGCCCGCAGCGAGCGCGAGCACCGCGTCGCACAAGCTTCGCTATGACTACGAGCCCGAGGGCAGCTTGCAGCTCGAGGGACAAGTCATCGACGAGCACGACAAGCCCGTCGAGAACGCGACCGTCGTCATCGACACGATGTTCCCGCGCCACGAGGACAGCGGTGCTGATGGCGCGTTCGCCTTCGGTCGTCTGACGCCGCACACGTACGAAGTGAGCGCGGGCATCGATGATCTCTACGCGGGCCCCGTGCGGATCCGCCTGACCGACAAGTCCGAGCCCGTGACGCTGCGCTTGCGCAAGGGCAGCCCGGGCGAGGTGACGCTCGTCGACGCGGCGAGTGGCAAACCTATTCCCAAGGGTACGGTCGAGCTGCGCTCGTCGACGAAATTGTTCGGCGCCACGGCCGATGACAAAGGCGTCGCGACGTTCAAGGGCCTGCCGCCGATGTGGGCACCACTCGTTGCTCGCGCGCCAGGTTACGCAGAGAACGCGATCATGGTGTCGACGGCGGGTGATCCGGCCGTCCCGTTGAAGGCGACGGTCGCGCTGACCAAGGGCGCGCTGCTCACGGGCACGATCGTCGACGAGAACGGCAAGCCGGTCGTCGCGCAGCTGGTCGCGGAGCTGGCGAGTCAACCGTTCCCCGTGGCGGACCTCCGCGCCGACACCCTCGAGTCCAAGCCCGACGGCACGTTCTCGGTGGGGCCACTCTCGGCCGGAACCTGGCGCATCACCGCCTACAACACCACGCTCGCGCCCGCGACGACTGCGCCGATCGTCGTCGACGGAGTGCACGCAAAGACGGGCGTGAAGATCGTCATGACGCCGGGCGCGTTGCTGAAGGGCACCGTCACCGACGCAACGGGTAAGCCGATCGCTGGCGCCGAAGTGAAGATCGTCGGTCGCGGCAACACCGTCTGGCGTTCGACGCGGCTCGCAGTCTCCGACACGAGCGGCGCGTTCCAGTTCGCCGGCCTCGCGCGGCGCGCGGTCGATGTGGTCGCGACGCACGAGACGGGCGCATCCAAGATCGTGCCTGTCGACCTGGCGGCAAAGGCGGAGCAGACGGTCGCGATCAAGCTCGACCTCGTCGGCGCGATCAGCGGCACGGTCAGCGACGACCACGGCCAGCCGATCGGCGACGCGCAGGTCGTCGTGGATCCCGTGTTCGACGGCGGCATCACGGATCGCGAGGCGTGGATCGTCCGCGGACCGCAGACCGCCGTCACCGACCAAGGTGGCGCGTTCAACGTGGCGGGACTCCCCGAGGGCGATTACCAGGTGCGCGCGGCTCGCCCGGCGGCAACGGATGCCGAGCTCGAGCTCGCCCAGTCCGTCAAGGCGCGCGTCACGACGCTCCCCGGCGCGCCGATCAAGCTCATCCTCGAGAGCAACGGCAGTATCAAAGGCAAGGTCGCGATGGCCGATGGCAGCGTGCCCGCGTCGTTCACGATCTCGATCGGCGGCACGTCGCCGGTTCCGTTCGCGACGCCCGACGGGTCGTTCTCACTTCCTGCTGTTGCGGGCATCCGCACGATCGTCGTCGACGGCCGCCGCTTTCTCGCCGCGAAGTCCAAGATGATCACCGTCGAGGCCGGCAAGGTTGCCGACGCAGGGACGATCACGGTGCAACCGGGCCGCTCCGTTCGTGGACGCGTACTCGACGAGACTGGCGCGCCGGTGCGGGGCGCGAAGGTCGCGGCAGGTTCTCTGCTCACCGGCGGCGGCGCCGAGCTGTACATCGAGGATGAATCGCTCGGGGCCAAGGCGACGGACACCGACGACCGCGGCGAGTTCGTCATCGAGGGATTCTCTCCGGGGCCGCTCACGATCACGGCGGGCAAGGATGGCGTGGGACGTAGCCCGAGCGTCCGCCTCGCTCCGAGCTCCGATAGCGCGACCGTCGACCTCGTCTTGCAGCGCACCGCTGGCCTCGACGGTACGGTCACGCAAAACGGAAAGGGCCTCGCCGACACCGTCGTGATCGCGAGTCCGATCGGCACGCAGCAGAACTTCTTCGTGGTCACCGGTGCCGACGGCACGTTCGCCCTCGATGCGCTCACGCCGGGCGCCTACATCATCTTCCCGATGATCGGCGGCGGCGGTCCCAAGCCCAAGGACATGTTCGTCACGCGCGTCGACATCGCGCTCGCCGCTGCGCGCACGAAGATCACGATCGACACGACGCCGGGCCCGCTGTCACTCACGCTCGCCGTCAACGGCGCGGATGGAAAGCCCGTCGCGGGCGCGATGGTCTTCGCGATCTCCGCCGACATCCCTGCCCCGACGACATCCGCTCAGCTGCGCGACATGGATCAGCTCGGCATCTTCACGAGCACGCCGACGCCGATCTACATCCGCGCCGCGATGGGCGGTCCCGTCGATCTTGCGGGACTTCGCGCCGGCCCCCTCGTTCTCTGCGCGACGGACCTCCCGAGTCGAGGCCCCGGCGGTGACGCGAACACCGACAACGCCCCCATCGCGTGCACGAAGCTCGTCGCGTCGGCGTCGGCCTCGACCAAGCAGGCGGCGGTCACGATGCCCTCCCCCGCGAAGTAACCGCGCGTGGCCGGGGGCCGGACAGGAGCAGCTCCGCGAGCCACCCCCTCACCGGGGTTGAGGAGCTAGAAGCAGAGCGCTATCGCGGCGTTGCGATCTGCAAGCCGTGCATGCCGGCCATGCCGGACACTAAACGCGGCGCGTGAGACCGAACAGCGCGAGCAGGCCGAACAGCGCGCCGACGATCGCGAACGGCCTGGAGTCCGTCACCGGGAGGTCGCGCACGTCGCGCATGTGGCACTCGGCGGTGGCCGGGCCGAAGCCGCCCTTGCCCATCTCGATCGCGTACGCCGCACCGACCGCCGCGAACTTCACCGCGTGGCTCGCGTTGTTGTCGGACATCTCGAGCGTGTCTCGGTTGGTGTGGATCTTCTTGTTCATGTCCTGGAAGCGCGCCTCGTGCGGCATCGACGCCGGCACGCCGGTGCGGTGCCACGCCGCGTGGTCGCTACATGCGTAGCCGCAGCGGTCGCTGCCCCACGAGAAGTTCGTGTACGTCTCGACGAGATCGATAATGAACTTGTTCTGCGCCTGGCTCGTGAAGTCATCGGCGAGCCAGATATCGCGATCGCTGCCGCGGTAGTTCGTCATGTCGAGCTGCATCGCACCGACGACGTTGATGCCGCGCTTCTTGTAGTCCTTGGAGATGGCGAGCGATCCACGCAGGCCCACTTCCTCGGCCGCGTACGCCATGAACTTGATCGTGCGCTCGGGGCGATAGTCGTTTGTGAGGAGCACGCGAGCCACCTCGTCCAGCGTCGCGATCCCGCTCGCGTCGTCGTCGGCGCCGGGCGCGTTCGCATCCGTGCCCCCGCGCCCGATGGAATCGATGTGGCCGCCGATCACGACGACCTCGTCCTTCTTGGTCGTGCCCGGAATCGTCAGCACGACCGTCTTCTGCGCGTAGCCCTGATCGACCAGCTCGACGGAGATGTCCTCGCGCGGCGAGAGCTTCTTCCATCGATCGGCGAGCCAGTAGGACACCGCCGCGCCGCTCTCGGACTGGTAGTAGCGGTTCTTGTATGACGACAGCGTCTTGATCGTCTGAAGGATCCTGGCCGCGTCGAGCGACGGAAGAATGGCGCGCACGACGGCGCCGCGATCGATCGTGTATTCGATCGGCCTCTCGGGCTCGGGCGCGGCGAGCGCGTCCTCCATCGTCTCGTGCACCATGTAGCCGCCGCACCGGTCGGAGCTCTCGTGGATGGAGACAGAGAGCGGCAGGAGGGCTGACTCGTCGAGCGACAGCACCTCGCCAGGACCGATGCTGACAAGCTTGGGGGCGGCCGCTGCCGTACCGATGCTGGTTGCGAGGACGCCGGCGAGAAGGATCGAGCGCACCATGCACTTAGGGTAGCCTACTTCCGCCGATGCGGATGTACGCCCTGCTCGCCCTCGCCTGCCTCGCACCGGCCTGCGAGGACCAGAACGCACCGCTGGTCTGGATGGACCACATGGTCACGTCGGTGAACAAGGGGGGCGAGCTGCCGCTGCGCGACGGAATCCCAACGGATCCAGACCTCGCGGCGGAGCTCGCGGTGGCGACGATCGCGATCCGTCAGAGTGCGTCGATCGCGATGGAGCACGATTTTCAGAGCGCCGCTGGCGAGCACTGCGTCCACGGCAAGCTCGTCGGAGCCCGCAATGACCCGACGCTTTCGGTGATCATGGCGAACGACAAGGTCGTTCACGCGAGCGTCACGCGCCGATGCGACTGCAAAGCTCGCTGCGAGTTCGCAGCGAAGTAGTCAGCGCGTCGCTGCGGCGTAGCCGGCGCGCACCGCTTGCTCCACGCGGTCGAGCGTCATCGGCTTCATCACGTGTCCGTGAAATCCGGCCGCCCTCGCTGCACCCGCGTCGCGATCGAAGCCGGAGATCGCGATCAGACAGATCTTCTCGTGACCGGGGAGCGCGCGTAAGCGTCGGCCGAGCTCGTAGCCGTCCATCTCCGGCATCAGCACATCGAGGATCGCGATGTGTGGCGCGAAGTCCGGAGCCAACGCCAGAGCCGTCGCTCCGTCGGGGGCGTAGCGCGCTTCGAACCCACGCATCTGCAATGCGTCGCAGAGCAACACGCCGTTGTCTTCCAGGTCATCGACGATCAGAATTCGGAGCGACTCCACAGACCTACCTCCTTGCAGTGGACCATGGGGTTCGAGCTCCCAACGTGTCTTCTCCATTAAGTTCGCAAGGGGTCGGCATCTCCGATTTCTCCGCATCGGCGCAACCTCAGGACCGAGCTGAGTGGCACGCGGTTTGGACTCCATCCACTCATGGCGACCGACAGCATCCTCCTCCGCGCCTTGGTCGATACGGTTCAACCGCTGACCGAGGACTCCCCCGACCTCGATGCGCTCGTCGAGCGCCTCTCCAGCGCGCAGTTCGTTCTGCTCGGCGAAGCGAGCCACGGCACGCACGAGTTTTACGAGCTTCGGGCCGCGATCTCCCGGCGCTTACTAGGCGACTACGGCTTCGCTGCGATCGCGGCCGAAGCGGACTGGCCGGATGCCCATCGGGTGAATCGCTTTATCCGTCACGAGGGTCACGACCGCGACGTAAAGACCGCGCTCTCGGACTTTCAACGGTTCCCGCAGTGGATGTGGCGGAACAGCGACGTCGTCAACCTCGTCACGTGGATGCGTACATACAACCGCGATTCCGACACACCGGTCGGGTTCTACGGCCTGGACATGTACTCGCTCCACTCGTCGATCAACGCTGTCATCGACTACCTCGCGGAACGCGACGAGAACGCAGCGATCGCGGCTCGTGCGCGCTACGCGTGTTTCGACACGCTCGCTCTTCAGCCCGACCGCTACGGGATGCTCGCCGCTCGCGGCCTCCGCGAGGATTGCGCGGACGAAGTCGTGGCCCAGCTAATCGACCTGCAGAAACGCCGCGAGCAACTCCTGAAGGAAGGGGGCACGGCGTCGGCGGATCAGTTATTCGCCGCCGAGCAAAACGCGCGCGTCGTCGCGCATGCCGAGGAGTACTACCGCGCGATGTATCGCGGTCAGGTCTCGACGTGGAACCTGCGTGACACTCACATGATGGAGACGCTCGACGCGTTGTCCAACCATCTCGGCCGCAACGGGAAGCCCGGCAAGATCATCGTGTGGGCGCACAACTCGCACGTCGGAGATGCGGAGGCAACCGAGCGCGAATTCCGCGGTGAAATCAACCTCGGGCAGCTCTGTCGTCAACGCCATCCGAAGACGACGAAGCTCGTCGGATTCACGACGCACCATGGCTCGGTCACGGCCGCGTCGGACTGGGGCGCAGCTGCGGAGCGCAAGATCGTACGCCCTGCGCTGACGTCGAGCTACGAGCACCTGTTTCACGACACGGGAATCCCGCGCTTCGTGCTCCACCTCGACCAGCTCGGCGAGGCGGCCGGTGCTCTGCACGAACCTCGGCTGCACCGCGCGATCGGCGTCGTGTATCGACCGCAGACGGAGCGCGAGAGTCACTACTACCACTCCTCGCTCCCGTCACAGTTCGATGCGATCATTCACGTCGACGAGTCGAGCGCGCTGCTTCCACTGGAACGCAGTGCGGAATGGGACCGCGGCGAGCTGCCCGACACGTATCCATCTGGCCTATAACTGCCTGATGGAGAGTTACGCGAAGCGTACGTGGTGGGCCAAGCATCGTCTGACCGAGCGCCTCAAAGAGGATTCGTTCCTCGAGGCCGCCATCAACGGCGCATTCGTCATCGCCGCCGCGGACGGCAATGCGAGCGAGCAAGAGTACGACGCGCTCCTCGATCGGCTTGAAATCCTCGGCGGTGTGGACCGCGAGACCATCGACAACCAGTTCACCATCGTATCGAACGAGCTCGAAGCCAATGGGTTCGAACCGCGGATCGCCCGGGCCGCGGAGCTCGTGGACGGTGAAGGCTCCGCCGAAGCCGTGCTGATGCTCGCGATCGCCGTCGCACTCGCGGACGACGACGTCTCCACCGAGGAGCGCGAGGTCATCGGTCAGCTCGCGACCGGGCTCGGGCTCGGCGATATCAAGATCGACCCGTTGATCGAAGAGATCCGCGGCTAATTGGTACGGACCGCCGTGCGCGTGAGCGCATGTGCCTCGGTGCTCGCGTCGACAGCTGCGCCGTTGCCGTATGGCCGATGGCGCGCCCCTTGCCTGTTAATCCGGCACGGAGGATTTCTCATGTCGATGAACCCAAGCATGGCCGAGCGCGTTGCGTTCGGGCGTCCCCTCGCTCTCGATGACGACAACCAGATCCACACGGCCCCGCGTCCCGCGACGGCGTTGTTCGGTCGCCTCGCGCTCGCAGCAATCTTCTTCGTGAGCGGCTTCGCGAAGCTAACCGATACGTCGGGGACCGCCGCTCACATGGAGCAAGCGGGTATGAGCCATGCCGATACCCTCGCTGTCATCGCCGGCATCTGCGAGATCGCGGGCGCGATTGCACTCGCGACAGGGTTTCTCACCCGCCTCGGCGCGCTGGGCCTGTTCCTGTTCCTGATCCCGACGACGATCATCTTCCACGGCTTCTGGAACCTCGAGGGCGCGGAGCGCATGACCCAGATGGTCAACTTCATGAAGAACCTCGCCATCGGCGGCGGTCTTCTCGGGTTTGTTGCGTACGGTGCGGGGAAGTACTCGCTCGACTCTGTACTGCGCCGCCCGCAGGAGGCCTAGCCCTTCAACATCGCGAGCGCTTTGAACACCGCCTCGCGAGTGCGCGCGAACCCGCCCGTGCGCGCGCCTTCTAGTTTCTTCTGCCCATCCTTCCCCGCCCGCTTCGCGCCGAGCATGCCGATGCCGATCGCGGCGTTGACCTGAACGTTCTCTGCGGGGCTCTCGAACGCGTCGACGAGGATCTCGCACGCATCGGGCAGCGCGTTGATGACCTCGAGGATGCGCGCTCCGTGCGTCGGATCGTCGGTCTCGAGGCCTTTGAGCAGCGCCGTCAGGAGCTTCGCTTTGCGCGCGGTCAGCACCGGCGCGACGGCCTTGGCCACGTCGCCATCGCCACGCAGCGCGCCGACGAGGAACGGCCCCACCTCTTTCACCGCGTCGTCACCGAGCTTGTCGAGCGCTTGCGCGGCTGCGATGCGGACCCTCATGTCGTCGTCGCGCAGGAGCACGCCGAGGCTCGTCGCAGCTCCCGCCACGGCTGGTCCCATGACGCCGAGCCCGGTCGCGGCGTTCGCACGCACCACTCCACGACCGTCCTGCAGATATCCGACGAGGTCGTTCGCGGGCAGCTTGCTACCGTCACCAAATGCCGCCGCCTCGAGATACTTCGTCTCGAAGCCGTCGACGCTGATCGCCTTGGGGCCTGTCTCGCGCTGCCCTTCGATCGCGTCGAGCGCGGCGCGAACGGCTTCACGCGTCCGGGCATCGCCACCGGTGCGCGCGCCTTCGAGCACCTTCTTGCCCTTGCCGATCTTCTCTTTGCCAAGCGCGCCGAGACCATGCGCCGAGTTGACCTGCACGTTCACCGCGGGGCTCGTGAACGAATCACACAGGATGTCGACGGCATCCGGCAGCGCGTTGATCACGTCGCAGATGCGGCGTGCGTGGCGCGGATCATCCGTCTCGAGACCCCGGATGAGCGCGCCGACGACCTTGCCCTGGCGCGCGCGGAGCACCGTCGCGACGGTCTCTGCATTCTTCTCCTCCGCGTCGCGGAGCGCACCGACCAGATCGTTCGCCGTCTCGACGACCGCCGCATCGCCGATCTTGTCCAGTGCTTGCGCGCACGCGAGTCGCACGCGGGGTGCGTCGTCGCGCAGCTTCACGCCCAGCGTCGAGGCCAAGCCGGCGGCCGCTGCACCGAGCAGACCGAGCGCCGTCGCCGCATTCGCGCGCACGACGTCGCGTCCGTCGTTGAGGTGCGCCGCGAGATCCGCAGCGCCGATCTTCTCGAGGTCCGCCTTCGCCTTCTCGAGATCCTTCGCATCGAGGAAGCGCTCCTCGAAGCCCTCCACCGTCACGTTCTGCGGGCCCGTCGCGCCCTTCGGCTCGATCTGATCGAGCGCGCGGCGAACCGCGTCGCGGGTGCGTGCGTCCCCACCCGTGCGTGCGCCATGCAACGCCGCGAGGGCCGCACCGCTCACCTTGGCGCCGATCTGACCGAGGCCGAGCGCCGCGTTCACCTGCACGTTCACGGCCGGACTCTTGAACGCCTCCGTCAACAACGCCTGCGCGCGCGGCAGCATCGCGATCAACGCGCCGACGCGCAGACCGTGCACCTCCGTGCCCGCATCGAGGCCGACGATCAGCGCGTCCGTCGCTGCATCGCCAAGCCCACCGAGCGTCTCGCTCGCTGCCTCTGCCACTTCCTCGTCGGCATCACCGAGCGCAGCGACAATATCCTTGCCCGCCGCCAGCGCACCCGCACCGAGCTTGCCGAGCGCCTTGGCTGTCTCCTTGCGAACCGCCGCGACGCTGTCGCGCAGGTTCACGCCCATCGCCGTCGCCGCTGACGCAGCGCGCTCGCCGGCCAACGCGAGAGCACGCACCGCATTGACCTTCACGTGCGCGCGCCCGTCCTGCAGCGCGTAGACCATCTCGTCGATCTTGATCTGCGCCTCGTACTCGCGCAGCTCCGACGCGCTCAGCTTGCGTTCCTCGAAGTCGGGGATGTTCTTCGGCAGGTTGTCGACGGCGACGACCTTCTCGCGCGCGATCACCATCAACGACGCTTGCTTCGCCGCCGTGCGCACATCCGGCACCGGATCGTTCTGCTCGACGCTGGCGAGGAACGCGAGCGACGCATCCATGTCGACCTTACCGAAGCGGGCGATGCCGTCGATCGCGTTCACGCGCACACGGCTGCGCTCGTGGCCGGCAGTCTTGATCAAGAACTTGATGCCGCGCACGCCGAGCGTTCCCGCGGCAGCGATGACCGACTTCATCGCCAGGTCGTGCGTCGTATCGATCGCGGACGCGAGCTCATCGTCTGCGCTCCCGATCTGCGCGGCGAGCGTCGGCACCACCGCGTCCAGCACCGCCGGCTGCGCGCTATCGAGCGCTGCGACGATCGCGACGAGGTGCGGGCGAAACTTGTCGGCGAGCTTGCCGATCGCCTCGGCGACCGACAACCCGACGCTCACTTCGCTGTCGCGGATGAGCGGAATCAGCTCCGGCGTCGCCTCTCCGATCACGGCCAACCCCAACACGGCGTTCGCGCGAACGATCGCGCGACCATCACGCAGCATCCCGACGAGCTCGCTCGCGTCCAGCTGCGACGCAAACGGCGCGAGCTCGGCGAGCTTCAAGCGGCGCTCGTCGAGCGGCGGGAGTGCGGCCTTCGCCGGCGGCTTTGCCTCGGGCTTGGCTTCCTTCGCCTCGGACTTCGCTTCCTTCACATCCGGCTTCGCGGCGGCCTTGGACTTGGCGTCAGCGTCGTTGCTCATGGATCCCCCGCTCCGTCGTACCACCCTGTTGCTGAACGTTGTTACCGCGGGACCACCGTCGCACTCTCGGGGATCGCTGCTAGCTTGCCGGCATGAAGACTCGCAAGCTCGGAACCAGCGGCCTCGAAGTCAGCGAGATCGGCCTCGGCTGCATGGGCATGTCGGCGTTCTACGGCGCGTTCGACGACAAGGAATCCACGGCGACGATCCATCGCTCCATCGAGCTCGGCGTCACGTTCCTCGACACCGCTGACGCCTACGGTCCGCATACCAACGAGCGCCTCGTCGGTGCGGCGATCAAGGGCAAGCGCGACAAGGTCGTCCTCGCCACCAAGTTTGGCATCAGGCTCGATCCCAAAGACCCGATGGCGCGCAGCATCTCGGGCTCGCCGGACTACGTGCGCGCCGCGTGTGACGCGAGCCTTGAGCGCCTCGGCGTCGATCACATCGACCTCTACTACCAGCACCGCGTCGACGGCAGCGTCCCCATCGAGGACACGATCGGCGCGATGGCGGACCTCGTGAAGGCCGGCAAGGTGCGCTACCTGGGCATGTCAGAGGCGGGTCCGGAGACGCTGCGCCGCGCGTGCAAGGTGCACCCCATCGCCGCGCTCCAGACCGAGTACTCGCTGTGGACCCGCGACCCCGAGGACAACGGTGTGCTCGCTGCCTGCCGCGACCTCGGCGTTGGCTTCGTCGCGTACAGCCCGCTCGGTCGCGGATTCCTCACCGGCAAGTACCGCTCGCTCGACGATTTCGACGCCGACGACTACCGCCGCAACTCGCCGCGCTTCCAAGGTGACAACTTCGCCGCCAACTTGCGCGTCGTCGATGAAATCAACGCGCTAGCCAAGGACAAGGGCTGCACTGCGTCCCAGCTCGCCATCGCGTGGGTCCTCGCGCAGGGCACTGACATCGTGCCCATCCCCGGCACCCGCTCGCGCGAGCGCCTCGAGGAAAACGCGGGCGCATCCGCCGTGACCTTCACTGCCGACGAGCTACGCAAGCTCGAGGACCTCGCGCCGAAGGGCTTCACCGCTGGCGATCGCTACCCGGCGAACATGATGAAGCTCGTCAACCGTTAGCGCGCGCCCGCCGCCGGCACGCGCGGCTCCTGCGCTGCGTTCATCCGGCGCTTCGTGATCGCCATCGTCGCCTTGGCCTTCGCGGCGAGCCCCGCGCGGATGATCTCCACGCGATGCGGCGGATGCTGGAAGAAGTTCCGGTCGAGCGCCGGATCGTCTCCGTACGCGCGCTCGATCTCCGCCTCATCCCACGTCGTCGGGAACGGCAGGTACTGAAGCGGCGCCTCCTTGATCCACCAGTCGGTGAACCCGAAGCGCTCGTGCCCCTGCTCGTACACCTGCGTGCCCGGATACGGCACCACCACGCCGCGCGCGTTGAAGCCGCCCGCGATCGGCATCGCGCGCTCGATGAAGTCGATCGTCGCCGCGAGCTCTTCATCTGTCTCGTCAGGCCATCCGAACATCAAGTTCACCACCGAATGCACGCCGAGCTCGGCGCACCACTCCATCACCTGCAGCACGCGATCGACCGTCACGCCCTTACCGATGCGCAGCAGCATCCCCGGATCGGCGCTCTCCATCCCGATGTCCACGCCCGCACACCCCGCGCGCTGCATCGCCGCCAACACATCGCGATCCAGATGCGACGGATGCGCCGTGCACGTCCACCACACGGGCCCGCCCTTCGCGACGGTCTCGAGCGCGCCACACAGCTCCGCGATACGCCGCTTACCGACGGCGAATGAATCGTCGAGGAACGTCACCGCGACGCGGCCGAGCTTGTCGCGCATGTGCGTGACCTCCGCCGCGACCGACGCTGCACTCCGGTAGCGAAACTTTCGCCCCGTCACGTCATTGCTGCAGAACGTGCACGCGGCCGGGCACCCGCGACTCGCGAGCAACCCACCGGGCGCGAGCTCCGTCCCCATCCCTGTCGCGCCGTACCAGCTCGGGTCGAACAGATCCAACGCCGTCAGCGGCGGCGCCAACCGATCCAGCTCCGTGTTGAACGGCCGCGACGGATTGCTCCGCACCATGCCGCGGTCCTTCCACGTCAGCCCCGCGATGCTCGCGAAGTCCTTGTTTCCGTCCAACGCATCCGCCAGCTCGACGAGCGCATCCTCCGCCTCGCCGCGGATCACCCAGGTCGCTCCATGCGCGAGCGGTTCCGCCGGCACGATCGTCGCGTGCGGTCCACCGGCCACGATGCTCCACTTCTCCGCCAGCTCTCGCGTCAGCGCGTACGCCGGCTGCACGTGCAGCGTCTTCAGGTGCACGCCGACCGCATCGGGCGCGAACGCGTCGATGTGCTCGATGATCGCCGCGTGCTCGTGCGGCGCGAACGGCGCCGACGCATCCAGCAGGGCCACTTGATGCCCACCCGCGCGCAGCGAGGCCGCGAGGTGGCAAAACGAGAGCAGCGGCGTCCGCACCGGCTCCGGCGACGGCGGGTTCACGAGGAAGATGCGCGCCACGCGCGCTCATCGTACCAGGCGAACGGCGCGAACGACGGGCATTCGGGACCTCGCAAGCGTCGACACGACGACTGGTGGGCCGAGCGTGGGCACGACGGTTCCCACGCCTACGAGCGCGGCGTCTGCCTCGGATCCGACGCACCAGCTCGCCGCGGCGGGTGCGCAATCCATCATTTCAAGAATCGGATGTTCCGGCGGTGCTCCGGCCGCGGCGGGCACCACACGTGCGAGTGTTCGTCACCGTCACTGCACACATACAAGGCTCCGATCCCACACCTGAAAGTCACGACCTCCGCCTCGTAAACGGCGCATCGGCTCGCCGAGGCGGCTGCGCAGCTGCGCTGGCGAGATCGCGTGCGTTGGAGATCCAGCGCGGTCTGGTGAACTAAGAGACAGATCGATTTCTGGGAGGAGAAGAACGATCGGACACTGACCTGCCGGCGCGGCTCCCCCAAAACAAGTATTGCTCGAGTCACGCAGAGATCACGCGAACGCCCTCAACAGACCGAGCGCTGATCGAGGCCGAGCAAGCGCATCACACGCGCGCACGATCGTCAGGACGGGTTACCGCGAGGTCTGACGCACTGGTGTGTCAGGGATGTCCTTGGACTCGCTAATCCGATGTCAGGCAGGTCACTCGACGTGTCAGGCTCTCAAGGTCGGTCCCCTCCACGAAAACCGACCGATGGATGAGACCCCTCGACGAAAACCGACCAATAGATGGGACAAACGGCACGTCCTCAGAAATATCTGCCCTAACCTCCTTGCCGCCGCCGAATCGGGAGCTAGACCGAGAACATGGGTGCGAGTGCGTTGAAGCGACATCGGCAGCTCGGGCTGTTCAACGCGAAGGGCCGCAAGGCCGATCAACGAATCGGAAAGGCGCGCGGTGGACGGCCTCGCAAGACGCTTCGCGGCAGTGCGCCCCATCGCAAGCGCGTGCTCGACGTCCGCTCGACGTGGCCTGTCCATGTCGTGCTGCGCGTGGTCGATGACGTGGTCGGCCTCCGCAAACGTTCGATCTACAAGGCGTTGCGTGCGGCGTCGCTATCCGCGCTCCGTCAACACGATGACAGCCTCGGAGGAGGAGAGGCTGCGCGGATCATTCACTTCTCCATCCAGCGGTCGCACATCCATCTCATCGTCGAGACACCCAGTCAGACCGCGTTGTCCAAGGGCATCCAGGGCTTCAAGATCAGCGCGGCCAAGCACATCAACCGGGTGCTCGGCCAGGAACGCGGGGAGCGGCGACGGGGCGCGGTGTTCTCCGAACGCTACGTCGCGGAGGTCATCAAGACGCCGCGGCAGGCGCGCAACACGCTCGCGTACGTTCTAAGAGGGTCGATCAAAACAACGATTGACGGGAGATCGAGATCGGGAGATCTAAAGATGTGTCTTTGGTCTCCCCGGTCAGCACTCGCGCGATTCGCCGTCGAGTTCGTCGTGACCCGAAGCCTCGCTTCAAGGTCGATCGCCGTCGACAGCTCGACGTTGTTCGTGGCTGTCCCGAGCTAATTCTCAACGCTGCGCATCCAGCTCGGGAAATCCAGCGATTCGTCGGGGCGCTAGACCTCTCGGCGATCGAATCAGAATATTCGTCGCTCGGGCGCCATGGTCACGAGCCGCGGCGCGTGCTCGCGGTGTGGCTCTACGCAAGCCAGATCGGTTTGCATCACGCCACGAAGGTCGCGCGCGCCTGCGCCACCGACGCAGCGATGTTATTTCTTTCCGGCGGGCACGCGATCGCTGCCGGCACGTTGAAACGATTCCGACAGAAGCGAAAGGATCTCCTTCAGTCTTTGCTGACTGAAACGGTCCGCCAAGCCCATGACGCGGGCCTCATCGTCGTCGAAGAATTGGCTACAGACAGCATGCGCCTCCGGGCTCATGCGTCACCGGCCGAAGCAGGCACGGTCAAGCGATCACGCGTTCGACTCGCCGAGCTTGAAGCAACAGACCGTGCCTCATTACCGCGTAAAAAAACGGGTCATCCACGATCGGAAGCTGGCCAAACATCGCGCTGTTCTTGCGCGATGCGACGAGCAGGAGCGGACAAACATCGTGCGCACGAACGCACTCGCGTCGCTCATGAAATTCCCAAACGGCGCGGCGCTCCCCGGGCACCGCGTGACTGCGACTGCGAGCGGTGTGAGCGAACGGATCATCGTCAGTGTGCTCGTGGATGAGTCGACAAATGACGACGGCAAGCTTGGCGATGCCGTTCGCGATGCGCGACGCGTCCTCCATGAGGCTGGCGTTCCCGTCGAGGGAATGCAGCTCGCCGCCGATGCCGGCTACTTCTGCGAGACCGATCTGGCCTTTGCGAGCGAGAGTCGACCGTGGGTCGACGTTCTCATCGCGGAAGGAACCAGCGTCGCTGAAGGTCCGGTCACCATTGGTCGGACGGGCTTCTTCAATCGTGACCACTTCAAAATTCTCGACGACATGAGCGCGATTTGTCCTGCGGGCCGTCCGATGTCGAAGCCGCGACTGATGGGCAACGGTCGATATCAATGGAACGGACTTGGCTGCACCAAGTGCGAGCTCCGACCGCAATGCACGAGTAAAGCGCCGGGCCGACCTCGCAGCCTCACCGCAGATATGAGCCTCGAGAAGGTCCGCATCGAGATGCGAACGCGAATGGCCAAGCCTGATGCTGCGAAGAGGTACGGGCAACGAATCGCTACGGTCGAGCCCGTCTTCTCGAACATCGAAGACTCCATGGGCTTTCGACGTTCAAGCTCGCGCCATCCGACGACGATCGTCGCTGAGGTGCTGCTCAAGATCGTCGCGCACAACTTGTCTAGGATCACCGCCGCCCGCCGACTTGCCTGCGTACACGTAACACTCGACGTCGACTGACGCTTCGCTCAACAGAGCAGATGCTCGTCTGGCTCGGAGCGCAAACGCGCTTCTTGGAGCTTTGTCGTGGATGCGACGCGCAACAGTCGCGTACGCGCGGGCCAAAGGCAGAAGCGGCGCTCTGGTGGAAACGAATCGCGAATTTTGGTCGACCCTCTAAACAACTGGCGCAAGCACGGCGAGGACAAGCGCGGCGTCGCGCGCGACTGGCGCATCGATCCGTACTCCACGGCGGCTGTGTTTCCGGGATGGAAGGAGCTCGTCGGTAAGGAGACAATCTTCCGCGTGCGCGAGACGTACGACTCGTTGCTCGTGTGGCAACCGCAGTCGTGGCTGCTGCTGACGGGCTGGCGACGACACGGCGCGATCGGATGTCGCGAGGTCCCGAACGCGATGCGCTCCGCGCTCACCAAGGCTCGCTGAGCGGTCCGTCGCTACAACTCCCTAGGCCCCGTCTGGCGGCCCGCATCACGTCGGTTCGATCCGCGTCACGTATTCGAGCTCGACTTCACCGCCGCGATAGGGCCCGTCGCCGTCCCCATCCTTTTGAGGCTCGTCGAACCAGATCCAGACGAACGTCAGGATCCTGGACCGTCCACGCATGGAGCGGAGATGCCCGCGCCAGTGCCTACTCGGGTCCTCGTCTTCCACCAACCCGCGAACGGCTTCGGGTGCCTCGGCAATGACACCCGTGCAGTCGTTAGGGAAGTTCCAGTTGCTTTTGATGTGTACGCGGTCGCCAGGTTTCAGATCAGACAATCGTCATCATCGAGGCATCAGCGCCGACACGGCGCGCCCGACGGAACTAGCTTAGCCCGACGGGATTTCGATGGCAGCACAGATCAGGTCGGCAAGTGCGGGTAGCGCGGCCACGTCCGTCACTTGCAGCGTGTAGCCCGTAATTCCCGCTGCGCGCAGCCGGGCAGCGACGCTCGGCGGCAACCAGTAGCGCGGCGCCACCGTATCGACCTCGCCGCGGCGAGCACTCGTGATGCGCGCGGGCTCGACGGTGATCTCGATGGGCGCGTCGGGCACCTTCGTGCGGGTGCGGAACGAACCACCGGTCTCGGTGCGGACGAGGAATGTCTCGAGGCACATCGCGCGGAGGCCATCCTCGACGATCGCGCGGTCGAACGCGTCATCCGGTGGAAGCACGAGCTCGTGCAGCGGCACCGCAGCGAGGTCATCGAGCGTCATGCCCGAAACGTCGCGACCGGCGCCGACGCACAGCGCGAGCGCGACCCACGGCTCGGGCGCGAGAGTGTCGGAGAGGAAGTGCAGCGTGCGGCGTTTCACGTAGTCGGCCCAACCGAGGCGCGCGACAGCATCGACGAATGCGGGCGGCAGTGCGTGGTCCCACGGCTCGGTGCCCGCGTGCGCGCGAATGAGTGGCGCGATACCGAACGCGCGCGCGATGGCCTGGCCGACCTGCGAGAGCCACGGTGCGGCGTAGATCGCATCGTCGTTGTCGCCGACGGGGTATGCGAACTCGGGATGCACGTGCACGCCGAACCAGCCCGCGATGCACTCGTCGATGTGGAGCGGTTGGAGCGCATCGCGACCGCGATCGAAGTGACACAGCTCGTGAACGATCGGCGTCGTCAGGTAGCGATCGATGACGGCATACGTCCCGAAGCCGGGGGAGTCGTTGTGAGAATTGAAGTACGTGAAGTCCGCGAGGTTGCCGTAGAGCAACGGCATGAAGCTGCCGTAGTGCGTGCGCGTGTAGAGCTCTTCGACGGACGTCGTGATCGCGCGAAAATCATCGGCGGTGTGAGCGCCCAGGGCTGCGCCCGCATCGGCGCCTGCATCGGCGAGCAGCTTGTAGATACGATCGATCGCTCCACTCAGGCGGGGCATGTCGGGCCAATGCAGCCACGCGCCCATGATCGTGCTGCTCATCGCGTTCGGACTCAACTGCTCCGCTCGCTGCTGCGGCATCAGCTGGGCATAGTGGCGTTTCATGTCCGCTTCGCGCTCCGCGTTTCCCTCGCTGCGCTCGAGCGCGATGGCGTGGCACAGCATCGTTCGCACCGGCGCGGCGAGTGGGGAGGCGTTGTCATGTTCCGCTCCGATCGTCGGGACGGGCGCGATAGGGACAGCGGGGTCTCGAAACCGGCCGTCCGTCGCCCTCGTGTCAGGAACCAGAGCACCGATCGTGGGCAACGCCGCGTCCATCGAACGCCTCTGCGCAGCACTCTCCTTCGCGCTACCGACGGGCGCCCGCCAAAACGTATGGACCTCGCGCGCGGAGCCACCGATCGGGACGGCTGCATCGAGCTCGGGTCCGATCGAGGCGACGGCATTCACGAAGCCGCTCGCGCTCGCCAATGCATTTGCTGCGCTTCTGACGACGACCCGCGGACGTACCGCCGTCACGATCTCCATCTCGGGCGCGCTCTCGAGCCGTCGCACGCGCACATCGACCAGACCTGCGTCGCGAAGCCAGGAACCGATGGAGCCGCGTCCCCAGACCTGCCCCGACTGCGTATAGAGCGCCATGTTGAGCGAGAACATGGCCGCGACCAGTGGCTTCTCGTCGTCGACCACGAGATCGACGATCGCGAGAGCTCCCCCCGGCCGGACGATGCGCGCCGCATGCGCGATCAACGCTTTGCAGTCCCACGTCCCGTGCAGATGAAACACATTTGCGAGCAACGCGACGTCGAAGCCGGTTCCGACGTGCGCCGAGCTCGCAGTGAATTCCCCCGCCACGAGATCGACGCGATCGCTCGGGAGGGCCGCTCGGGCCAGCTCGATGACGTCGGCGCGATCGACGATCGTGACGCGCGCTTCCGCATCGTGCTCGAGGAACGCGCGCGCGTACGCGCCTGCCCCACCGCCGATATCGAGCACGCGGTTCGCGCCGAGGAGCGACGCGACTTCCCGCGCAGCCGTGGCACCTGCGGCGAGCAGATGATGGTGATAGCGCCCGAGCAACTCCCCTTCGGGACTCTTCAGCGGACGGTCGGTGCGAATCACTTCCGGGAGCCGTCCCCACCCTTCATCGAGTGTCGGCGCGAGCGAATCGCGCGGCGGCAACGTCCCGAGCTTGTATGGCTCACCGTCGCGAGTCAGCACGCCGAGCGCGACCAGCGCGTCGAGCAGCTTCATCAAACGAAGCGTTGGGTGTCGCTTTCCGATCGCAGTCGCGAAGTGCCCGGACACGTACCAATCCTCGCCGTAGTAGTTCGGCGTCGCGAACACCTCGAAGATGCCGAGCTCGTACGCCGCGGCGATGGTCGCGTCGCGCAGTGACTCGGCGACCTCGACAGGAAAGATCGACACGATCTAGTTGAGGTAGATCATCTTGCCGACGACGCGGACATCGTTCTTGCCCTCGACCTCGATGTCCTCTTCGGACTTGATCGAGACGCTGCCGCCGTCGAGCGAGATTTGCTCGGCCTTGATCGCGACCTTCTTGGAGTCGATCTCGACCGACTCGGTGCCCTTGAGCGACAGGCGCGCGCCTTCCATCTGCAGGACGGGGCCTTGGTCCGTGAGCTTGATGCGCACCTCGAGCATGCCGCTCTCGTTGCGGATCTCCACGATCTGATCGGCGCCCGATTCGCTGACGACGAGCTTCTTGCCGTCGCGCAGAAAGACTTCGCGCTCGCTGCCCTCTTCGGTTTCGGTCTCGCTCTCGAGAGCGAGCTTTTCCTTCGGCGGAGCGCCCATGACTCAATCTAGCACGTGGTACGGCTGAGCCATGGCGCTACTCGTGTGCCCGACCTGCCGCACCATGAAGGATGGGAGGCTGGACCTGCGCACGATCGAGCGGCGCGGCGACGAGATGGCGTGCGAGTGCGGCGCCGTGTACCCGATCGTCGACGGTGTCCCGCGCGTCGCGCCGGTGACCTCGTCCGCGCCGGAGGTGCTCGACGACCTCACGCTGGAGCACCTCTCGATCTATCTCGAGGCGGACTGGGCGAGTGCCGGCGCCGAGCAGTTGCATGCACGGATCGCGGCGCGTGCGAGCGAGCCCGTCGCGGACGCCGTCGAGCTGGGTTGTTCGGCGGGGCGCATCGTCGCGGAGCTCGCGAAGGGCGCGAAGCATGTCGTCGGCATCGACGTGAACGCGAGCATCCTCGCGCGCGCGAAGCGTCTGCTCGACGGGGAGACCGTCACGTATCAGCGCCGCATGATCGGCACGAGCTACGAGGAGGCGACGGTGTCGGGCATCGCGCTGGACGCATCGCGCTTCACGCTCGTGTCTGGCGACGCGCTGGATCCGCCGCTCGTGCCGGGGCACTACGACCGCGTCGTCGCGTTGAACGTGCTCGATGCCGTCCCGCACCCGCGGCAGTTGCTCGCGGTGATGAGTGGCCTGTGCGCTCCGGGTGGCGAGCTGATCATCGCGTCGCCGTATCAGTGGCACGACGGGGTGGTCGCGGTGGAAGAACGGTTCGGCGGAGCAGACCCGGCAGGAGAGCTGGTGCGCATCCTGACGAGCGGCGAGCTCGGGGTTCCGTACGTGATTTTGGAGCAGGCCGAGGTGCCCTGGGCGCTCCGCCGCAACGCCCGGTCGACGATCACCTTCCAGAGTCACTACGTACGCGCCCGAAAAGCATAGGGAATCGGCCGAAAGACGTGTGCGCTGTAGCGGGAACGTTCCGCGCCGAAACCCGTATAATCGTTACCAAGAATGCCGGCCCCTAAACCGGACCTCCTCAAGCAAGTCGTTCGCACGAAGTTCATGAGCTTCGCGATCAAGGTCCCCGCGAACTGGCAGCAGCCAGCTGGCGACAAGGGCAGCGCGTATGACGACGCGTTCAAGCCGGCCGACAAGAACTGCATGCCCGCATCTCCGCCGCTGTTTCAGCCAGCGACGATGAACAAGGTGCACGTCGACACGCAGAAGCAGCACGTGCGCGACTACGGCGAGTTCATCGACGAGACGTGCAAGGCGATCTGCAGCGCGTGGGATCAGTGGCATCAGCTGGCGACGATGTCCGGCGTCTTGATCAACGCGGTCACGGCGTCGCTCGGCATGGTCGTCGGGCCGCCGCTCGCTCCGCTGATCATCGCGCAGGGTCTGAAGAAGACGCCGATGTTGCTCAAGTACACGACCGCGATCGCAAACGCGTTCGGCACGGCGTGGCTCTCGTACACCGCGACGATCAAGGTGCCCGGCTTGCCGTGGTACCCGGCGTTCGCTGCCGTCCCCTCCCCCGTCGCTCCTCCCGCGCCGAACACGCCGACGCCTGTCATCGCGCTCACGTCCGTGCCAGTGACGATGCAGATGCAGATGTTGAAGATGTCGATGATCTCGAACCTCGCGGATCCGACGGCGCCGTACATGGAGAAGCTGTTCGAGGCGTTCGCGTTCGGCATCAACACCGTGTTCACGACATGGCAGACGACGACGATGGTCACGAACATCCTCGGTACCGGCCCGGTCCCGACGTTCGCGCCGCCGTACATTCCCGCGGGTCCCGTTCTCGCCGGCCAGGGCACTGGTCTACCCGGTTGTTTCAAATAAGGAGACTCAATGCCGCCGCAAGGACGACTCACCGACAAGTCTCAGGTCCCCGCGGACTCGCACGGCTGCCCGGCGTGCCCGCACTCGTGCATCGGCCCGGCAGTGATGGGCTCGCCGAACGTCATGGTCAACTCGCTTCGCGCTCTCCGCGTCGGCGACACCGGTACGCACGCTGCGTGCTGCGGGCCGAACACGTGGACGGCGTCCGCCGGCAGCGGCACCGTGTTCATCAACAGCATGGCCGCTCATCGTCAGGGCGATCAGGACACGCACTGCGGCGGCGTTGGTCGCCTGATCGAAGGCTCGACGAACGTCATCACCGGCGGCTGACGCTCGCCGTGGCATGGCGGCTGATCAGGGCTGCAGACCTTCGGCGAGCAGCGCGGCCTTCACCGACGGACGCGCGATGAGCGCCTGGTAGTACGTCTGTAGGCTCGGCGAGGGCAGCTCGAAGCTGAACGCGCGCACCCACGACCGCAGGATGTAGAACATGTATCCATCGGCGACCGAGAACTCGCCGAGGAGGAACGGCTTGTCGCTCTTTTGCTCCGCGAGCCACTCCAGGCGCTGACTCGCGCGTTGCTTGAGGAGCGTCTTGTACTCGGGCGCCGCTTCGTCGCGGAACAGCGGTGCGATGCCCTTATGGAGCTCCGTCGCGATGAAGTTCAGCCACTCCTGGAGACGCACGCGCTCGATCGTTCCGGGGCGCGGCGCGAGGTTGTGAGATGGATCGAGATCCGCGATGTACTGCAGCATCACGGCGCCCTCGGTGAGCAGCTGCCCATCGTCGAGGATGAGCGCGGGAATTTGGCCCTTCGGATTCACCGCGAGAAAGTCGCTGCCGTCGGCGAGCTTCTTGGTCTTGAGGTTGACCGTATGCAGCTCGAACGAGCTCCCCACTTCACGCAGCGCGATGTGCGGAGCGATCGAGCACCCGCCCGCAGCGTAATAGAGCTTGAACATGAAACCTCAATGTAACGCGGACTACGGCGACCACGCCGTCGTTGGCGCCGCGAAGTTCAGGTACATCCACCAGCCCGACACCGTGTTACCGCCGATGACAGCCGTGTCCTTGTCGCTCGACGTACCGCCCTTGCAGTTACCGGTACCGCCCGCGAGGATCGCGCTGAGCTTCTTGCCTGCGACCTGCGACGGCAGGCTGTTCGGCAGCACGGTGGCGTTGGCATCGCTCTCGAGCAAGAAGCCATAGAGCGAGCCATTGATCAGCTTCGTCGCCGGCGAGCCGGAGTACACGGCGCCGACGCGCGCGTTGTAGAGCTTGATGGGCACGCCACCGAGGCTGATGTTCACGACGGTTGCCGTGTTTGACGAGAAGCACGGGCTCGCCGTCGAGCCAGCGGGCGAATTTGCGGTCGGATTGTAGCTCGCGCGCGTGGAGCCCGCGACGGGCGAGAGGCACGTGCCGCTGCTCTGGTTGGTCGCGGTGAGGATCGTCGGCGTCGCGGTCGGATCCGCCATGCACGACGTGGCCGTCGGGCAATTCGCGAAGTAGACGCCGAGTGGCGACGTTGCCGACGTCTGACCGAGCGGTGTGAAGACGGCGACGGGCGACAGGTCGAGATACGAGTCGGCATCGCTGCCATCGGTATCGACGGCCGTTTTGATCGCATCGTTGAGGTTGCTCGTGATGTCGACGCAGAACCCGAACACCGTCGTGAAGGCGTGCGGATCGACGAGCTTCAGCGTGTCGTCAAAGCGGAACGCCGTCGGCACCACGTTCGTCGTGCACGTGTTGCTGCATGCGTCCGTGTTGTTCATGTTGCCGTCGTCGCACTGCTCCGTGCCTTCCTTGACGGTGTTGCCGCACACGGGCTGGCAGTCGGTATCGGTGTTCGCGTTCGCGCCTGTCGGGCAGCAGCCGTCGCCGTTCGCCGCCGCCGTGATCGGTTGATGCGTGCACGCCGCCTGGCACGTGCCGGTATTCACGACGATGTCGTTCGTGCACGCGTTGCCGTCGCTCGCGCACGTCGTCGGGCACGAGCCCGCGCCATTCGCGATGCCCGTGTCACACGTCTCGCCCAGCCCCGCCTCGACGACACCGTTGCCGCAACCCGCGCAATCCGAGTCCTGTGCAGCAGTCGCGCCCGAGCGGCAGCATCCATCGCCGGGGGTGTTCGTCGTGATCGGCGTGAAGACGCACGCCGCCTGACACGTGCCCATGTTCATCAGATTGTTCGTCGTGCATGACATGCCGTCGTCGCACGTCGTCGGGCACGCACCGGCGCCACTCGCGATGCCCGTATCGCAGACCTCGCCCGCCTCGACGATCGAGTTGCCGCACGCTGCAGCGCAGTCGCTATCCGTATTAGCGTTCGCGCCCGCGGGGCAACATCCGTCGCCGTCCGCCGCGGCCGTGATCGCCGCGAACTCGCACTTCGCCGCGCAGCCCGTGCCGCTCAACGTGTCCGTCGTGCACGCGTCGCTGTCGTCACAGGCCGTCGGGCACGCACCGGCACCACTCGCGATGCCCGTATCGCAGTTCTCGCTCGCAGGGAGATCCACGACGCCGTTGCCGCATGCGAAGTGACACTGGATGCACGCAGGATCGAGCGGGTCGTCGCAGTCCTCGCCGGGCTCGACGTTGCTGTTGCCGCAGGTGGAACCGGTCGGCGGCGACGCGTCATCGCCCGCCATCGCATCGTCATCGCCCGTCGGCCCCGCGTCGCCGTTGGCTCCTTTGGAGCTAAAGCCACAGCCAGCGACGAGACACGCGAGCACGACAAAGCGCCTCATGCGCTGGAGCATAGGCGGAGCCTCGTCGGTGCCGCAACGTCATGGGTCACACCGACGTGTCAGAGAGACGCCTACTCGACGTCGGCCGTCTTTGACGGTGGCACCTTCCGCAGCACCACGGCCCCCATCATCTTGTGGACCTCGCCCTTCTTCTCGATGACCTGCTTCGGTACGGCGAGCCTGCCGCGGATGTCGAGGACAGGCTCCGGCACCACGGGGGGGATGGGGTCGACAGGTGGTCGCGCAACGATGACGGGGTCCGGCTCGGTCCGCCTGGGCTCGACGGCCGGTGCACGGGCCTGACCGAGCAGCTCAGACGTCTGCTCGACGTGCGCCGTCGGCGCACCTTTGCGCGTGACCTTCCATGCGAACAACGCCGCACCGCCGAGCAACAGTGTCGCGCCTACCGCGAGCACCTTGCGCTTGCGCTTCTGCGAGATGCCGACGGAGCAGTCCTGGAGGAGGATCGTGCCGTCGTGGCGCTGGAAGTAGCGCACGCATAGATTGCCGTGCTTCTCGAGGATGAGCTCCTCGGCTTCCTCGCGCGTCATGCCCGAGAGATTGAACACGTTCTTGTCGCACGCGTCACACGAGCGCACGCGCTCGTCCCCCGTCATGGCATCCCAATCCATCGAGCACGGCGTCGCGACGTGGATGTTATCGAGCACCGCTCGCTTCGCCTGCGCGCGCGCTTCCTCGAGGATCCTCGTCGCATCGGCGAGCTCTTGCGTCTTCTCGGCAAGCTCGTTCGCGAGCGACGAGTGACGGGTCGAGAGAGCGTCGAGGTCGTTGCGATACGCGGTCACTTGTAGACCTCTTCCTTTTTGCTCTTGGAGACCTTCTTCGCCTTGGGACTGTGCGCGGTGTGCTTGGGCACGACACGCGGCGCCGGTGGTGGTGCGCCCATCATCGCGTAGACCGGCTCGGTCGGCGCCGGGCCGATACCGCCGGCGACGTCCATCATCTCGTGGTCGGCCGGAGGAGGCGGGATCAACGGGACTAGCTCCACGGCGATTGTCTCGTGCCCCTTCACGGGCGCTGGCCGCTTGAACACGAGCAACGCGGCTCCACCGAGGAGCATCGCCACGCCGGCCGCGATGACGCGACGCTTGCGCTTCTGCGAGATGCCGATCGAACAATCCTTGAGGAGAATCGTGCCGTCCTTGCGCTGGAAGTAGCGGACGCACAGCTCGCCGTTCTTCTCGATCATCAGCGACTGTGCTTCGTCGCGCGTCATCCCCGAGAGGTTGAACACGTCCTTCTTGCACTGCGCGCACGCGCGAACGCGGTCATCGCCCGTCATCTGATTCCAGTCGGCCGGGCACGGCGTCGCGACGCGAATGTTGTCGAGCACCGGCAAGCGCGCCTTCGCCTTTGCCTCGTCGAGCAGCCGCGATGCGTCCGCGACTTCGCGCGTCTTGTGCACGAGCTCGTCGGCGAGAGATGCGTGGCGATGCGCGAGTGCGTCGACGTCGTTGCGATACGCGGTCATTACTTGATCTCCACGGTGCGGGACTCGATCACGGGTGGGACGACGTCGGGGCGCGCCGCCTCGATGCCGCCCTGCTTCTGGGCGTATTCCGGCGACACCAGGCCCATCACGACCTCGGATCGCTCGTGATGCGTGAGCTTGTACGCGAGAAACGCGCCGCCGCCGAGGAGCGCAGCAACCGCACCTGCAACGACGCGCCGCTTGCGCTTCTGCTTGATGCCGACCGAGCAGTCCTGAAGAAGGATCGTGCCGTCGTGGCGCTGGTAGTAGCGCGCACACAGATCGCCGTTCTTCGCGCGGATCAGCTCTTCGGCTTCCTGTCGCGTCATGTTCGACAGGTTGAAGACGTCCTTCTTGCACTCGCCGCAGTGGCGCGAGCGCTCGTCGCCGGCCATCTGATTCCAGTCGGCGCGGCACGGCGTCGCGATCTTGATGTTGTCGAGGACCGGCAGGCGCTGCTTCGCCTTCGCGTCGTTCAGCGCGCGCGCGGACTCCGCCACTTCGCGAGTCTTTTGCGCGACTTCGGAGGACAGCGAGGCGTGCCGGTTGGCGAGAGCGTCGACGTCGTTCCGGTAAGCGGTCATGGCAGGTTCAAACGCCCTGCCCGACCGGTCGATCTAATGAGGTAACTAGCGGGATCTACTGCTTCTTGCCGGCGCTCGAGTACATCGAATCCACTTGCGCGGGCGCGGCTTTGCTCTCGCCCATCGTGAATGACTCGGCGTCGGACGGGAACACGCCGCCGCGTACGTCCTCGACGTAGTGCGAGATGGCGTCCTTGATCGTCTGGCCGAGCGTCGCGTACCGGCGCACGAAACGCGGCTTGAACGTCTCGTCCATGCCGAGCGCGTCGTACGAGACGAGCACTTGCCCGTCGCAACCGGCGCCTGCACCAATACCGATCGTGGGGATCGAGAGCGCGGCCGTGATCTCGCGCGCGATATCCGCCGGAATTGCCTCGAGCACGATCGCGTACGCGCCGGCTTCTTCGAGCTTGAGCGCGTCCTCGAGCAGACGCTGACGTCCGCCCGCATCGCGGCCCTGCACCTTGAATCCACCGAGCTGGTGGAAGCTCTGCGGCGTGAGGCCGATGTGGCCCATCACCGGAATGCCGGCGGAGACCATGCGCGAGACGAGCTCTGCGTGAACGGCGCCGCCCTCGAGCTTCACCGAGTGGCAGCCGCCTTCCTTCATCAGCTTGCCGGCCGCCATCAAGCCCTGCTCGATGGACGCCTGGTAGCTCATGAACGGCATGTCGCCGACGACGTGCGCCCGACGTGCTCCGCGCGCGACGGCGCGGCAGTGATAGACGATGTCTTCCAGCGTGACCGGCAGGGTCGTCTCGTGACCCTGGATCACCATGCCGAGCGAGTCGCCGACCAAGAGAACATCCGCTCCAGATTCATCGAGTAGACGCGCAAAGGTGGCGTCGTACGCGGTGAGCATGGCGATTCGCTCGCCTCGCTCTTTCATCTGCCGCAGTGTCTGGATGGTGACGCGACGAGTGGTCGTCTGCATTCCTTCCGCCTTTCTATTGTCGATATGCCGTCGGGAGTCGGGCGCCGGAAAATCCGGCTACTCGCACCTTGGCTATCGAGATCTATGTAACTCCCGTTTCAGGCAGGGACAATGGCCGACTGCGTCACTGGTGGGCGCGCGCCGCTAACCATGCGGATGCTTGGGCAGACAGCGTCGCTGCAGATGCGTTCAGGTCCATGCCCAGCCTCTCTCCCGTGAGCTGTTCGAGCGCGCGCTGCGCGAACCAGCGGATCAGCGGGTACGGATGCGCGAGCTGCGGCGCGATGAGCGCGATCGATGCCTCGCGTGCCGTTGCATCGGGATCGAGGCCGAGCGTCGCGATCGCGACCGCCTGCTCGTGCGGCTTTCCGCGCAGCAGCGTCGCGTTCATCGTGGAGATCGAGAGGTCGGGACCGTAGAGCTGCTTGAGCGCTTCGCGATCGATCTTCGCGCCGTACCACTGCTCCATCGTCGCGGCGAGCTCCTCGACCGGCTTCTGCGCGTGGCACAGCGCGCACTCCATCGGTCGATCCTTCTCGACGCGATTCTTGTCTGTCGGCGATCCGATGCGGTGATAGCGCACGAGGTGATAGTCGAGCCCCATGTTCTTCTTCGGCATGTGGCAGCTGATGCAGGCGCTGCCCGCCGAGCCGCCTTTGTGATGCGAGTGCTGTAGCTGCGCCGCTGCGGACTCGTACTTCGGATGGCAACCGACGCAGACCTTGTTGCCCTTGGTCGTCGCGAGCTCCGCGAGAGCCGCGGCTGGATCTTCGGAGTGCGGATCGTGGCACGTCGTACAGGCCATCTGCGACGCGCATCCACCGAGCTGGAAGTCGCGTCCTTCGCCGCTGTTCGTCGTCGAGCCACCCGGGTTGTGCTTCCGCTCGCCGCCTTCCCACGTGTACGGATAGCGCGTGAACAGCACCGTGTGGCACTTCGCGCACGTGCGGTTGATCCATTGCGCGCGCGTCGCAGCCCTCCCGCCGGGCGGCACGACGGCGAGAACATCACTCGTCGCCGCGTACGTCGGCTTGATGGTCGGATCCGCGACGTGCTCCTTCGCACCGTTGTGGCAGGCCTCGCAGCCGATGCCGAGCTCGACGAGCTTGGGACCATCGAGGTGGGTCTGCATCGCGATCGCCGCCGCCGGTAACGCGGCATGCAACGACGGATCGGCAGGCTGCTCACCGCCGAGAAACTTGATCTCGTCGTGCAGCGCGCTCGCGAGCTTGGTGTCGTTGATGGAACGCGCCGTCCAGATCAGCGACTTCGGCAGGACGCGATCGCTGAGCTTGCCCTGGTACGACGGCAGGTCCGGCCCGTACAGCTCGTCGTACAGCATCGACGACAGCGGCAGCGTGTTGTGGCACGGGATGCAATCGTTCGCCCACACCGCGCGCACGCTCAGCTCCGGCCGCTCCTTCACCATCACCGAGTAGCCCTTGTAGCGCCATGACTGCGTCGAGAACACGAACGTCGCGGGCAGCACGCGCTCGACGCCGATGTTCGCGTGCAGCGGATCCGCATCGCCCGTCACGTCGACCCCGACGAAGTCTTCGCGATACCGACCGCCGACGACCTTCGTCACGCGGAACAACTTCTCCTTCCCCGCTTGCTTCACGCGCACGAAGCGCGCCCCGCCCTGCGTGAACATCGTCGCGGTCTCTCCCGCGAGCGTCAGCGTTGCTCCGTCGAACGGAGCTTTGATCACGGCTGTTGCCGCGTCGCGCGTCATGTTGTGCATGGGCGACTTCGCCCACTTCTTCTCGATGTCCGCGTGGCAATCACCGCACGGCGCCGAGCCAGCGTAGTCGCTGCGCAGCACGTTGCTGGCGACGACCTTCCCGCTCACGATCGGTCCCGTCGGAGGAGCGGACGATCCACACGCCGCCACCATGACGAGAAGGAACACCGCGCGCTTCACGCCGCGGGTGTACCGCACTTCAGTCGCGACCGTACGGCGTTCCCGCGATGCCGAGTGAGACGCCCACCACGTGACCGTCGTCGAGGAGGCTGTGCCCGCCGAACAGATCGATGTCGACATGAGGTGTGAGCCACACCGCCGCGTGTGCGCGCGCCTCTGCCATCACGCCGCTCGTCCACACGCGTGTCGAACCCGCGTTGACGCCGAGCTGCGAGTCAAAGCTGTACCCGACGCCGCGCATGCCGCTCGCGAGCTCGATGCCAAGCTCGACGCTGTCGTCGATCCGCCGGCTCTGGCCGAGGACCGCATCGCCGGCGACCATGAACGCTCCTGCTTGGGTGATCATCGGCGACTGTGCCTCGGGGCCTGGGAGGACCTTGATCGACGCCATCGACGGATCGACGCTCGCGAGCTCGATGTCACCGCCGATGTAGAAGCCGGCGCCTAACTCGCCCGTGATCTTCATCTGCGCGCCGGTCGCTTGGTCGTTGCCCGCACCGTCGGCCTTGAACGTGAACCTCTCTCCACGCTGCGTCACGGAGCCAACACTCGCCGACAGGAGGTCCGAGAAC
>DASYDE010000042.1:0-109591 GCA_036499725.1 Kofleriaceae bacterium
AGCGCCATCACCTGCACGAGCAGCGGATTGAGCGCCTTGGAGTTCGCGTTGTACGGCGAGATGTACGGGATGCCGTAGATCATGATGTCGGCGGGCCCATCGACCTCGACGACGTTCTGCTCGTTCTGCTTCGCGATCGTCCTGTCGTGCGTCGGGTCGCACTCGCCCGCGTAGCAAGCGATCAGCTCGTAGGACGCCGGCGTGCGCATGAAGATCTCGCGGCGCGCTGCGAACGGCAGCTTGTCGAGTGTCCACTTCATCGCCTGATACTTGAGGCGATCGCCCTCGCCCCAGTCGTCCTCGTTCTTGGTGAGGAACGAGAGCGGTCCGTCGAAGCACTTGTTGTTGAGCACCGTCTCGATGTGGAAGACCTTGAGCGTCTTCTCGACGAGGTCGCCCTGCCGCTTGAACGAGTGCGAGAGGTAGCTCTTCGGCGGATCCATGAACGAGTTGGACTGCACGATGCCGTGCGGCGTGTGGTGCGCCTTGAGCGACTCGTAGCCACACAGACCAACCGCCATCGACTTGTTGCCGCCGTTCATCGGCACGAAGTTGAGGTTCACGTAGATCGTCAGATCGCTCTCGGCCGGACGACGGTTCATCTCGACGAGCTCGCCGTGATGCGTCTTTCCGAGGATGACCATTCCATCCGGGTCGCAGCCGTCGTGGTTGTACAGGCGATCCGGCCAGTACGCGTTCCACACCTTCTCGCCGACCATCCGCTTGATCTCCCAGTCGTGCATGCGACGGTGGAGTCCCAGAGCGATGATGATGTGCACGTCGTCGACGCCGGCATCGGCCAGCATCTCGCACACGATCTCGAGGATGAGTTGACGCACGTCCGGCGTCTTCATCATCGGGAGCGGCATCGAGATGTCGTCGACCGCGATCGTGACCTTCATGCCCGGCTTCAAGAGCGCGTGCAGCGGGGACGAGTTGCCCTCTGGATGATTGAGCGCGTAACGGATCGCCGCCTTGGGGTTCGCGACCGCCGTCATCGGACGCTTCGGGTAGATCACGCGCGTACCGACGGGGAGGTCCTCCATCGTCAGGTTCTCGCCGTTCCACATCAGGCGCGGCGCCGAATCGGTATCGATCGTCGTGATGTGCTCGCGCGTGTGGGTGCGGGTCTTGGGACGAATCGCGCGCATCAGTCAGCCTTTCCAGTACGTAGCGGTCGCGCGCTCTTCTTCAACGGAGCCATCCCTTGTGGACGGCGTGCGTTCGAACGCGCGGGGTCTTCATCGAGATCCAAGATCGGCCAGTCATAGCTCTTTGCCATCGCACGCAGCCGCATGTCGGGGTTGCACGCCGTCGGATGACCGACGACCGCCAGCATCGCGTAGTCGCTGAACGAGTCGCTGTAGGCCCACGACTCCGACAGATCGATACCGTGCTCCTTGGAGTACGCACGCATCACATCCGCTTTGGACGCGCCGGCGATGAACGGCTTCTTGAGCTTGCCGGTCGCGTAGTTGTCGACGAACTCGAGCTGGTTCGCGATCAGATCATCGACGCCGAGGTACCGAGCGAGCGGACGCATCGTGAAGTCGAGCGCGCCGCTCAGCAGCACCTGGCGACATCCCGCACGGCGGCTCTCTTCGATGAGGTCCTTCGCGCGCGGATAAATGTTTGGCTTGATGACGTCTTCGAACAGCTCCTCGGAGAGCGTGACGAGGCGGTCCTCGCTCTGCCCTTCGTACGAACGATAGAAGATCTCGTTGAAGTACTTCCGCGACAGCTTGTCCGCCGCCCAGAACATCGGGATCGAAACCGCCGTCTTGAGCGTGTTGATCGCGCTCTGCGCGAGCGATGCGTGACGGCCCGCGTAGTACGCGAACGTGTGCACGATGTTGATCTTGATCAACGTGCCGTCGACGTCATAGAACGCCGCGGAATTCTTGTACTTCGCCTGGGTATTCATGAGGCGGGAACGTGTCGAGGAGGCGCACTCTGGACCACCAGTTAAGGCCCTGTCAATGCGAAGGGTTTTACGCGCCAGCGGCTACTGCAGGAGCCACCTGTTCGGTGGCGTGTTATGTCACCGCGATGCGCATCCCGGTGTGGCTGGTCCTCGGCATCGCCGCCCTCGTCATGATTTTCGGGGTCTACCGCCTCAGACTCGCGTTCCGCAGCGCGCCGGAGCAGGAGCAGGCGCAGAAGCGCGGCGGACTCTACGGCATGGGCCGGCGCACGCACCTGCTCATCGGGATCGTCTACCTGATCCTGTCGGGTGGCCTGACAGCGACGGCGTTCGGCTGGAACCCCTTCGGTAAGAGCATCGGGCCCGAGACCAGGACGCCGACGAAGGACAAGGCGCCTTCGCAGGGCATCCCGGTCGACAAGATTCCGACCAAGTAGTCAGAGCGGATTGCAGGAAGGATCGACGGGCGGGCACAGCGGCGTGCACGTCGCCCAGCAGTCGCGATCCGCGCAGCCCATCGCGCCATCGCCATCGGCGTCCTCGCCCGGACTGCAGGACTCGACGGGCGCGCCGTCATCGAACCCGAAAATCTCGACGACGCGCGCACCGCCCGCGAGCAGCATCGCGCGACCGCGCACCGCCACCCCGAGACCGTCGAACACCGCCGGCGGTGGACCGAGGTTGTGCCAGGTCTCCGTCCGTCGCTGCCACAACGGCAGATTCGCCACCGTGGGCACGAGGTTCAGCGATCCGTAGTCGAGGTTCGAGATCACGCGGTAGTTGGCGCCCGGCGAGAGCGACTTCACCCACTGGAACGCGTTCATCTGCGTGGGGGCGTCCGCGATGTCGTAGAGGCCTTCCACGCTCGCGCTGCTATCGAGCAGCACGGCGTGACGTGCGATCGCGTCGTAGCCGATCGTCGCGCTTCCGCCGAACGTGGCGACAAACGTGAGCTGTTGCCACGCTCCGCCCGTGCTGGACAGAACGCATGTCTTGCCGCTCGCCCAGCCAATCTCGCGCGTGTTCGCGTAGTCGTAGGTGATCGAATCGAGCGGAAAGCAGGAGTTGTTCGTGACGGCGACGTCGAGGTCCGTCCAGTCGCCGTTCGCATACAGCGAGGTCTTGAGCGTGATGCGATCCCACGCGAGCACGCCGCCGCGGACTGGATCGTAGACGCCCGACCACGACGTCGCCAATGCCGGGTGCACGGGCGCGAGCTTCATCCAGTGGTCGGTGAACTTCCACGTCGTGCCGTCGACGGCGACCGCGAGTAACGCGCGCTCTTCAGGAAGCGCAGCAACCCAGCGCACCGTCGCCGTCGGCTTGAGCGGCGTCTCGTCCACCAGCGGATCGATCGAGATCAGGGAGTCGGTCGACGTCTGCCCACCGTCATCTGCGATCGCAGAGCCGCCCGCGGCGTACAGAGTCACGCCGTCCGCCCATGCCATGGCCGTGCTCCGGCCCTTGGAGAATTCGTTCGACCACTGCGTCCATTTTCCATCGGACCAGTTGAGCGTGAAGCCAGCGTAGAGCGGCGTGGAGTCAGCGAGGGAGTAGCCACCGAAGGCCACGATCGCGTTGCGGATCGGATCGTAGGTGACGTTGAAGCCGGCGTAGTTGTCCTTCGGCGCGCCCGCCTTCACCCATCCAGTTGGCGTGTGGCGATCAGCTTCGCCCCCCAACCCGCTGATGATCACCACCAGGTCGAGAGCCGTCGCGTCGTACGCCGCGATGACGTCCGTGCCGGCGGTGAGACTGCGCGCCGGGAGATCCGACATGGTCCACGCCGGGGCATCGGACGGAATCGTGAAGCCCGCGAGCTGGCCTTGCTTGTTCCCGACGACGAACAGCGACTCCTTATCTGGAAAGTACGTCGCCGACAGAAGGCCGTCTGCGGACTGTCCCGTGATCACCCGCGATGTCCATGTCGCGCCGTCCCACTCGAGCAGCTGCTTCTGATCGATCGCGACGATTCGATCTCGCTTCGCGTCGTAGACGACCTGGTACGAGGGATCGAGATTCGTCGGGACCGACCGCCCGACGATCGACCACGAGGCGGCAACCCCATCCCACTCCCACACGAACGGTGCCTCGACGGTAACGACGTGCTTCGTGACCGGATTCCACACCGAGTTGTGACGCGTCGGATTGGTCGGCGAGATGCCGATGAGGTCCCAGATGCGCGCCTCCACCTCGCACGCCGAGTCGCAGCCATCGTGCGAGACGAGGTTGCCATCGTCGCAGCCCTCGCCTGGATCCTTGATGTTGTTGCCGCACGTCTCGAGCGAGCCGCAATCGTGACTGCATCCGTCGCCGTCGTCGGTATTGCCGTCGTCACACGCTTCGTCGGGCTCTTTGATCGCGTTGCCGCATCCGCTCGACATGCAGACGCCACCGAAGCACCGCCCCGTCAGCGCGGTCGTCATGCAGACAGAGAACTCGTCCTGCCCGTCGCAGATCGAGATTTGCTCCGGCGAGACGCACGTATGATGAGCTGTATCGCAGACGTTGCTCACCGGGCACGCCGTGCCGTCGCCGCAGTCGACGAGGTTAGGTGCGACGCAACCAGCGCACGCGAGCGCGACTCCCACGATCCACACCGTCGACCTCACCAAACCAGTGTACCGCCAGCGGGGGGCTACAGGATCTGGAGCTTGCGGCTGTGCTCGGCTGCTTCGCCGAGGACCTCGAGCACGTGCGGGTGCGTCATGATCATCTCGCGGAAGTCCTTGGCAGGCAGGCACAGCGCGAGCGCCTTGCCGCGGGCCATGACGTCGCTCTTGAAGTGACCGCCAGAGAGCAGCGCTGTCTCGCCGATGAGATCGCCGGGGCCGAGCTTCGCGATCACCTGTCCACCGCGCACGACCTCGAAGTGACCCGCGAGGACAATGTACAGACCGTCCGGGCGCGCTCCGGCGGCGAGCAGCTTCGTCGACGCTTCGATCTCGAGAAACATGAAGCGCCCCGCGAGCGAGCGCTGCTCGGATTCCGTGAAGGGGCGAAACAGCGGGCTCGTGCGCATCCAGCGATCGACGAGGCGGTCGCGCACGAAGCGCAGCACCGCGCGCAGCACGTCGCCGTGGTCCGCGAGAACGCGAGAGAGCGTCTGCCGATCGATGCGCAGGAGCTCGCTGGTCTGGAGCGCTTGCACTGTCGCCGAGCGCGGCTGATCGGTCATCAGTGCCACTTCACCGATGAACGAGCCCGGGCCCAGGCGTGCCATTTCCACGCGCGGCGGTCCCTCGGCCTGCACCGACACTTCACCCTCGACGATGACGTAGAGCGCGTCGCCGACGTCGCCCTCGCGGAACAGCACGGCGCCGTGCTCGAGGGGAACGAGAGCGAGGTTCGAGACGAGCGCTTCGAGTGCGTCCTTGGGCAGGCCCGCGAACAGCGGCGTTTGCGCGAGCGCACGCGCTGCGATCGTCGAGACAGCGCGCGGTGCAGGGAGCGGAATCTCCTCGATGTCCTCGAGCTCCAGCTCGTCGAGCTCTTCGATATCCGCGGCGACCGGCTCCTCTGGATCGACGTCGACGTCGATCCTCGGCGAGCTCGCCGCGTCCAGCTCCAGAAACTCGTCCTCGTCGATCGGGATGACGTGCACGCCGGGGCTCGACACCATCGCGTGCGACATCTGTTCGGAGAGCTTCACGACCTCGATCGCGGCACCGGTCGGCAGACGCACGGGCCTGCTCTTGGTGCGGGCAACGGCGATCGGCGACGCGCTGTACGGCGGAGGTGTCGTCGGGTTCTTGCGCGTGGGTAGCGTCGACAGCGGTGGGTGCTGCGTCGGCGGCTTCTGTCGCGATGGATACGAGCCCGGATCCGTTCCTGCGCGCGGCATCCCAGGTCCGTGGGCATTGGGGCCGGGCGCGTTGCCGACGATCGACCCCATCGCGCTGCGCAGCGCAGGAATTGCCGACGTCGAGCCGGTCCCCACGCCGACGCCGCGTGGCCCGACGACGCCGAGTGCTTCGGCGGCGGCAGCCTCCTCCGGCGAGAGCTGGAGGCCCGTGATCGCCCCGGTGCGCCGGATCGCCTGGACGTTCGGATCGGTGTGCAGCGCCGGGTTGTTCTCGGCAAAGCCCTGCGCCCTCGTCGGTCCCTGCCCCGCCTGCTCGTTGAGCTGCGCGAGCTTATTCAGCGCCGCCGCGTTCTGCGGATCAACCTGGAGGATGAGCTTGGAGACCGCGATCGCCTGGACGAGGAACCCGTTTTGCGAGTAACGGTCGGCGCTCCGCTCGAACGCCTCGATCGCGTTCTTGTTGTTGCCGAGCTTGCGATAGGTCTCGCCTGCCCGCTTGGCCCACTGCGCGTCGCGCGGCTCGAGCCGTTCGAGCTCGAGGTATGCCGCGAGCGCGCGCTTGTGCTTGCCTGAAGCAGTCGCCTCGGCAGCTTCCTCGCGCAACGCTCGGCCGTCTTTGGCCATCGAGGTCACTATAACAATTCTCCCCCTCGGAACGGCAGCCGCAACGCACCGAAACGCGTCAACCTCCGGCGAGCATCTCCTCGACAAAAGTTCTTGCGACCTTTTGCGTGACTTCCCCACTGCTCAGCGCGCGGGCGTCGATGCTGACTACCGGCACGACGCCGCGAATGCTGCTCGTTGCGAACACCTCTGTCGCGCCGGCAAGCACCAACCGCGGGATTGGTCCCACGTTCGTGGGGAGACCCAGTCGTTCGCATATACGGAGCACGCGCGCCCGGACGATGCCGGGCAGGACTCCCTGATCGACGTGCGGGGTCCGGACGTATTCACCGTCGACAACGAACAGGTTGAAGGTGCCTCCCTCGGCGACGTGGCCGTCCGCGCTGCACCGGATCGCATCGTCTGCGCCCGCCTCGCGCGCCAGCTCCTTCGCGATGACGTGGTCCAGATAGGCGAGCGTCTTGTGCCCGCGGCCCGGTCGCCTGGGGAGGTCAAAATCCACTGTCGCCAGGCGCATCGCCTGCACCGCCCCCCGTGCCGCGTCGCTCTCGGGCGCGATCTCCTCGACGATCACGATCTCTCGCCCCGGGCCTGCCTCGCGCATCGGCACGCTCAACGCCCCCGGCCCCCGCGTCAGGACGATGCGGACCCGGTGGTCTGGCGCATCACTACGCGCTCCGTCCCCGCGACTCGTACGCGCTGACCGCAGCGCGCTCTGCACCGCGGTCCGCACCGCATCCACGCCACGCCAGCGCAGCTGCAGATACGCTGCCGTCTCCGCGAGGCGCAGCAGGTGCGCTTCGCGCTCGACCAGCTTGCCATCCCAGGTACGCAACACCTCGAAGCACCCGTCGCCGTAGAGCAGGCCGCGGTCGAAGATCGAGATCGAGGCACTCTCCGCGGCGACCTCGTGGCCGTCGATCCAGACGATAGGGTCAGGCACTGCGTTCTTACCTACGTCACCACGCCAGGGTCAGGCACTACTTTCTGATCCTACTCGCCGGGGAGGAGCCCACGAGCCGCACTGCGGTCGGTCTCCGCTGCCAGGTGCCACAGCTCTCCATCGGGCTGCGGGGGCACCGCAACAGCGAGGTCGTACTCGGCGACCGCCTTCCGCAGATAGCCGCGAGCACGGCCTCGTAGTGTGCTGCGCAAACCAGCCGCGACGTTTGCATCGAGCTCCGGCGGCAGCTCGAACAGCAGGCCGAGCGCGAGGTCGTGATACAGGCTTCCGGCACGGTAGTGCCCAGCGACGGTGGCCAGTCCGCCCGCCGCGGCGACAGCGCGATACATGCCGACCGTGTTCTCCGTCGCAGCTTCCTTCGCCCGGATCGACGAGGACAATGCCTCGATCACCGGTCGGGCCCGCAACCGGTGAACCGCGACGAGCTGTCGCTCGGCGGCCGCGAACGCTTTGGCGGTGGCTGCGTCGACACCCGCGAGCGTCGTGCCGGGCGGCGGACCGGGAATGTTGTCGTTGCCCGAGGCGGCGCCCGAATCCGCGCTGACCTGCGCGAAGCCCTCGGCGATCGCGTTGTCGCCGGGCGCGAGAGAAGCGGCGCGCACGACCAGGTCGAGCGCCTTGCGCGAGTTGCCCGCGCGCGACTCGAGCTGCGCGAGGTGAAGGGCGGCACGAGCGGCGAGCGAGGACGGCACGTCGCCGTCGCCAAGGACACGTTCGTAGTTCGCGCGCGCGAGGTCATTGTCGCCGAGCAGCTCCGCGAGCACGGCGTCGGCGAACGCAGGGCGCACCCCGTCGAGCTCCGTCGTCATTCCGCGCGAGAGATCGGCCACCGCGGGCGGCTCGCTGGCCAACGGCGCCGACGCGCCGCCGCTCGGGGCCGAATCGGCGCACGCGGACAGCAACGCGAGGAGCACGACGCGCTTCACTTGGCGCCTCCCGTCCAGCGGACGGCATCGCGCGGGACATCGAGCTTGTAGCCGGCACCGTGAACCGTCACGAGATAGCGCGGCTTGTCGGTGTCGTCCTCGAGCGCGCGGCGCAGCTTGACGAGCAGGTTATCGACGGTGCGCGCGTTCGGATACTCGTCCGCGCCCCACGCCTCGTCCATCAGCGTGTCGCGGCTGACCACTTCGCCGGGACGACGCGCGAACGTGCGCAGGATCGAGAACGCGCGGTTCGGAAGTTCCAAGCGCTCGCCGGCGCGCGTGGCGACCTGACCGACGAGATCGATCTCGATGCCACCGAACGTCAGCGCGGCCGGCTCGGAGCTCGTGCTCTCCGAACGGCGCAGCACCGTCGCGACACGCGCGAGCAGCTCGTTGAGCGAGAACGGCTTGGTGACGTAGTCATCGGCGCCGAGCTCGAGGCCACGCACGCGATCGTGCTCGGCACCGCGCGCGGACAGCATGATGACGGCGAGCTTGCGCGCGGGCCCCGTGCGAATGCGGCGCAGGACCTCGAAGCCGTCGATGTCGGGGAGCATCACGTCGAGCACGGCGAGATCGAAGCGCTGGGACGATGCCTTGTCAGCACCCTCTGCGCCGCGCGCGACCGCGTCCACCTCGTAGCCCTTCGCGGTGAGCGTATCCACGAGACCCATGCGGATCGAACGATCGTCCTCGATGACCAGGATGCGCGTCATGCGGTCTCCGCTACTGCCCGCGGGAAGCGGATGGTGAACGTGGCGCCCTCGCCGACGATCGAGGCAACCTCGACGGTGCCGCCGAGCGCTTCGATGTGGCGCTTCACGAGCGCGAGCCCCAGGCCGGTGCCCTCGACACCGGAGCGGTACGCTTCGGGCGAGCGATAGAACTCGCGGAAGATGCGGGGCTGCTCCGACGCAGGAATGCCGGGGCCGTGGTCGCGCACGCTGATCGCCGCTGATGTCGCATCGGCCGTCAGGGCCACTTCGATGGGCGAGTCCGTCCCGCCGTACTTGGTCGCGTTCGCGAGCAGGTTCAGCACGGCTTGCACGACAACGTCGCGATCGACCTCCACCTCGGCAGGCTCCGCCTCCGGAGACACGGTCACTTCGATGATGTTGCGCTGTCCCTCGGGGTCGCGCAGCGTCTCGAATGTGGTCACTGCGAGCTGCGACAGCGCGGCGACCCTGTTGCGGCTCGGCGCATAGCGACGCGTGCCCTTCTCGATCTGCGCGTAGTCCAAGAGGTTTGCGATGAGGAGTCCCAAGCGTTGGCTCTCCTGAACAATGACACCGTGGTACCGGGCCATCTTGGCGGGATCGCCCTTGGCCACGCCTTGTTCGAGCATCTCCGCGAACATCCGGATCGACGTGAGCGGCGTCTTTAGCTCGTGCGACACGGTCGACACGAAGTCGCTCTTGAGCTGCGCGAGCTCGCGCTGGCGAACGGCGTTGCGGATCAACAGCAACAAGCCGGCGGCGAGCGCGACGGCCAGCACGGACGTGTAGATGACGTGGCGCTGCGAGCGCTCGGCGATCACCGCATCGCGCGGATCGGGCGCGCTCGTCGGGTTCACGATGGCGAGCGAGAGCTGGGGAAGCCCTTCCGCGATCGAGACCTGATCACCGAGCCGACGCCAGCCAGGTGCAGGCGAGCCACCCACGGGCAGCACCAGCGCCCGCGCCCCGACCGCGAACGATGAGGGCGGCGCCCCGGCGGCCTGCTCCAGAATGCGCGCGTCGACGGACATGCCGATGATCCCACCGTCGGCGCGGCGTCGATAGATCAGCGTGCGCCCCGGCTCGCGCGATGCGGTGCGCCCGATCCATCCGGTCGTGGCCGTCCGCTGGATCTCGGCTTGATCGTCGGCAAGGCCCGCCGCCGCACGCGCGTCACTCTTGATCTCCTCGATGCGCTGCTCGAGCGTCGCACGCCGCGTCGCCTCCGCTGGTGGGAGCTCGTCGCCGAGGCGCGCTCGGATGCGAGACAACACGCCAACGCGATCGTACGTCGACAGCACGTACTTGTTCGCGAGCACATCGTCGGCCACGTCGAGCAGTGCGCCCGGCGCTGTCGAGCGAAGCATCGCGACAACCAGACCGACGCTGATTCCTTCCAGCGACCGATCCGCAAACCGGCGCTCGAGATCTCCGAGCGTCTGTTGCAGCGCCTTCCCATCTCCGACGCGCGCGTTGATGCGAGCGAGACCGAGCAGCGCTGCCGGACCCGTATCGTCAAACGCGACCAGCGCTACGTACTGCCGCTTCGCTTCCGCGAGTTGCGTCGCGCATCCGTCGCCACGGCACGCTTCTGCGCGCTGAGCGGCGCGCAACTTGCCGACGCGCTGCTCGCGAGTGGACAGCTCGCGCACGCACTCCTCGAGCTGCGCACCTGCCGCGCATGGCGCGCCCTTCTCGAGCGATCCGCGATCAGCGTCATCGCGAGGGTCGATCGGTCGCGGCACCCGCAGGCGCTGCGTGCCGTCGATCCAGAACCAGTGCGCCGCCACGGGAGAGTCGAGATGGACCGCCGAGCTCGTCACGGGTCCGATCGCGACCGCGCGGTCGACCTCGTCGAGCCCGTCCGTGATCGCCCTGTCGATGCGCGCTGCGACGCCAGCCGCCACTTCGCTCTGGCGCCTGTCCTGGGCCGCGATGGCACCGCGCTCCTCGCGATACGAGACCACGCCGAGGTACGCGATACCGCCCGCCGGCACCAGGAGTGCCGCGACGGTGAGCACGTACATCCAGGCGCGACGCCTCACAGGAGGAAGCATAGCCCGCAAGACGCACGAGTGCCGGGTGACGTTGCAGCCTGCCCCTCGGATGGCTACTGTCCGCGCCGCCATGGCCGGATCGCTGATCGTCGTCCCCACCTACAACGAGAAGGAGAACGTGCGGACCATCGCCGCGCGCTTCCTCGCTGCCCTCCCCGGCTGCGAGCTCCTGTTCGTCGACGACAACTCGCCCGACGGTACGGGCGACATCATCGACGAGATGGCCAAGACCGAGCCCCGGATCAACGTGATGCACCGCGCCGGAAAGCTCGGCCTCGGCACCGCGTACGTCGAGGGATTCACCTGGGGCCTCGCCCGCGGGTACGACTACCTGTTCGAGATGGATGCCGACGGCAGCCACGACCCCAAGTACCTGCCGCAGATGCTCTCGCTCGCCGAGGATGGCGCGGACCTCGTCGTCGGCTCGCGCAACGTGCCCGGTGGCGGCGTCGAGGGTTGGGGCCTCGGCCGCAACATCATCTCCAAGGGCGGCAGCCTCTACGCGCGCACCATCCTCGGCATCGACGTGCAGGATGTCACCGCTGGCTTCGTCTGCTGGCGCCGCGCCGCTCTCGAAGCGATCGACCTCCACTCGATCACGTCCAACGGTTACTCGTTCCAGATCGAGATGAAGTACCGCGCTATCAAACGGGGTCTGCACCTCGTCGAGACGCCGATCGTCTTCATCGATCGCCAAGTTGGCAAATCCAAGATGTCGCGCGGCATCGTCGCGGAAGCGCTCTTGAAGGTCTGGTCGATCCGATTCGGCAAGAACGCCCGGCACTAAGCTCGTCTTTTTGCTAGGGTCGCCCTCGGTCGAGATGGTGATCCTGAAGCTCCGCATCCGGACCGCCGAGGAATGGCGCGAGCTCGCTCCCAGCGAGTCGATCACCGAACCCGTGTTCGTGCCGACCACCGACGAGCTCGAGGCTGGCCAGCAGGTCATCATCGAAGTTGCCTCGTCGCTGCTCCCAAACAAGGTGCTCGTGCGCGGTGCGGTTCAGGCCTGGCGCCCCGCTCTGCCCCGCATGCGCGTGCGCGCGGGTGCCACGATCGACCTCGCGCCCGACGAGCAGACCAAGCTCACGTTCCTTCACGAGGTGTTCAGCGGCAAGCGCACCGACGTTCCGCGCCGCAAGCACCATCGCCTGCCGGTGTCCGTCGACGTTCGCTATCGCATCACCAACAGCTCCAACTTCATTACCTGCGCCATCTCCGAGATCGGTGTCGGCGGTGCGCTGCTCACGACCACGGAACCGCTCCCGATCGATACGGACCTGACCCTCGAGGTCGTTCCGCCCGGTGGAGCGGCGGCGATCGCGATCGCCGGCAAGGTCTCCTATCACACCCCTTCCGGTGGCTCGGGCCTGCGCTTCATGAGCCGCGACGGTGACGGCGACCGCCGGCTGCGCGAGCTGATCCGCCGCCTCCGGGCCGCGTGAGCTCGGGCGCCAAGCGACCGCCGCTGAAGTCCCCACCGGGCGGCAAGCGCTTCACGGTGCCCAAGAGCGCCTTGCGCTTCAAGGAAGCGCTTCCCGCACGACTCGCGATCGCAAACGCGCTCAAGTTGCGCGGCATCGCCGACGAAGTGCGCGCGGAGCGCCTCGTCACCGAGTGGGTCGACCTCGTCGGCGCGAAGATCGCGTCCAAGACACGTGCGCACGGCATCCAGGAGCGGGTGCTGATCATCGAGGTCGTCACGAGCGCGTGGATGCACGAGCTCAACATGCTCAAGCCGCGCTTGCTCGCGGGCCTGCTCGAGCGCTTCGGTCAGCCCGCGCTGTTCGAGGACATTCGCTTCCGCCTCGCCGGCTCGTCGCGCACCAAGCCGACGCTGGTACCGCAGCTGCGCACCAAGCCGAAGTACATCGCGCCTGCCGTCGCTCCCGCGACCGGCGCCGCGCGCGAGCAGATCGTCAAAGAAGTCGAAGCGGTGGACGACGCCGAGCTCCGCGAGCTGATCGCGCGCGTCCGCATCACCAACGATCGCTGACTGTCAGAGTGATGGGCTATCTAGTGCGCGTGGGGAGATCCCCACCCCTAGATCTAGCGTCCGGAAGTTGCCGTGGCGTTACGCAGAGGACTAGAAGAGACAACGAGCTAATCACGACTTCATATCCACGCTGGAAAGGGAACCGAGTGAAATGCTCGGACTGCCCCGCAGCGGTAAGCGAGAACGACCTCCACATCAACCGTGGTCAGTAGGCGCCCGTCACGGGGCATAGCTCGCGAGTCCGAATACCTGCCTGCATGGACGCATCCGACAGCTCGGGGGAGCTTTGTCGAGTGGCGCTCGCCCAGCGCTGCACTCCCCCTTTTTGTCTTTTCACTGCCGAGGAGGAGCTAGATGCTGATCGAGACCCGAACCACCGACACCGCCAACATCCCCGCCACTAGCTCGAGCGCTCCGCTCGCGAGTGCGGATGGCTCTGGTCCCCACGCGAGTGGGTCTGGCGGATATCCCGCGGTGCGTGACTCGGGACCGATCTCGACGACGATGCGAGTGGGCAAGCGCAACGGCGGCAGCGAGCCCGTCGACCTCAACAAGATCCTGCGCGCCGTGAACCGCTGCTGCATCGGCCTCACGGACGTGGACGCGATGCGCATCGCGACCAAGACGATCAGCGGCCTCTACGACGGCGCGACGACGAGCGAGCTCGACCGTCTCTCGATCCAGACGGCGGCCTCGCTCATCACCGAGGAGCCGCAGTACGGCAAGCTCGCCGCCCGCCTCCTCGCGACCTATATCGACAAAGAGGTCCGCAACCAGGAGATCCACGCGTTCAGCCAATCGATCGGCAATGCTCACAAGCTGGGCCTCGTGAATGCGCGCCTCGCGGACATGGTCAGCAAGAACGCGCGCAAGCTGAACGACTCGATCGTCGTCGAGCGCAATGGCGAGTTCGAGTACTTCGGCCTGCGCACGGTCTACGACCGTTACCTCCTGCGCCACCCCGAGACGCGCCTCGTCATCGAGACCGTCCAGCAGTTCTTCCTGCGCATCGCGTGCGCGCTCACGGAGTCGATGAGCGACGCGCTCGAGCTCTACCGCCTGCTCTCGACGCTCGAGTACCTGCCCAGCTCGCCGACGATGTTCAACGCGGGCACGTCGCACGAACAGCTCTCGAGCTGCTTCCTGCTCGACTCGCCGGAGGATCACCTCGAGTCGATCTACCAGCGCTACACGGACGTCGCGCTGCTCTCCAAGTTCTCCGGCGGGATCGGCCTCGCATATCACCGCGTGCGCTCGCGCGGTTCGCTGATCGAGAGCACCAACGGCCACTCCAACGGCATCGTCCCGTGGCTCAAGACGCTCGATGCGTCGGTGTGCGCCGTCAATCAGGGTGGCAAGCGCAAGGGCGCGGCGTGCGTGTACCTCGAGCCGTGGCACGCGGACATCGAGCCGTTCCTCGAGCTGCGCGACAACACCGGCGACGAAGCGAGCCGCACACACAACCTCAACATCGCGAACTGGATCCCGGATCTGTTCATGAAGCGCGTCGAGGCGAACGGCGATTGGAGCCTGTTCGATCCGAAGCGCGTCCCGACGCTGCCGGACCTCTGGGGCGCGGAGTTCGACGCCGCGTATGAAGCGGCCGAGGCAGCAGGCCTCGCCTACAAGACGATCAAGGCGCGCGACCTCTACGCCCGGATGATGCGCACGCTCGCGCAGACCGGTAACGGTTGGATGACGTTCAAGGATGCGTCCAACCGCGCGTGCAACCAGACCGCTCTCCCCGGCCGCACGGTGCACCTGTCCAACCTGTGCACCGAGATCATCGAGGTGACGTCGGGTGACGAGGCCGCCGTCTGCAACCTCGGATCGGTGAACCTCTCGCGCCACGTCATCGACGGCGCATTCGACTTCGCCAAGCTCGCGCGCACCGTTCGCACGGCGGTTCGCCAGCTCGACCGCGTGATCGACCTCAACTACTACCCGATCGCGGCCACCAAGCGCTCGAACATGGCGTGGCGTCCGGTCGGCCTCGGGGTGATGGGCCTCCAGGACGTGTTCTTCCAGCTCGGCTGGGCGTTCGATGCACCCGAGGCGCGCGAGCTGTCCAAGAAGATCGCCGAGGAGGTGTACTTCACCGCACTCTCCTCGTCGGTCGAGCTCGCTGCGGACAAGGGCAAGCACCCGCGCTTTGACGAGACGCGCGCGGCCAAGGGCGAGCTCCAGTTCGACGCGTGGGGCGTGACCCCGTCCGACACGGCGCGCTGGGATGCACTGCGCGAGGACATCAAGCGCGTCGGCCTCCGCAACTCGCTCCTCATCGCGATCGCTCCGACCGCAACCATCGCGTCGATCGCCGGTTGCTACGAGTGTATCGAGCCGCAGGTCTCCAACCTCTTCAAGCGCGAGACGCTCTCCGGCGACTTCATCCAGATCAACCGGTATCTCGTCGACCACCTCAAGACGCTCGGTCTGTGGAACGAGCAGACGCGCCTCCGCATCGTCCGCGCGGAGGGATCCATCCAGGGTCTCACCGAGCTCCCGATCGAAGTCCGCACGATGTTCCGCACGTGCTGGGAAGTCCCGATGCGCTCGCTGATCGACATGGCCGCCGACCGCGGCGCGTTCATCGACCAGAGCCAGTCGCTGAACCTGTTCGTCGAGAGCCCGAACATCGGCGCGCTGTCCGCGATGTACTTCCACGCCTGGAAGCGCGGCCTCAAGACCACCTACTACCTGCGCTCGCGCCCGGCCACGCGCATCGCGAAGACCACGGGCGAGCACACCGTGCCCACCGTGCAGATGCCCGCGCCGATCAAAGACGAAGCAGCGATCGCTTGCTCTCTCGAGAACCCCGAGTCCTGCGAGGCCTGCCAGTGAACACCGATACCTTCGCTGATCCGTTCGCCGTGCCCTCGCTCGCCGATGCGGCGCCGACGATCCCGACGGCCATCCCCACGGCGACGTTCGCGACGGGCAGCGCCCCGAACACCTCCGCGCGCCCTGCACGCCTGCTCGATCCGGGCATGTGCCTGACGCTGCGGCCGATGGCGTATCCCGAGTTCTTCGAGATGTATCGCGGCGCGATCAAGAACACGTGGACCGTCGAGGAGGTCGACTTCTCGACCGACCTTGCGGACCTCGCGAAGATGACACCGGCCGAGCGCCACCTCATCCATCGCCTCGTCGCGTTCTTCGCGACCGGTGACTCGATCGTCGCGAACAACCTGGTGCTCAATCTCTACAAGCACATCAATGCGCCCGAGGCGCGCATGTACCTCTCGCGCCAGCTCTACGAAGAGGCGCTGCACGTGCAGTTCTACCTGACGCTGCTCGACACCTACGTGCCGGACCACGCGGAGCGCCAGAAGGCCTTCTCGGCGATCGAGACGATTCCGTCGATCAAGAAGAAGGGCGACTTCTGCCTGCGTTGGATGGACTCCATCGGCAAGCTCGATCAGCTCGACACGCAGGCACAGCGCAAGCAGTTCCTGCTGAACCTCATCTGCTTCGCCGCGTGCATCGAAGGCCTGTTCTTCTTTGGCGCGTTCGCCTACGTGTACTTCCTGCGCAGCAAGGGCCTCCTCCACGGTCTCGCCGGCGGCACCAACTGGGTGTTCCGCGACGAGAGTGCGCACATGGCGTTCGCGTTCGAAGTCGTGAAGACCGTCCGCGCGGAAGAGCCGGAGCTGTTCGATGCCGACCTCGAGCGCGACGTGCGCACGATGATGGCCGATGCGATCGAGTGCGAGACGCAGTTCGCGGCCGACCTCCTCGCGGGTGGCATCGCCGGTCTGTCCGTCAACGAAGTGCGCCAGTATCTCGAGTACACGGCGGATCAGCGCCTGACGACGCTCGGCATGTCGCCGCAGTACAACGTGAAGAACCCGTTCGGCTTCCTCGCGCTGCAGGACGTCCAGGAAGTGACGAACTTCTTCGAGCGCCGCGTCTCCGCGTACCAGGTGGGCGTCGAGGGCGAAGTCTCTCTCGACGCAGCGTTCTAGCGCCGACGCGCGGTGACGTCAGCGAGCTCGCGGCGGGCGCGCTCCTGGATATCGCCGGCCGTATGCTCGCGAACATCGAGCGCACGCTTCGCGACCGCGAGCGCATCGGTCCATCGGCCCTCCCCGCGATAGAGCGCGGAGAGCTCGAGCAGCGTCCCTGCCAGCATCGGGTTCGTCGTGCCCCTGCTCTGCTCTCGGATCGAGAGCGCGCGTAGCAGCGCAGTCTCGGCGGCAGCAGCGTGACCGTTCGCGCGTTCGCATCGTGCTCGCGCGTGCAGTCCGATGACGAGATCGCCGCGACCCGACGACTTCGTGGCCGCTGCCGCGTCGAGCCGATCGAGGATCGCGAGAGCCGCATCGCAGCGGAGGATCTGTTGGAGCACGTCGCCCCGCGCCGCGAGCGCGCCGCGAACGAGCAGGTGGTCGGCGGGCAGATGCGCATCTGCAATCTCGAGCGCCCGCTCGCTCGCGCGGTCCGCCTCGGCGGATAGGCCCTGCGCGGCGAGGATTCGCGCGAGGTTCGCGAGACTCGCGATCCCTTCGGCGGCGTCGGATCCGAACGCCTTCTCGTCGATCTCTCGCGCGCGACGCGCAGCACGGATCGCGTCATCCGGCCGACCGAGCTCGTCCTGATAGAGGTGCGAGAGCCGGACCCACGTCTCGCTCAACAGGAAGTAGTCGGGCCCGAGCTCGCGCGCGCGATCCGCGGCGACCGTCTCCTGCAGCGCGAGGGCCTGGTCGACCTCGCCGAGCTCGGCGAGTGCGAACGCGAGATTTCCGCGCGCGTTGAGCGCCTCCGGGTGCTGCGGACCCTGCAGGTGCTCGCGCATCGCCAGCGCCTCGCGGAGCAGCGGCACCGCGAGGCGCAGGTTGTCGAGCTCGAGGAAGGTGGACGCGAGGTTGTTCTGCGCTTCGGCAACGCACGGATGCGTCGCACCGTGAATGCGGATGTTCACGAGCAACGTCGCGACGTCGAGCGGGAGCGAGCGCTCGGCGCCACCCTCGCTCCAGACGACGAGTGCCCGCGCGTAGAGATAGTCCGCAGACAAGGCCGGATCGCCGAGCCGCATCACGGCCGCCTCGGCGTAGTCCGCGGCGCGGTGCGCGTCGGCGAGACGCAGTTGCGCGTGCGCGAGCGTCTCCACGATCAACACCTTCGCGCGCGCTTCGAGATCGAGCCGGCCCGCAGCCGACGCAGCAATCGCAGCCTCGTGCAACGGCTCCTCTGCCGATCGCGGGTCGACCGCGCGCCGCAAATCTCCCTCGACGATCAGCGCCTCGGATTCGAGCGCACGATCCGCCGTCGTGCGGGCGAGCTCCAGCGGCGCGGCAACGAGCGCGAGGCCGGCAGTGGCATTGCCGAGGTCGGCGAGGACCTGCGCACGGGCGATCGATGCATAGGCCGCCCCGATGCGCGGATCGTCGGCGGCCGCGAGCGTCTCCCCCACCTGGTCGTTCGCGCACGCCTCCGCCCCTGGAAGCGCGTACGCCGCCGTGCTCGCTCCCGCAACCGCGATCGCATCGGGGTGCTCCAGCGTCGACACGAGCGTGCGCCAGCGAGCGCGATGTTTCTCGAGGCAGGCAAAGCGTCGGGCGATCAGCGGCGCGGGTGGTACATGCGCCAGCTCGGCTTCGCATGTCTCGGTCCAGGTCCCTGCCCACGACGCCGCGTAGAGATCGAGCGCCCGCGTGACCCGCTCGAACGTCCCATCCTCGCTCGCGACCTCGAGAATGGCAGCGCGCAGCTTGGCGCGGTCGGGCACGCCCCATACGTCATCGACGAGCGCGCTCGCCTGCTCGCGACACGATTCTCGCGGCACCGGCGCGGTCCTCGGGATCGCTGCCCACACGACGCCTAGCGCGACAACGAGACCACTCGCACCGGTCGCGAGCACCTTGGCGCGACGCGGATCGTGCTCGAGGGCAGCGATCAATGTGTGCATCGTCGACGGCCGTTGCGCAGGATCGGGATGTAGCCCCGCGAGGACTACATCGCGGAGGTGGCGAGGAACCTTGGTGTCGCGGAGAGGTTTGGGGCCGCGTTCGATCGCGGCGAGCAGCTCGGCCACCGTGGTCGCCGCGAACGGAGCTGCTGCGAAGAGCGCCCGATACAGCACGACGCAGAACGAGAACACGTCGGAGCGCACGTCGACGGTATCGCGGCGCAGCGCCTCTGGCGCCATGTACAGCGGCGTGCCGATTAACGTGCCTTGAACGCTGAACGGCGGGAGCACTACCGCGCTCGCATCGTCGCTGCGCTCTCCGTCGACGGCGTCGTAGCGAGCGAGACCGAAGTCAGTAACCGCCACCCGACCATCGCGATGAACGAGCACGTTGTCGGGTTTGAAGTCGCGGTGCACGATGCCTGCGGCGTGCGCGGCGGCGAGGCCACGACCTGCTTGGGCGAACGCGCTCGTGATCGCGCGAACGGTCCGCGGCGTGCTCGACCACTCGCCGAGCGTCTGTCCGTCGACAAACTCCATCGCGGTGAACAGGCAGCTCTCGAAGCGACCGACGTCATGGACGGCAACAACGTGGGGGTTGGACACGCGGGCCATCGCGCGCGCTTCGTGCTGGAATCGCTCGTCGTCGGTCTGCCGGTTCCTGAGCAGGAGCTTGAGTGCGATCTTGCGATCGAGCTCCGGGTCGTACGCTGCGTAGACGACGCCGAACGCGCCGCGCCCGATAGTCGCGAGGATCTGATAGCGGCCCACCATGGAGCCGGGCTGCCGCTCGGTAACGACACCGGCTGCATGCATGCCCGACTGCGCCAAGCAGCCCACGACGCCGAGGCAGGTCTGACAGCTGTCGAGATGTCCCTCGAGGGCGATGGCCTCGCTCGCCGTCAGCTCCCCCGCCGCGAACGCCGACAGCACGTCAGCTGCCGGGCATTCAGCGCGCATCACACATGATAACGTTGGAAGGTTGGGCGTAACTGTCTCCGACCAGACAATCGCGGATGCGTGGGAACGCGGACGCGCGGCTTGTGCGGAGCTCGACGTCTCGCGCGAGACCTTCGCGAAGTTCGCCGGCGATCGAGCCGAGACCTGGGCGGGAACGCTCGAGCGCGCCGCGGACCTCTACGTTGCATGCGCCTGCGCGACGGGCGCTCCGAACGCGGCAGAGAGCTTTCTCGAGCGATACGCTGCGCACATCGCGACCTACCTCGGCCGCCTCGGCTCCGATCGCGATCTCGTCGACGAAGTACGGCAGGTCGTACTCGTCCGGTGCCTCCTGGGCGATGGCGACAAGCTGCCCGCCATCACCAGCTACAGCGGTCGTGGCTCGCTCGAAGGCTGGGTACGCGCGACGGCTGTGCGCGAAGCACTCGCGCTGCGGCGCGATCGAGGACGGCACGTCGACCTCGACGAGTCTCCCGCCGAGACGGCGAGTGCGGAGGATCACGAGCTGCCATTCATGGTCGGCCACTATCGCGAACCCGTCCTGCGTGCGTTCTCGACGGCCGTCGCAGCGTTGCCGCGCGAGCACCGCACCCTGCTCCGCTTGCATTACGTCTACGCCGTGACGACGGCTGACCTCGCGCAGATGTTCCGCGTCAGTCGCGCGACACTCGTGCGGCGCATCACCGAGGCACGCGACGGCTTGTTCGCGCTGTTGCAGAGTGCGTTGTTCGGTCAGGCCGGAGTTCCTCCGGAGGACTGCGAGAGCGTGCTGCGCCTGGTGAAGAGCCAAGTCGACCTCAGCCTTTCATCGCTGCTGCGCTCCGCAGCCGCATGACCTAGAACACCACGCCTGCCGTCGCGGTGATCGTCCCCGCGGAGCTCTCCACCAGCATCTGACCGCGGTCATACGCGGCACGCGCACCGATCGTCACGTGGCCGGCAGCAACCGCGTCCACCGCAACGTAGGTCGTCACGTCGAGGATCGGCGTATCGAGCAACAACCCGGCGACCGGCTTGAACACCGGATCGATCAGCAGGCCCACGTGGGCGGAGAGATCGAGGCCGAACATCGAGCCGAGTTGCTTCCCGAACACCGGCCCCACTTGCGCGCGAAACTCGAATTCGCTGCCGTCCAACCAGGTGTCGTGCTCGAGCGTGCCCATGACGACGTCTGCTTCGATGCTCCAGTACATCCCGCTGTCGCCGAAGGGGCGCGGCGCGATCGAGTCGGTGTACGACACGAACTTTCGCTTCCACGCGCCGTTGTCACCCCAGCCGATCGCGACGCGTGTCGTTCCGCCCGGAACCGCGGCCGGAATGCTGATGTCTTCTCGATGGTAGTAGCCGCCGTTGTGGTTCGCTTCGTTCTCGCGCCGCGTCACCTCCTCGGACACGCTCCCCGCGGCGATCGCGCCCGCGCGTAGCCAACCGGTATCGTCGGAGATCGTGATCACGTTGGTGCGAGTGCTCCCCGTGTAGTCGCCGTCTCCTTGCTCGACGTCGCTCTTGGAATGCACCGAGGTCCACTCGCTGCTGTAGCTGACGCCGAAGTGGCATCCACCGCAGCACAGCGCGACACAGACGAGCGATTCGTGGGCCCTCACGGTGCAGGCGTCGCTTCCGCCGCGGGGACTTCGACGGGGACAACGGGCGTCGGCGCCGGCTCCGGTTGCGCGGCCGCTTTCACTTCGGCAGCAGCGGCTTGGATGATCTTCGAGTTGATCGCGCGACAGCTGTCCTCCGAGTCCTCGTGGACGCACGTCAACAGAATGCCCTCCGCGATCTGGAAGTACTCCAGGTGATGCTGACCAGGACACGAGACCGTCAGCGTCGCCGCCGTGTCTCCGTGCGTCTGGCCCTCGGTCGCGCAACCAACCGCCTTGCTCCCCAGCTCGATCGCCCCGATGAGGTCGCGGTTGGTCTCGAGCGGAATGACAACCGTCTGATCGGGGCGCACATCACCGAACGTGTGCGAGATGGTCGCGCGCACCGAGACGCCGACGCCCGAGTAATCGCCGCCGGGCACCGACTGCGCGATGAACTGCGCGCCCGCCGCAACGTGGATCGCATTCTTCCAGGTCAGGAAGTACGTCGCGTCGAGTCCGCCAAAGCCCGTGAACCCGCCGCCATCGCTCTTCTTCATGCCCGCGTACGACGAGCTCCCGCCTGCGAAGTCAAACCCGAGTGCGATGCGCAGCTTCAGCCGCTCCATCAGGCTCACGATATTGAAGTCAAAGCGCGATGCGCCGCCGGTGAGGGTGCCCGAGCCACCGTCGAACGACAGCGAGTCAGACGCGTAGCCCATCGAGAAGCGCTTGCGCACGTTCCCGAGCTCGACGCCGAGGTTGAAGCCGACGGTGCTGCCGCCGACGTCGACGCTGGTGCCGCCCCCGGATGGCGCGATCGATCCGGTCGACACCGTGGAGGCCGCGACCTCCGCATACACACCGGCGCAACCGCCGAGTAACCCGAGCACTCCGAGAAGTTGTAAACGCATGACTCGTCCCCCACCTGGTAGAGGGACGAGCCGCGCAGCTGGCTCAAAGTATCTTCGGGTAGCGATCAGTTACGCCGGAAAACACTCGCGGACCTTGCCGCCCGCCATTTGCACTTCGATCTCCTTGTCGCCGAATAGCTGACCGGCCTCGAAGCGCAGCGTCGTGCGCTTACCCTCCGTGTGAACGGAGGCGAGGATCAATCGCTTCGCAAACTCGACCGGCGTGTACTTCTTGCCGCCCTCGCGCCAGACGCCGAGCCACAGCGGCAGCATCTTGTCGACGACGCGGGTGACGATGGTCGGCATCTTCGCTTCCGCAGCGAGGATCGCGCCCGCGCCTGACGTGAGCGCCTTGAGCGACTTCTGCGTGTTGTCGGGGTCGGGCACCGTGATCCGCGCCTCGTACGTGTGACCGCCGCTCGCGCGCTCGACGGCGTACCAGCCATGTGTGCGGTCGAGCGTCATCGGCCCGAGGATCTTGTTCTCGTAGACGCGCGGCTTACTCCGCTCGTCGGCGACCGCGGCGAGGTCCGCGTCCTTCACCGGCTTGATCGGCCGCTCTCCGTCGCAGATCCACGCAAACGACTGTTCGGGATCGGGGTTCTCCCGGAGGTTGGTCACGCTGACGCGCACGACAGTGTTCTCCGCTGGCTCGGTGCCATCCGTGAAGTCGACGCGCAGCATGGCGCTCTCGATCGCGCCTCCATCGCGCTTCCACGGTACGAGGTCCATCGCGTCGGACCAGGCGTGCTTGATCACGCCTTCGACGACCGCCGACGTTCCGGTCTTTGACTTGGCCTTGGGAGCCGCCTTCTTGGGAGCGGCCTTCTTCTTCGCGCTCGGCTTCTTCGCCACGATGCGAATGTAAGCTACTTCGCGGCGCCAGCGAGCGCGGAGCCGCCGACAGTGAGCAGCGCGGACAGGTCCTCGTCGTTGAAGCGCAGCATCGCTCCGAGGAAGTAGTCGCGGCCGTAGCGCAGCTCGTCGAACTGGATCGGGACGTCGCTCGTGCCCTTCACGATGGGCAGGTACGACGGGTTGTTCAGGACCTCGTCGACGCCACCGAGGATGTAGAGGTGGCGGAACATCTCGTAGGCGACCGCGAGCTTGAGGCGAGGGTACTTATCCCAGGTCGCGTCGAACACATCGGCCTGGAGCTTGAGGTCGCGCCCGAACAGCGGGAAGTCCGCGTCCGCGCCGATGCCGCCCGTCGACTCCTTGATGCCGTACCGGAGCGTCAGCCAATCGAAGCGCTTCGCGAACTGGAACGTGAAGCGGATCGAGTCGTGGATCTCCGAGCGGCGCACCCAGTAGTTGGGGTCGACCGTCGGATCGAACGTCAACGTCACGTCGGGGTAGTCGCCGCGCGGCCCCTTCTCGAGCTCGATCAGATAGTACTTGTCCGGGCGCGTGTGGAGCTCGACCGTGACGTAGTTGCGGAGCATGCCGCTGAACACGTTGTACTCGCTGCGCAGGCCGACGTAGGCCTTGAGACCGAATAGCGTCGAGAGGAAACCCTTGGCGTCCTCCGTGATCTGCTCGACGTTGTCCGCGATCGCCGGGTCGTTCACGAGGCGGCCGAGCGTGCCCTTGTCCTCGTCGATCTTCTTGGTGATGGATTCGGTGTTGCCGATGACGCCATCGAGCTTGTCGAGCTTCTCCCGCAGCGTATCTCCGGTCTGCGTCAGCTCGGACTTGGCCGTCGCGACGAGGTCCTTCGCTTCAGCCGACGCTTCGTCGAGGTTGGCGAGGATCTTCTGAATGCGCGGGTCGGAGTCCTGCGTGATGCTTCTCAGATCTGCCGTGATCTGCTCGATGCGCTGCATGGAGCGGTCGGCGCGCTCGATGATGTCGGCGACGGTTCCGGCCTCGCGCTGAACCAAACCGTCGACGCGGGTGGCGACCGACTGCAGCGGGCCGTTCACGACGCGGCGAACGTCTTCGGAGAGGTCGCGCACGCTCTCGAGCACGCGATCCACGTTCGGCAGGACCTGCTCGATACGGTGCATCAGCTGATCGGGCGTGGTCGCCTCGACGACATTCGGCACCTGGCGGCACGGGTCCGACTTGGTGCGGTCCTTGTCGTTGTAGGTCGCGCAGGCCGGGCCGAGCTCGTTGAACGACTGGCGCGTTCCATCGGGCGATTGGCGGGTCGAATCACCCGGATCGATCTCGAGGTAGTTATCGCCGAGGAGCGACGTGGCCTTCTTGGTCACGATGGCGCTCGACCACACCTTGATGTTGCCCGCGACGCGGAACGTGACCACGGCGTAGCGACCTTCGACGGTCAGCCCAGTGACCTCGCCCTTGCGAATACCGGCGATGACGACGTTGGAGCCGAGCGGAAGTCCCGATGCGTCGCGGAACTTGGCGAACAGCGTGTAGCTGTCCTTACCCGTGCCGCTCTTGCCGAGGTTCTTCCAGACCAGGTACCCGCCGACGGCGAGGAACAGGAACAAGATCGCCACGCGCACGCTGGCGCTGACCATCTTCATCGCGCTGTCCCTCCGACGCTCTCGCCCGCAGCAGCCTTGCCGATGGCGGAGACGCCCGACGCGCGCAGAAATTCGTAGAGGAACGGATCCGTGCTCGCCGCGATCGTGTCGACAGGACCGGCGGTCAGGATCTTCTTGTTGTGCAGCATGGCGATGCGTTCCGCGATGCGGAACACCGACGCCATGTCATGCGAGATCACCACCGAGGTGACCTTATACCGCGCACACGTGTCCAGAATCATCTCGTCGACGTTGCGAGTCGCGAGGGGATCGAGACCCGTTGTCGGTTCGTCGTACATCAGGATCTCGGGGTTGAGCACGAGCGCCCGGGCCAGGCCGACACGCTTGCGCTGACCACCGGACATCTCGCCGGGGTACTTCTTCTGCGTACCGCCGATACCGAGCGCGGTGAGCTTCTCCGCGACGACATCCCGGATCTCGGAGTTGGTCATCTTGGTGTGCTCGCGCAGCGGAAACGCGCAGTTTTCCTCGACGGTAAGCGAGTCGAACAGCGCCGCGAACTGGAACACGAGACCGAACTTGCGGCGGAACAGCGCGAGCTGGTCGGTGTTGAGCGAGAACACGTCGGTACCGTCGACCCAGATGCTGCCGCTATCGGGGCGCAACAGGCTCATGAAGTGCTTGATGAGCACGCTCTTGCCGGCACCCGATGCGCCGAGGATGACGTTGACCTTGTAGCGCTCGATGTCGAGGTTCACGTGGTCGAGCACGACGTTGCCGTTGAACGACTTCACCAGGTCGCGCACGCGGACATGCCAGCGCTCGTCCTTCTGCTTGACGTCGGAAGTACCGATGATCTCTTCAGCGCCGTGGGTCATTTGTGCGTGCTGAAGACGTTCAACAGAATGTCCGTGAGGAAGTAGTCGAGGATCAGCGTCGAGACAGAGCCGAGCACGACGGCGCGCGTGGTGCCGATACCGACGCCGCGACCGCCGCCCGTCGCGTTGTAGCCCTGATAGCAGCCGATGAGCGTCACGAGCATTCCGAAGAACACGCTCTTGATGAGGCCCTGCAGGACGTCGGTGAATTCGACGATGTCGCGAATCTTGGCGATCCACTGCCCTGCCGAAACACCCTCGAGAACGACCGCGACGAGATAGCCGCCGCCCATGCCGACGATGAAGAACAGCAGCGTCAGGATCGGCATCACGATCATCGCCGCGACCAACCTCGGCAGCACGAGGTACTGGATCGGATTGACGGCCATCGATTCGAGCGCGTCTATCTGCTCCGAGATGCGCATCGTGCCGAGCTCGGTCGCGATACCCGCACCAGCTCGTCCCGCGAGCATCAGCGACGTGAGCACGGGCCCGAGCTCGATCGACAGCGCCTTGGCCGTCATCGCACCGGAGTACGACTCGAAGCCGAGCTGGCGGAACGCGTAGACGGCCTGGATCGAGAGCACCATGCCGGTGAACGCGCCGACGATGAGCACGATCGGCAGCGAGCCCCAGCCGATGTACTCGGCCGCCTCGAGGTAGTTCTTGCCGCGGAACGGACGGCGCGGGATCCACGACAACGCCTTGCCGGCGAGGATCAAGTGGCCGCCGATCATGTCGAGGAAGCGAACGACGGGCATGCCCGCGTCTTTGACGCCGCTCCACACGGCCTTGCCGACGGATTCCTGGTTGGGAGGCGTCGGCTCACCGGGCGCGGGTGGCGTCTGCGGTGCGCCACCGGGAGACACGATCTGCGGCTGTCCGGACCCCGGACCGCTCGGCGCGCCCGTCGCATGAACGCCGCCGATGCCGGGACCCGTTGCGCCGGGCGGAACGCCGACATCCCTACCGATGCCAGCGCGCTCGGCCTGCCCGACATCGACCTCGGGTGGCGCAGATGCACCAGGACCGACAGCGACACCGACCTCGGTCGAGCGCTGCGGTTGTGCGGGGGCGGGGCCGACCTTCGTCGGCTCGTCGTCGTCGTTAGCCACGGGCGCCTCGCTGGATCATGCAGCTTCTCCCACGTACGTCCTCGGCACGCGCTTGCTCATCCCGCACGTCACTTCGTACTCCGACAGCCCCGCCCATTCCGCGTACTCGGCACAACTAATCGATCCGCCACCCGCAGCGCGTCCGAGCAGGACGACCGAGTCGCCGACGGCGGCGTCGGGGATCTCCGTCACATCCGCGATCGCGATGTCCATGCTGATCCGTCCGACGAGCGGCGCGCGCATCCCGCGAACGGCGCATTGCGCGTGATCGCTCGCGCGGCGCGGCAGTCCGTCTGCGTATCCGACGGGCAGGATGGCGAGCCTGGAGGCGCGCGTCGCCGTCCACGTGGCCCCGTAGCCGATCGACGTACCGGGCGCGACGCTGCGAAGCTGCGCGATCTCGGTCACCAGGCGCATCGCCGGAGTCGGCTGCGCACCGTCGGGCCAGCGGCCGTTGCCGTAGATCGCGATGCCCACCCGGACCATGTCCTTGCGCGCGGCGGGGAACAGCAGCGCCCCCGACGAGTTCGCCGTATGGCGCATGCGGACGGGCGCCCCTGTCGAGGTCACCGCGCGATCGACCTCGTCGAAGCGGCGGAGCTGCTCGCGCGTCAGCGAGTGCGGATCGTCCGGATCGTCGCTATCTGCACAAGCGAAGTGCGTCATCAGCCCGACGATCGAGATGCCATTGTTCGCGGCCATCTGCGCGAGCTCGGGGGCGCGCTGCATCGGCACACCGAGGCGGCCCATGCCGGTATCGACCTTGAGATGCGCCTCGACGCGCGAACCTCGGCGCGCTGCTGCCGCGGCGATCGCTGCGAGATCCTCCTCGCTGCCGATGACCGGCGTCAGGTCGTGCTCGAACATCTCGTCCTCACCGCCGTGCTGGCTCGGCCCCAGGATCAGCAGCGGCAGGGTCACGCCCGCTTCACGCAGGGCGACGCCTTCCTCGACGAGGCTGACCGCAAATCCCGCCGCCGCCTTCGCGCGCCCGAGCGCCGCTGCGACCGCGATCGCACCATGGCCGTAGCCATCGGCCTTCACCACCGCGAACACGTCGGCACCTGCCAGCTGCTTCACGGCGCGCGCGTTCGCGACGATGGCACCGAGGTCCACCTCGACCCTCGTTCGACGGATCATCGTCGACGCGTGCACCCCTGGATCTGGGCCTGGACACGCACCTCTGTCAAGGTAACCGGCCGATTTGCCGATGTTTTGCCGTCATTCCGATCTCGCGTCGTTGACGGGAATCCCGACACCGAAAAGCGTCGCGCGGCCTCGTTTTCAGCGAAGCCGCGCGACCAACCAATCAGACCAGGACAGAGAGATCAGGACTCGAGCTACGCGGCCTTCTTCTTTTCCGCCTTCTCGATGAGAGCAGGCGTCACGACCAACGAACGGCCCCTGGGGATGATCAGGCCATCGCGGGCGAGCTGGTTGAACGCGCGAGAGATCGTCTCGCGGCAGCTACCGATCATGTTCGCGAGCTCCTGCTGCGTCGGGCGGCGGCGAACGACGAGGCCATCCGGGCCCGAGGCGCCTTCCTCGCGGCCGAGCGCGACCAGGCGATGGATCAGGCGCTCGTTCACATCACACAGCGCGAGCTGCGCGATCGTCTCGTCGGCGCGGCGCAGGCGGCGGGCCATCTCACCGAGGAGGTTCACGGCCGTGCGCGGATGCGCGTGCATGTGCTTCATCAGATCCTCGCGCGACAGCACGAGCAACACGGTCGGCTCGATCGCGAGGCAGTGCGCCGAGCGCGGCGCTTGATCGAACAGCGACATCTCGCCGAACGAATCACCATTCTTGAGGATCGACAGCGTCACCTCGCGGCCGCTCTCGCCGAAGATCACGACCTTCACGCGGCCGCTCATGATGACGAACATCGCGTCACCCGGTTCGTCCTGTGAGACGACCGCCGAGCCGACGGCAACGCGGCGCACGGCCACGCGTGACGTCAGATCCTCGATCGCGGCGATCGGCATCGCTGCGAACAGCGGCGACCTCGCGATCGTCGCGCGGATCCGCGCTGGATCTTCGGAGCCGGCGACGACAACGCGCGGATCCATCATCGGACGCGACGGCATGACCGACGCAGAGGTGGTGGGAACAACGGGGCGAGCGATGCCGAACGTCATAGGTGAAGCTCCTGGGGGTGACGACCCGACCCAGACTCATTACAAGGGTCGTGCCCGGCCCGGAGATCACCGGGGGCGCGTGTCATTCCGACCAGTTGACGTCCGCCTACATCGACGGGGTGTGATTCTGGCTCCACAAATTCGGTGGTCACCACGCCATGGATGTCGTGGTCATCACACTGCTGCCAACGACGCTTCCAACCCCATCGGGTGGTAGGTTCCGCCCGATGTCGACGAGCATCGACGTGGTCATCAACGGACAGCAGCGTTCGGTGAACGCTGGGACGACGGTGGCGACTCTCGTCGTCGAGCTAGGCCTCGGCGGCAAGACCGTTGCTGTCGAGCGCAACCGCGAAGTCATTCCGCGCGCTCGCCACGCGTCGACTGTTCTCGCTGACGGCGACCGCCTCGAGGTCGTCACGTTTGTTGGAGGAGGCTGACATGCGAGCACCTGACACCTGGAATCTCGGAGACCGCACGCTCACGTCCCGCATCATCGTAGGGACGGGCAAGTACAAGTCGCTCGACGAGACGCGCGCAGCCCTCGCCGCCTCGGGCGCCGAGATCGTCACCGTCGCGCTGCGCCGCGTCGACCTCACATCCAAGGAGCCGACCGTCCTCGACGCGATCGATCGCAAGAAGTACACGCTCCTGCCCAACACCGCCGGTTGCTACACCGCCGACGAAGCGATCCGCACGCTCCACCTCGCGCGCGAGCTGGGCATGGACGACATGGTGAAGCTCGAGGTCATCGGCGATCCCAAGACGCTGTTCCCCGACAACACCGCGACCGTCGAAGCGGCGACGCGCCTCGTCAAGGAGGGCTTCAAGGTCCTGCCCTACTGCTCCGACGATCTCATCACGTGCAAGCGTCTCGCAGACGCGGGCTGCCTTGCCGTAATGCCGCTCGCCGCGCCGATCGGTTCGGGCCTCGGCATTCGCAACCCGCACAACATCCGCCTCATCATCGAGAACGTGTCCGTCCCCGTCATCGTCGACGCGGGCGTGGGCACCGCCTCCGACGCGGCGATCGCCATGGAGCTCGGCTGCGTCGCGGTCCTGATGAACACGGGCATCGCGGGGGCCAAGGACCCTGTCCTCATGGCAGAGGCGATGCGACTCGCCGTCGACGGTGGCCGCAAGGCGTTCCTCGCCGGCCGCATGCCGCGCCGCGATTACGCGAACGCGTCCTCGCCGACCGCGCACTTGATCGAATGACCATCCGCGTCGTCGCGATCACCGACGTCTCGCTCCTCGGCGACGATCCACGCGCCGCGTTCGCTCGCGCCGTCGAAGGCTGCCCGGCCGGCTCGGTGATGATCCAGATCCGCGCGAAGCACCTCGATGGCGGCCCGCTCCTCGCCCTGGCTCGGGCGGCGGCGGAGACCGGTTTCCCGATGGCTATCAACGATCGTGTCGATGTCGCGCTCGCTGCGCGCATCCCGAACGTCGTCGCCGTACATCTCCCGGAGAACGGCCTCTCCATCACCGACGTTCGATCACTAGGTATCCAATCCCTAGAGGCCACACTAGGGATGGGAGGGCGCGCACTTACGATCGGCGTGTCGCGCCATTCGATCGACGGTGTAGCGGAGGCCGTCGAGCAAGGCGCAGACGTGGTCCAGCTCGGTCCCATCTGGGACACGCCGACCAAAGGTCCGGCGCTCGGCACCGGCTCGCTCGCCACGGCGCGCCATCACATCGAGCTCTCGGGACGAGCGTGTCGCCTCGTCGCTGTCGGCGGGATCGACTCACCAGCGCGCGCGAGAGAAGCGGTCCTCGGCGGTGCCCACGCCGTCGCGCTCATCCGCGCTGCGTGGACCGGTGGATCGCTGCTGCCGTACGTCACTGCCGTCGACGACGCCCTCGCCTTTCGCGACCTGCGCGCCGACCGTTAGCGGTTCTCGAAAATGCAGATCTCGGAGAATTTTGACGACCTCATGCGCGTTACTGGCGCGATGAGGTTCGCGCTGCTGCTCGCTCCCGCGCTCGTCGCGGCGTGCGGGAACAGCGAGCCGCCGAACCACTCCGCGGCGAAGCCGATCGCCGCCACTCCCGCCCTCGACGCATCGACCTCCACGGCGCTCGTCCCGTGCCCCGTCGAGAAGCCCTCGCTCGGCGCTGGCCTCACCGTCGAGCGCTGGCCCCTGAACGCGACGCCCGCCGGTCCAGCCGTCGGTGGCCCTGCCCCCTGCATCGACGTCGTTCGCGCCGACTCGACCCGCTTCACGCTCCGCCTCCTGTCCCAAAAGGACGAGGGCGCCCCGCGCGACGCCCCGGCGTGGCTCTCCGCGTTCCACCTCTCGGCCGTCATCAACGCAGGCATGTTCCACGACAACGGTTCGCCGGTCGGGCTGATCGTCGCCGACGGCGTCGAGCGCTCCGCCCGCAACACGAAGATGTCCGGCTACCTCGCCTGGGATCCCGTCGACGCGAACGATCCACCCGTCGCACTCGCCGGTGCCGACTGCGGCTCGTTCGATCTCCCCGCCCTCCGCGCCCACTACCACTCCATCGTCCAGTCCTACCGGCTGCTCGGTTGCGACGGCGCCGCCATCTCCTGGCTCGACCCCAAGCAGTACTCCGCCGCCGCGATCGGCCTGGACCGCACCGGGCGCGTCGTCCTGCTCCACGCCCGCGCCGCGGTCACCATGGCCGAGCTGTCACGCGCCGTCGCCACCCACGATCTGACGGGCGCCCTGTTCCTCGAAGGCGGCCCAGAGGCCTCGCTCGTGGCCAAGGGCTCCGAGGGCGAGCTGAGCCGCGTCGGGAGCTACGAGACAAAGTTCGTCGAGAACGACGAAAACCATGTCTTCTGGACGCTTCCAAACGTCATCGGCCTCTTGCCTCGCTGACCCGCTTCGTCTAAAAAGCCCGCCTACCCGCCGCTATAGCTCAGTGGTAGAGCAACGGTTTCGTAAACCGTAGGTCGCCCGTTCAAACCGGGCTAGCGGCTCAACAAATCAGACAGCTCCTCCCTCGGTCCCCACCGAGATCCCCACCGGCTGGGAAACGACCGTCAGGAGCCCAGCAGCGCGGGTGACCAGCTCTCGCTTCGCATCCATCCCCATGTGGAGATAGTGCGCGGTCATCACCGCGTCCGTGTGTCCCATCACCTTGCGGACCGCTTCACCGGGTGCCACCTGCAACGCCAGACCGTTGAGGGTCCTGCGTAGCCCGTGGGCGGTGATGCGGAACGTGATCTCCACGAGCTTGGCTGCTCGCTTGATCGCTTTGTTCACGTCGCTGGACCCCTGATAGGTTCCAACGGACGACGGGAACACCAGGCCTCGCTTGAGGCCCGGGTGCTGGGTAGCCACCATGGTCTGCCGGTGCTGTTTGAGGATCTGGATAAGGTCCTCCGTCAGGGGCAGGTTGCGGCGGCTCTCCTCGGTCTTGGGCGTGTCCACGATGCCGCGGTACTGGGCGCGTTGGATCTCGATGGTGCCGGCCGAGAGGTCGACATCACTCCACTCCAGCGCACTGGCCTCGCAGAACCGCATCCCGGTGAGCGCGATGGTCGCGAACAACGGGAACACCCGTGCCTCTGTCGCTCGCATCGACTCCCACAGCTTGGAGAGCTGTGAGGCGGTCAGTGCGTTCGGCTCGGCGGCCGTGGGCTTGCTGAGCTTCTTGGGACGCTTCACTCCCTTGCACGGCCAGGAGGCGAGGCCCAGCTCGTCCTCTGCATCCTTCGTCATCGTGCGCGCGACTCGTAGCGCTCCAAGGCAGGTGTAGCCTGACTTGGTTTTCGCCATCTCGTCGAGCCACGCGATGATGTGCATGGGCTTCAGCTCGTCCATGTACGTCCCACCCAACGCCGCGATCATGACGTCGAGGTGCTCTCCGTACCGGAGGACGGTGCTGTACTTGAGGTCAGGCTTCTTTTTTTTCTAACCACCGACGCGCGTAGGCTTCCAGCGTGACCCGGTTGGGTTCCACGACGGCCGTACGAAGCTCGTCCCGCAGTGCGACCTGCGCCTTGACGGCCTCGTTGATGTTCGCGGCGGTTACCACTCGATCGATCTCCTTTCGTCTGCCCGTCTCGGGGTCGATCGCTGTGACCCTGATCCGAAACTTGTTGTTGTCCACTCGACGGATGCCCGGTCTGTTGCTCTTGCTCATCGGTCTCTCCAACCGAGCGCGCCAGCCGTCGTCTCCGTTCATCTGCGCGCTGAACCACGAAGCGGTCAAGCGTAGAACGTAGGAACAGCAATTTTCCCCGGGCTCCGATGCCGTCTGGACGTAGCTCCCCACGCCACACCGCGGTGCGGATCGCACTCGGGGTGTCAGCGTGGACGTACGCGGCGGCCTGTTTCGCGTCGAGGTACTCGGTCACCTCGATCTCTTGCGCGGTGTCTTCAGTACGTACCGAGCACGGCCTCAGCCCCACCCAACAGGTACGCAGCCTCCTCGATCGGATCAAGAAGTAGGTCCACGATCTCCGCGAGCGGAAGGTCATCGGCAACTGTCCCTCTCGTGCCGGCCCGATGTAGCCGGTACACGAGGCACCGGGACACCAACGCGCCAAGGCGCACGTATCGCCAGCGTGCGGTCACACGGTAGCCGCGTGCCTTGGCGCGACCGTTGAGTAGCGCTCGCAATCTCACGGGGTACCTCTGGAGTCGGCCGCCATCTCAGCCAGACGCAGGGCCATGTACGCGCGCCAGTCTCCGTAGACCCGGCCGGCCATCTGCCAGATCGTGATCTCCGGGACCGGGACTGTCCTACCGTGCTCGTCCTTCAGCGGAGAGTTGGTGCGCATGCCGGCCTCAGCTTGCCGTGCGGCTAGCAGTCGTTCTGCCTGGTACCCCTCGGGTGTCTTTACCGGTCGTGGAGCAGCCTCCTCTGCTCTGGTACTCGGCGAAGCCGTGAGGCTGGGAGTGCTCGGCACGACCCTTTTCTCCGAAGGAGAAAAGATAAGAGACAGAGAAGAACTAAGAGAAGAAGGTGACGGCTTTGAAATGTTAACTAGTTGATTCCTGGTCGGTTGGATCGGCTGAGTCTGATTCTGATTGACGGCTTTGAAATGTTTAGAGGCAGCCCGAATGATGCGGCTGACCTGGACCTGGGTGGTCCCATACAGGTCGGCCAACACGGCCTGGGTGCCCCGACCGGCCTTGTAGATGCGCACGATCTCCTCACGGTGCAGCGAGGTCAGCACGGCCTTGCCCTCGCGACCGGCACCGGTGCGCGCACCACCACGGCCGTGTTGAGCGCACCACGCAGACACGCCGGTGGGAGCCCACCAGCGCTTTTCTCCTCGGACAGTGCCGTGGCAGCCGTGGACGCGAACGCTCAGCTCCGTGCGCCAGGCCTTGCCGGTCGCCAGGGTCACGGTGACGCGCTTGGGACGCTTGAACACGAGGCCGGCGGCGTGGAGGCGGTCCAACGCAGAACGGATCGCGCGCTTGGGTAGGCCGCTGCCCTTCGCGATCTTCTTGACCGTGCCATTGGTCCAGTCGATCCACATCGTCACGTCATCGTGTGGTTTGCGACCTAGCGTCTTTTCGTAGCCCGGCCACGAGGACATTTGCTCGCGATCACTCCACGTCCCACGCCGATCGATAAGCAGTTGCCACACCAGCACTGCCTCCTCACCGAGCACCGCGAGGTCGCGAACGGAGAGCAGCTCTCCTTGGGTACCAGCCAGAAACATCGTCGGGGGACGGTAGGTCTTGCCCCACGGCCGGTCGGTCCGTAGGTGAGGCGGGGCCTGGTGACGCTTGGCCGAGATCTGGTTTGTTGATACGCTCTGATTACAGGTCATCGAGAACTACCTCTCGTGATCTCAGGGCCATCGATACCGTGCCGGGTGTCGGTGGCCTGATTTATTTGTACTGATGCACTTTACGACAGGTCTCGGGCTCTCCAGTTACTAGTCGGAGATCACGAGGGAAAAGCGAGGTGTCCGGCAGCCGGCGTCACACAAACGCTGGTTGGCCCGCGTGGCTTCTAACGCGTGCCGGACACCCCAAAAACGATCACTCGACGTGGTTGTCGTCGGTGGCTGCGGGAACGAAGCGAAGCTCCGCGACCGGCTTGTGGTTGACGTTGTCCAGCGTCTGCATGATGCCGGCGCGGCGTCCTTGCTCGAATGCCATGGCCTGCTCCGCGTCCTTCGTCGTCTGACCGTTGCCCATAACATGCTGGACTTCTGCCTTGGCAAACTCGCGAGCAACAGCGACGAGCTGACCGTGGAGTGTGTTGGCCACGAAGTTCTCAGCCTCGATACCGTCGGGCTTGAGCTGCGGAGCCATCTGCGTGATGACCGCGGGCAGAACCGCGCCTGTCTCGATCTGACGACGGAGCGCGTACTCAGCCTTGATAGCGACGACGGCACCGGCGGGAATCTTCATGCGAGCCGGACGTGGCGCCATTGGGTCGGTCCACATCGCCTCGTCGAAAACGTCGGAGTTGACGGTAAGGGTCACGTCGGCGGTGTTGCGGTACAGGACCGCGCGGCGGTCGGTGTAGCCGTGGGTTGGGCGAGGCGGGTTAGTCATTTCGTGCATGGTTGTTCTCCTTGTCCGGTTGTCGGACGATCATCCCCAGGGCAGCAAAGCGACCATGCGCGCGTGACGTTGACGGACAACGTCGGCGTGCATGGCGCCGATGCCGGCGTTCCAGTTGAGCGTGCATGCGTCCACGAGGTCATCGTGGGTGTCCGCACCAGAGCCGGTGAAAGACGCGAATTCTCGCAGCGCGTACGGCAGCCAGTGAGCGCCGACGTCCGAGAATCGGACACAGCCGCGACTCCAAGCAGCGGAGAGCGGCAGTGCGCGGGTCAGCTTGTCACGCGTGCTCTGGACACCGCGAACAGCTCCAGCTCCGGCCTGGCGTAGATACTGCTCCACGCCGACCCCGAGCCCATTTTTCTCGACGACAACCGGCGCTTTCCAACGGCGTTGGAACCACTGGAGTTTGTCGACGAGCGTCGGAATTTCGACCTGGCCACGCCAGATATCGATGATGTCCATCTTCGCCTCCAGGCCAGTGCCGTGGTGCAGCGCCACGACGATGACGGACCAGTCAGCGGAGGTCTTGGCTGTGGCCGCGGGGTCGCACGAGATGATGATGCGGCCCTGAAACTCAGCGAACATTCGACCTAGCTCCAGCAAGGAGTACGTCGTTGGTGGTCCGGTGAAGACAGCGCCACCACGCGGAGACGGACAGCCTTGGTACTGCGCGGCCCAGAGAATGGGGCCGACCTCCTTCTCCTTGGCGGCCAGCTCGTCCTCGGACCACAGCGCCGGGAACGTGCTCTTGCCCGTCGTGAAGTCACGCGCGGGAACGTTCGCGGTCGGCCACCCACGGTCGGTGAGTTGCTGGCTGATGTCGTCGATGGCCCACCGGTGCTGGCAGAGAACAGCGGACGCTCCGGGCTGGAGACGGCTGATAGCTGTCGAGCGGAACCACTCGTCCACGGCCTCTCGCTGCGTCGGAGAGTTGGCGGCGTCCATGCCACGCAGGAGGTCATCAGCGACGAGGACATCAGCGGGAACACCGAGGAGCGTGGAGCCGTAGCTGTACGCGCGTAGCTCGGAGCCGTTGCTCGCTCGCCAGTGACCGAGTGCGCGCTGGTCGTGCGGGATGACCAGGCCGATGCGTTGGGCGACCTCGCGGATCTTGTGGCTCAGCTCCTCGGCCAGCGTCTGCGTTGCAGAGACCAACAGGACGCGGAGACCGGGGCGACACAGCATCGCCCACGCTGCACCGACGCAGTTGGTTTCGGACTTGCCCCAACGTGGTGCCGACGCGAACACCAGACGCATGCGCTGACCGCGAGCAACGCCGGCCCAGAAGTCAGCGAGGTCCCGCATGTGGTCCGGTCGGAGGAAGTGCGGGTGAACCGCGACGACGGTATCGAGCACGTCATCAGCGCCGGCCAGGATGCGGCGAGCGATGGCGCGTGCGTGGCTACTGCTCAGAGTCGCCATCGTCGCCTCCGTCGGTGACGGCCGTCTGGTCTTCCATTTCCAGGAGACGTGCCTCGATCTGCGGAGTCAGCGCCTTGGCCACCTCGCGAGCGTGAGACAGCTTGCGAGCGCGCTCCTCGGTCTCCAGCTCCAGGAGACGGAGCTGCTCTTTGATCGCCTCGTGGCTCGTGAGGACACCGGAGGCGTTGACGATGTTGACGGAGGTGCCCTGCGGCGTACCGATGCCGCGCCAGCGCGCGAGCATGTCCAGCGTGCGGCTCGCACCGTTCCAGTGGCCGGCGTTGAGCTGCTTGCGAAAGATGAGGTCACCGGACTCGACCAGCTTCTCCCGGTACTCCTCGATCGCCTCGGTGTGCTGAGCGCGTGCGAGGAGGATCCGCTCAGCCTCGGCAACCGCACGCTCAGCGGCACGGACACGCACTCCCCACTTTTGGGCGAGCGAGCGCACGATATGACCCCGCGGCGTTCTCGTGGCGATGGCCAGGAGAACCTCCTCGATCCGCTGCGGGTCGTATTTGCGCTTGGCCATGGTTAGCGCGTCTTGGGGGCGCCGTTCGGCAGCGTGTGCGGGTTGATGTCCCCCGGCTCGTAGCCGTGAACCGCCGCGCTGTAGGAGGCGTAAAACGTCCTGCGCTCCGCCATCGGCGCGATGAGACCGCGTCCCATGATGGGCTCGGGGCTCGGCGGCGGCGTGTACTCCTCCGGCGGCGGGACGCGGTGGTTGTACGGAGAGCGTTGCGACGCGATGACGTCAGGGTCAGATGCGCCGGGTGTGCTGTTGTCTTTGCTCATGGTGTGTTGCTCCTAGAGACCGGTGAGAACGAACCAGCGCACGAACGAGACGAGCGCCGGATCGGTGGTGGACTGGCTGGTGATCTTGAGACCGAGTTTGGTGACGGTCGTCGGCTCGCTCGCGGTCTCCGGCTTGGTGACACCAGCGGGCCAGCCGTTCATCCACATCGGGACACCAACGCGCCGGTTGGCAACGCGGAGGCCCTTGTGGACTGCGCCGCTGTTGAGCTGGTCGGAGATGGTGATCGCGGAGATCGAACGCAGAGCAGCCGTGCCGTTGCACAGAGACGTGCTCGGTGCGGCGAGGACCGTGTGGGCCGGCGTGCCGGGAATCTGGTGCAGCGTGCGCACCAGCTCCACGTTGGTGGCGAGGCCATCACCCCAACGGCCGTACACGCTGACACCGACGAGCCGCGCGTTTTTACCGACGGCAGGACAGTAGGCGTAGACACTCGCGGCAGTGCTGCCGGCATCCACCACGTACTGCTCTTGGTTCAGGGTCCAAGGCGTTCCACCAGGGCGGTAGAAGTCAGAGGCCGGCGTGTCGTAGACGCGAACGGAGCCCAGCGGGAACCGCTGGTCACGCAGGTTGTCCGGCGAGTGGACCGCGTTGTGTGACGCCGGGACGTAGACGGCAGCGAGCGCGGCGAAACCAGCGGTGGGCGTCGGATAGCTCGGGTTGGCAGCGGGCGTGCCTTGGTTGATCTGGATCGAGCAGACGACGCGCCGTGTCTTGTACGGAGTGATCGTCGTCTTGGCGCCGGTGATGGCGTCCTCGAAGTCACGCGACTCCTGGTCAGCGTCGACAAACTCCAGCTTGATCTCAACGAGGTCAACGCGCGGGTTGGTCGCGTCACCGATGGCAGTAGTGAGCGTGCTGGTCCCGAGGCGGAACATCGCGACGGACTCACCAGAGCCGTCGAACGTGTCACCGATGCACTGCATGACAGGGCCAGCGACGGTGGTCAGCTCGCGAGCGTTGGAGGTGGCGCGAACGTAGCCAGCACCGGCGTACGGGCAGAACACGTCCGTGCTCTGCGGCGTGGTGCCGGCGTTCCAGACGTCTCCGATCTCACCGTCGAAGATCGTGAGCGGAGAGATCGGGTTGTCCAGTGCGCGCGAACCGGCGGACATGAGCAGGTTCTCCACGAGCTGGCTCGCGGCGAACGTCTGCATGTCATTGGGGTCTCGCTCATCGAGCCCTTCACCGTTACTGATGAGCACGCGGCGGCTGTGGTTGTCGGTGATGATCGCCATTACTCGTCCTCGGTTTCGTCGTCGGGCTTGGTGCCCATGAGGTAGTGACCAAGCGCCGCGACAGCGGACTCCTTGGAGGGCTTCTCGTCGGGTTTGCCGGTAGCGACCTTGAGCATTGCTGCGCGGCGTTCTGGGTCTGCGGCGAGGCTGACGGTCGCCGTGCTCATGAGCGCGTTGCAGACCTCGCTCAACGCAGCGGCTTGCATCGCCACTGGCGCGCGCTTGGGTTTCTCGACGGAGAACGCATCGATCAGCGCGTGCATCGCCTCTTGCTGTTTGGGCGTCACTGACGGTTCCCCAGATAGTTGGCGAGCGCGGAGAGGTTCGGCTCGCGTCGCTGTTCGGTCATCGCCGCAAACAACGCCGGGTGCTTCTCCTTGAGACCGTCACGGCTGAGGATCAGCACGTCTCCGAGGAGCGTCCGCAGCATCACGCGCAGCTCGTCCGCGCTGAGGTTGCCCTCCTCGAAGATTTGTTCGAGCGCGCTCGCATAGGCCCGTTCCAGCACGAGCGTGAAGCGGTGGTCCTCGCGGATAGAGATCGTGTTGGTGTCGCTCATAGCTCGTCGTTCTCCTCGGTGATGTCGTTGGTCGTCTTGCTGCGGCGCGGTGCGTACTTGACCGGTGCGTAGAGCGCGGCGAACACCGTGCTCTCCATGTCGTGCTCCACGATCGGGAGACCGCGGTTGACGGAGGCAGTCACCAGCGCGGTCAGCGCGGCCGGCGTCATCGGCCCGTTGCCGCGCTTGGCAACACGACGCAGCTCGGCGGCTGCATAGCCGGAGATGGTCACGGTGACTGGTGACGTGCGATCGAGGTCGATGGCCTCGTGGCGCACGTTGAAGCCACCACCCGGCGGCAGCTTCTTGGGCTTGTCGCTCACGGCTTAGCTCCGCGCGTAGTGACAGGTTCGCCGGTGATCGATGCTCGGGGAAGATCGGCCCCTGTCGCGGGAATTCCCCGCGCTCCACTCCGGCGTTCCTGTCGAGATTTGTCGCGGAGGAGCTGGTCCTCGACGATGCGGAGACCTTTGCGAAAGACCACGCGCAGCACAGCGGCCGGGTCGTGTTGGTCGGTGATGAGCCGCGTGACTCGGTGCAGCTCCTCGGCCTCTGCCTTGGTCAGGTAGAAGTTGGACCAACGGACCTTGCTGTCCTCGTCGAACTTCACAGGCCCTCGCTATCCAGGCCAGCGTTACCGACCAGGGCCAGCGCGGCCTCGCGTAGCTCGCGCTCGATCGAGTCGATGCCGGCAGCCACAGCACGACGACCGATGCTGTTGGGAGTCAGCCCGGGGAACATGGCGGCCACACGCTGCACACGCTCCGCGTCCTCGCCCACGAGCTGGACGGCGACCTTGGGTTTGGGACCTGACATGCCTCCAGCATGGGGCCTCAGATCTTCAAACCTGTAAGTTGCTAAAACAGATCAGGAATACGAGAGCAGGTGCGTGATCGTCGTCGGGAAACGGGTCTAGCGGGGTACCAGAGCAGTCACGGCAGCGGACGCGGACGAGCCATAATCTCCTCGAAGATGCCGCGGTAGACGCTCACGTGGTTCTCCGTGCGTCGTCGCGCATCTACCGGCTTGCCGCCCTCCAGCTTCACCGTGACGTGCTCCACCGTGCATTCCAGGTCGTCGAGGGTGAGCGTCTCTCCGAGCGACTCAGCGTGCTTGATGCTGTCGTAGACGCCACCCAGGATCCCGCTGCGCTCGTTCGGGGTGTAGTGGCCCAGCATGTCGTGGCGCCCAAGGTCGGTAATAGGCTCCACGATGCGCCGTGCGGACCAGACCACGTGAGGCTCTGCTGGAGAGCGCGTCCCTGTCTCGATGGTGTGGGTGACGTGGATGCGGTACTTGGGCATCTACCAGACCTAGCTCCGGCCCCTGACAGCCGGATGTGCGATGGGGATCTCCAGGAGGCCGCAGGAACGCGATCTCTCGCTGGCGGCCACTCGCATGCGGGGGACCGGTTGCGATGCGCTGGCGGGCCTCTGGTGGATCCCTGGAGCGGCTCTGCCTGGGGAGGCCGGAGGCATGGAGCCGCATGCGGTCAGTTGTGACCAGGCCTCGCGGTGGGGACATCGGTGGGGATGCGGCCCTACTCGATCGATATCGTTGGCGTTCCCACGGTCAACGGAACCGGAGGCGGCTCAATCGTCGTCGGAGGGTGCCTGTTTCCCGAGGTCCACGGGGTCGAGGTCGCTACGAAACGACCACCCTACCGACCACCCCACCCCTGCTCTGCCCTCTGCTCTCCAGGCAAAACAACGCCCCAAGGATCCCCACATGGATCCCCACATCCAGGGAGACAAACCGAGACGGCTGGCGACGCTCGGAGTAGTTAACGGCTTGTCTTCCCTGGCTATGTGTCCGTGCTCTGGACCCCTGAAGCGTTTTCGTAAACCGTAGGTCGCCCGTTCAAACCGGGCTAGCGGCTCAAAATTACAAACGAAGGCCGACCTGGTTCGGTCGCCGCGAGGACGTCCCGCCCGTGATCAGGGGGCGACGTTGTCAAAGCAGACCGTCGCCGCGTTCAACGTCGGCGTCACGACATTGTCCGTCGTACTCAGCAACGCTTTGTACTTCAGGTAGCGAGAGCCGTTGAACTGCGAGAGCGATCCGCTGCTGGTAAAGAACGTACTGGCCGTGCCGTCCGGGCCGACGAAATTGAATGGTCCGCTGATGTTGTCGCTGGCTGCTGCTTGGAACTTGATGGCCGTGTTCGCCGGAGTCGTCCCAGTCCACGAGAGCGTCGACCACTGAGGGACGACGCCGGCAACCGACGAGGCATCTCTCACGCTAGAGCTCAACTCGCCGGACACCGAGTAGGTCAGCGGCGGGGTCACATAGGCCGTGAAATAGAGGTCCGCCGCGACGGCAGTCCACGTCGTACCGCTGGTGGTGGTGGTGAACACCTGACCATTCGCCAGCGTACTGCCGCCCGCTGTACTGCCCCGGACGCCGAAGACCGTATTGCCGACGCTGGTTCTCAGAACAATGGAGTAACTCGTCCCGCTGACCAGTGCCGCTGGGGTCGCGAACGTCGTCGTGTACTGCGCGGCCGAGCCTACATTCGTGACAGGCCCGAAGGTGCTGGTCGCGAGAACGGTCGTCCCAGGATTAATACCGTTGAGGTTGCGGATCTCCACGGTGATCGTGCCCGACGTTCCCGATGCGAGACCGAGACCAACAGTCAGTTTCGTCAAGTTGCCAGTAACGCCGGCGCGGAACGTCTGTCCGGTCCACACGGTTGCGCTCAGGTTATTGGTGGTCGATAGCGCGGCGGGGTTGCTGGCCTGATCGGACCGCTCGAAGCCGAGGTTCGTGAGGCTGACGTCGCCGGGGGCGCCGGCAATGTCCACATTCGTACCTGCGCTGGTCGAGAAGTTGGCGTACGTCGTATCGGTGAAGCAGGACGCGGCAGGAACGCCAGAGAGTGCGAGATTCTGAATCGTCGTGCCGCCATCTGAAACGATGACTCCGGTGACCGATGCTGCGCTGTAACCAGTGGGGCTGACGGACACCGTGTAGCTCCCAGCGCCAATGCCCACAAACTGATAGACGCCGCTGCCGTCCGTCCGCGCCGAGAGTGTTCCGGCAGTCACCAGCACGCCGCTCACGGGGGTGACGCCAGCCATCACCGTTCCCTGGAGCGTCCCCGTCGCCGTCCCGCTGGAACCGAATACGACCTCGGCAGAGGCAAGCGAATCGCTGCTCATCGGTGTCAGCGCCGTGCCCGGGCAGTTATTCTTCGCGCGCACGAAGTAGTAGTACGTCGTGCCGTCCACACCCGTGGTGTCGACGTACGTGGTGGCGGTCAAGTCCGAGGCCAACGGCGAACCGGATGAAAACACGGGAGTCGTGTCACGAAAGACTGCATACGTTCCATCCGTTGCTTTCGCGCCCCATTGGTTTGGCGCGGCCCACGAAATCGCTACGCCACCCGCGGTGGATGAGCTCACGACGGGGCTGGTGATGGCCGACGGCGCCGAACAGTTGGTGATGGTTGCCGTGGCACTGTCTTCCCTGCGCGTCGGCGAGCGCGTATCGGCGACCGGAAAAAACATCCGCGAGTCGGTCCATGAGGGATGGACCTGACGGTTCGACGCGGCCACACCAGAATAGTCGCCGAACTGATTCCCATTGTACGACGTATTATCAGCACTGTTTTCGTCGGAGTAGTTAATGCCATTGGTCCATGCCGAGTCGGCAGTGGAGACAAGGACATTCGGCTCGAACGATACGCCGCCGTCGCTCGAACGCGCGTAGTAGACCTGCGTCTTACGATTCAGGGGATCGATCCGGGTGTCGTACCAGGAGACATTCACCGTGCCGTCGGACTGATCGACCGCCAGCCAAGGGAGCATTTGCGTCGCGCCGAAACTGTCGTCGTTCACTTTGACCCGTGACGACCACGAGGTTCCGCCATTCGTGGACCTGACGACGTAGACGTTGAGATCAGGTCCGGTGGTCGTGCCGGACGGGAAGTCAGAGAAGGAGACGTACAGGCTGCCGAAGTACTGGGAGGCAGGATTCCGATCGACGTCGATCGCGCCGAAACCGTTGACGCCTCGCTTGTCCTGTGCGGGCGGCGTGTTGTTCGCGCCGTAGGATTGGAGCGCCAAGGTAGCGATGACCTGCGGCGCGGTCCACGTGGCGCCGCCGTCCGTCGACTTGGAGAAGACAACCGTTTCGACGTTGTATCGATTCCAGATGGCGTAGACGGTGCCGTCCGCTCCGACGACGACGTTGCCGCCGCCGGCCCCGGTATTGGACGGAAAGTTCACCGTGGTCCAGGCAGTGCCGTCGTCTGAAAACGCGATCTTCTCGGTGTTCGCCGCTTGCCAGATCACGTAGACACGAGCGGGATGTGAGAACGCCTGGCCCGAGGTGTTATCGATGGTCATCATCGGTTTGTCGTTCCCCTGCGTCGTCGAAGCGATGCCGTTGACGACCGTGCCCAGGTTCTGCCAGCTCGCGCCGCTATCCGAGGAGCGGGCCACCACGATGGCCGCGCCCCAGGCCGACGCAGTTGCGGACATGAGCATGTACGAAGCGTATGCGCGTCCCTGATTATCCCACGTCACCGTGGGGGAGCTGCCGTACCAGCTGGTCGCGCCGGGCACTCCTCCGGAGACCGCCGCCGGCCATGGAGCGCAGTTATACGTCCAGTTGGCGCCGCCGTCGGTCGAGCCGAACAGCGCGATCGTGCCGTACGTGTTGGCGGTACCGCCCGTCGGAGACTGACATGCTGAACTGGGGTCTTTATAGAACGTATTGGAGGCAGTGATGACGTGGAGCGGATTGTTCGGGTCGATGGAGATAGTGTTCGTACCTTGATACGCCTCGACGCCGCCCGCGGGATCGGTGTTCGTGCCTACCAACGTATTGAGAGGCCTCACGATGATCGTCACGATTCCCGTCGAGCCGCTATCGAGCGTGTAGCTAAACCCGTACGTGCCGAAGAAGCCTGGGTCCGGTGTGTACGTGACGCCGGCATTGTCCATCGTGATCGACAGATTGCCGCGCACGGGAAGGCTCGGCGTGATCGAAGAGATTGCAGCGGCCGGACCGCCGTCGATGTCTATCGCGAGCGCGACCAGGTTGAAGGTGGTGGCCTCGCTGCTCTCGAGCACGGTGACGGTGGCGTCGGTGGCGATCGGTAGATCGTCGACGGCGGTGACGGTGATTCCAACGGTTCCGACCGAGCCGCCATCGAGCGTGTACGTGAACGAGTCGGAGCCGTTGAAGTTCGCCTCTGGTGCATAGGTCAGACCGGCGCCGCCGCCGGTGATGACGACGCTGCCATGTGCACCCTGCGTGATGGCGATGATCGATTTCGGACCGCCGTCGATGTCGGTGTCATTGCTGAGGACGTCGACCGCGGTCGCGCCGCTGTCCTCCGCGACGGTGGCGGAATCCATGATCGCCACCGGCGGATCGTCGACGGCGGTGACCGCAATGGCCACGGTCCCGATCGAGCCACCGTTGAGCGTGTATGTGAACGAGTCGAAACCGGCGAAGTTCGCATCGGGCGCATAGGTCAGCCCCGCGCCGCCACCGGTGATGACCACGCTGCCATTGCCACCTTGGGTGATGGCGATGATCGTTTCGGGACCGCCGTCGACATCGGTGTCGTTGCTGAGGACGTCGATCGCGGTCGCGCCGCTATCTTCCGCGACGGTGGCGAGATCCATCACGGCCACCGGCGGATCGTCCACGGCGGTAACGGTGACTTCAACGGTTCCGATCGAGCCGCCGTCGAGCGTGTACGTGAACGAGTCGACGCCGTTGAAGTTCGCGCTGGGGGCGTAGGTCAGGCCCGTACCGCCGCCGGTGATGACCACGGCGCCATTGGCACCTTGAGTGACAGCGCCGATCGTCTTGCTGCCACCGTCGATGTCGGTGTCGTTACCGAGGACGTCGACCGCGGTCGCGCCGCTATCTTCCTCGACGGTGGCGAGATCCATCACGGCCACCGGCGGATCGTCGACGGCAGTGACGGTGATTTCAACGGTTCCGATCGATCCGCCATCGAGCGTGTACGTGAACGAGTCGGAGCCGTTGAAGTTCGCCTCGGGTGCGTAGGTCAGACCGGCGCCGCCGCCGATGACGACCACGCTGCCATGTGCACCCTGCGTGACGGCGATGATCGTTTTGGGACCGCCGTCGATGTCGGTGTCGTTACCGAGGACGTCGACCGCGGTCGCGCCGCTGTCTTCCGTAACGGTGGCGGAGTCCATCATCGCCACCGGCGGATCGTCGACGGCGGTGACCGCCATGGTCACGGTTCCGATCGAGCCACCGTTGAGCGTGTACGTGAAGATGTCCGCACCGGCGAAGTTCGCCTCGGGTGCATAGGTCAGACCCGCGCCACCGCTGGTGATGACCACGCTGCCATGTGCACTCTGCGTGACGGCGATGATCGTCTTGGGGCCGCCGTCGATGTCGGTGTCATTGCTGAGTACGTCGATCGCGGTCGCGCCGCTGTCTTCCGCGACGGTGGTGAAATCCATGATCGCCACCGGCGGATCGTCGACGGCGGTGACTGCAACGGTCACGGTTCCGATCGAACCGCCCGCGAGCGTGTACGTGAACGTGTCGGCGCCGGTGAAGTTCGCCTCGGGTGCATAGGTCAGGCCCGCGCCACCGCCAGTGATGACGACGCTGCCATGTGCACCCTGCGTGACGGCGATGATGGTTTTGGGACCGCCGTCGATGTCGGTGTCATTGCTGAGTACGTCGATCGCGGTCGCGCCGCCGTCTTCCGCGACGGTGGCGGAATCCATGATCGCCACCGGCGGATCGTCGACGGCGGTGACGGCAACTGCCACGGTTCCGATCGCGCCACCGTTGAGCGTATACGTGAAGACGTCGGCACCGGTGAAGTTCGCCTCGGGTGCATAGGTCAGGCCCGCGCCACCGCCAGTGATGACGACGCTGCCATGTGCGCCCTGCGTGACGGCGATGATCTTCTTGGGACCGCCGTCGATGTCGGTGTCATTGCTGAGCACGTCGATCGCAGTCGCGCCGCCGTCCTCCACGACGGTGGCGGAATCCATGATCGCCACCGGAAGATCGTCGACGGCGGTGACTGCCATGGTCACGGTTCCGATCGAGCCGCCGTCGAGCGTGTACGTGAAGACGTCGGCACCGGCGAAGTTCGACTCGGGTGCATACGTCAACCCCGCGCCGCCGCCGGTGATGACGACGCTGCCATGTGCTCCCTGAGTGACGGCGATGATCGTCTTGGGGCCGCCGTCGATGTCGGCGTCATTGCTGAGCACGTCGATCGCGGTCGCGCCGCCGTCTTCCGCGACGGTGGCGGTGTCGATCACGGCCACTGGCGGATCGTCGACGGCGGTGACGACAATGGACACGGCTCCGACCGAGCCACCGTGGAGCGTGTACGTGAACGCGTCAGAGCCGAAATAATCGGCATTTGGCTGGTAGGACACGCTCGTGCCGCCGCCCGTGACCACGGCGATGCCATGGGCGGGCTGGGTGGTCGAAGCGATCGTCTTCGGGCCTCCGTCGATGTCGATGTCGTTGAGCAGGATGTCGAGCGCCGTGGCGCCGCTGTCCTCGGCCACCGTGAACACGTCGTTCACAGCGGACGGAGGCTCATCGACGTTGGTGATGTTGACGTTCAGCACCTTGTCGAAGAGCTGGCCGCCGCTATCCGTCGAGCGAACACGGATCGCGAAGTCGCTCTTGGTCTCGAAGTCGAACACACCGTTCGTTCGGAGCTCGCTGCCGGTGATCGTGAACGACGCGTTGTCGACCCCGCCCGCGACGAACGAGTACGTGAACGTGTCGGAGACATCTGCGTCGGTGGTCGAGAACGTCCCGACGAGCGTGTTAGTCGGCGAATTCTCGGGAAACGAGCTCGGCGTGACCGCAAGATCGGTCGGCGCGGTCCCGGTCGGATCGATGCCCGTGGCGGTGACCGCGATCGACGGCGAGCCGCCTGGGATCGCGGTTGCACCGAGCGTCGCGGTGACGGCACCGACGGTGAGCGGCGCGAACCTCAGCGTGACGAGGCACGAGCCAGCGGCAACGAGCGTCTGGCCAGTACACGCATCGGTGTCGACCTGGATGCCAGCACCGGTGGTGAGGCTCGTCGTGATCGCGCCGGTCGTCGTCGAGCCCGCCAGGCTGGTGACCCGGAACGCGAGCGGCGTCGAGGTAGAGTGGATCGGAACCGAACCAAAGCTCGTGCCATCGAGCGCCGTGATGATCAGTGACTCGGTGCCGACACCGGTCAGACTCTGGGTTGCCTGATTCACCGCGCCGGCGCCGATCGAGAACGTGATGGAGCCGAGCTTGGTCCCGATCGTCGTCGGCTGGAACCGCATGCGCACCGTGCACAGCCCACCGTTGCCGCCGATCGTGCTGACGCACGTGGTGCCGATCGTCGCGTACTGCGCTGGCGCGCCATAGCTTTCCGCGATCGTGAACGGCTGGCTCGTCGACGTGTTGTTGCGGACGGTGATGAAGGCGTCGCTGGTTGTGGTGCTATTGATGACTCCGGTGCCGAAGTCGAGCGGAGCGACCACCGGACCGTTATCGAGCGCGATCACCTCGAGACGCGGCTGACCGGTGCCCGAGAGCGCCGAGTCGGCGGTTCCGCCCGGGGTGGCAGTGGCATGTACCGAGGCGAGGCGTTCCCCCGCGGCCGCGGGCGTGAACGTCACGGTGATCGTGCATGTTGCATTCGCTGCGAGCGTCGTGCAGTCGCTCGTTGCGTTGTAGTCGCCGGTCTCTCCGAGCTCCGAGATCGCGATCGTTCCAGTCGTCGCGACGCCCGTATTGAGCACGGTGAAGGTGCGCGGTGCACTGGTGTCGCCGATCGAGGTCGTCGGGAACTTGAACGGCGACGGAATGATCACGAGCTGGCCAGGGGCCACGCCTTCGCCGGTCAACGGTGCAGACGCAGAACCGCCCGGCGTCGCCGCCATGGTGAGTGTGGCAGAGCTCGTACCGACCGTGTTCGGCTGGAATCGGACCTGGACCGTGCAGCTCGCGCCCACCTCGAGGGCAGCCGTGCAGTCGGTCCCCGCGATCATGAACTGCGCCGACTGCAGGCCGGCGAGAGTCGCGGTCGGGATACCGGACGCCTGACCGCCGAGGTTGGTGACGGTGAAGGTCTGCGCCGACGTCGGAGCATCCGTTGCGGCCGTGCCGAAGCTTCTCGACGTTGGGACGATCGCCAGGAGTGCCGGAGAGCTGCCCAGTCCGGACAATCCGGCGGTCACCGCGCCGTCCGTGGCGCTCGCCACGACGAGCGTCGCCGTCGCCGGACCGCCGCGAGTCGGAGCAAACGTCACGGAGATCGTGCACGTGAGGCCGGCGTCGATCGACGCGCCGCCGCACGTATCCGAGCCCGCGACGATCTGGAACTGCGACGGATCCGAGCCGCCGACGCTGGTGACCAGGGTCCCGCTCGAGGTTGTGCTGTTGTTCGTGATCGTGAATATCTGTGCCGCGCTGGTCTGGCTGACGATCGTGGCGGGGGATGAGCGAGTCGTCGGAGAGATACTGAGCTCGTTCGCGACGATGCCCATGCCAGAGAGGGTCACCGTGCTCCCTGCGACGGTGAGCTGAGCTTCCGCGGATCCCGGCGTGATCGGTGCGAACTTCACGATCACGGTACACGTCGCCCGCGGAGCGACGACCGCATCGAGGCAGGTGCCGGTGATCGAAAAGGTTCCGGATCCCGTGAGCATCGGGGTCAATGCAGTCGTCGAGACGTCGCCGCGATTCGTGAACACCAGCGTCTCGCTGGCAGTCTGATCGACCACGTCAGAACCGAAGTCCTGGTGGGCAAACGTGGTGACGAGTTGTGCCGGCGCGAGGCCCCTGCCGTTCACTGCGGCGCTGACAGCTCCGCCCGGGTTGCCGATGACTTCGAACACCGCCGACTTCACGCCAGCAGTCAGCGGCGCGAACGACACATCGAACGTGCAAGATGCGGCCGGCGCGAGCAGCACGCCCGCACACTGATCGGCGGTCTTCACGAAGTTGGCCGGATCTGAACCAGCCGGTTGCATCACGAGCGCACCGCTCGCCCTACCGCCAGTGTTCGTCACCGTGAACGTCGCGACCGTCGAGCCCATCTGCCCGACGACGACGCTGCCGAACGTGTTCGTGCTGCTGCCAACTGTCAGTGCGCCGGGGGCGACCCCACTACCCTCGAGGCTCGCCATCACCGAGCCGCCGGGCGTGGCGGAGACGGATAGGCTCGCCAGCTTCGGACCGGCTTCCAACGGTGCGAGGCTGACTGCGACCGAGCAGCTGGCACCTGGCGCGAGGATCGCGGTGCAGTCATTGCTGATGATCTCGTAGCTCGACGCCCCTGCCCCTTCGAGCGTCGCGGCGAGAACGCCGCTCGCGGCCTCGCCGATGTTCGAGATGACAAATCTTGCCGCCGGGCCGGTTGCGCCAACAGTGACCGAGTCGAACTGGCTGCCCGTCACGTCGATCTGCAACGTCGCCGGGATCGGAGTGATGTCTGTTGCATCCGGGGCGGCGGGCCGGTTGTCGCCGCCGCAACCCACCACTGCCGCTACCAGCAGACCGGCGAACCCACACATTGAGAAACGAGCGCCCACAGCAACCTCCATGGCCCCGAAACATTGCGAATTCGGCACCGTGAAGAGGGAATCGACCGGACCTAGGTTTTTGTAAGTCAACGGGTTCTAGCGAGCGCACATCGTCGACGAGCAGGCGAGCCGCACCTGTTCTTCGCCTACGTTGCCGCACACGATCCGCAGCCGTTCACGGGGCTCGTCGACGACGAGCTCGGCGCGGTCAGCGTGCCGCTGCCCCGATCTACTTGGCGGCGCCGAGCTCGAGCGAAACGAACATCTCCGTCGCGCGAGGATCGAGCGTCGCACCGCGCGTCATCGCCCACACCGCGACCTGCGCGCGATCTCCCTCGTCGTAGGCGAGCCGCACCTCGAGGAGGAGCGGAGCGTCGGGCGTGCCGCCTTTCCCGACGACGAGGCGGCCGGGAATTCCGCCCACGTCATGCGGCTCGTCGGAGACCAGCGTCGCGCTCGCGCCCTTGAGCGCGTCATCGCGCGACGTCGTGAGAGCGTGCGCCGCGTCGTAGACAACGCCGACCGGAATCGTGCGCACGACGACAGTGAACGAGGTCGGCCCGTCGGCGAACGTGGCGACCGTCGTCGGTAGGTCTGCATTGCCGTACACGTCCGTCGTCTCGACGAGCGACGGTTTGCCGGGGAGCGTGATGTCGAGCCAGTCGCTGTGGAGCCCGTACGTGCCGGCGCGTTCCACCAGCGCCAAGCCGGGAACGCCTTTCGGCGCCGGCTGTGTGGGCGGGTCCAGCGCGGTGAGCGCGGTGGCCAAACCGTCGCGCTGCGATTTCGACAACAGCATCGCGTAGCAATGATCTTCGTCGTCGACGTTCTTCGCGGCACGAATGCACCGCACGGCGTCCTGGCCCCACCTGTCATCGACGCATCGCTGCACGGCGATCGTGTAGGCGCCCCGCCCCTGCGGCGTGAGGTTTCGACCGTGGATGAGCTGTTCTACCGTCGGGCAAGTCACGGCAGGTTCCGGCGGAGCACCCTTCCCGCATGCGATCGCGCACAGACACGCGATGATGGAGAGCGAGCGCAGCATGAGGATGAGAGTAAACTGAAACAAGTAGCTCGCGGCTTGCTACACCGCGGCATGCCCAGCCGCGCGCGCGTTGACGAGTTCATTGCTGCGGTCCTGACCAATCGCCACGACGACGCGATCGCGGCGTTCTACACGGAGGACGCGACGCTGCAGGAGCTCGATAGCGAACCGCGCCGCGGACGCGCGAGCCATGTCGAGCGGGAGGTGACCATCCTCGCGGCGATGGAGTCGGTCGTGACGCACCCGCCGGACTTCGTCTCGATCGACGGCGACCGCGTCGCGATCCACTGGGTGTTCGAGTTCCGCCGCAAGGACGGCAAGACGCGCGTCGTGGACGAGATCGCGATGCAGCGCTGGGATGGCGACCTCATCGCAAGTGAGCGATTTTTCTACGATCGCGCGTCGGCGGCCTGGAAAGAATAGGCTCGCCGGAAACGGGGCCCGGGTGTACACCGCCGGCCTTATGAAATTGCTTAGCGCCGCGCTCGTTCTCGTCGCTGGTTGTGCGATGTCCGGCTCGGATTCGGACCCGTCGCTGGAGCAGGACGCATCCTCCACCACGTACGTCTCGGCCGTCGACTTCGAGAAGATCGACCAGGGCGCCTGGTACGACGGGATCCACTCGCTGAACGATCAATTCAACCAGATCTGCGGCGACACGTTCTGCGAAGGCGACTACAGCAACATCACGCCGCTCACGTTCGCGTGCTCGGTGACGTCCAAGGCCGGCAACGTGAAGGACTGCGCGTGGAACTTCGCCGCGTCGCAGCTCGATGTCGATCCCAAGTCGGCCGCGATCGTGACGCAGGCGCCCACGTTCGAGTGCCACATCAAGATGAAGACGACGGCCGTCAAGCTCGCCGCGATCCTCGCTGGCGGCGATTCGCTCCATGCAACGCTGCCCGGCGCGCCCGCGGCAACGCCGTCCATCTACGACCAGCTGAGCGACTGCTTCGATCACCCGTTCGCGCAGGACACGGGCACGTACGCGACGACCGGCACGGACTCGTACGTCTCGTCGCGCGACTACTACACGAGCGCCGCGGGCGCTGCGCGGTGGGACGCGGCAAAGAACGCTGTCATCGCCGGCTTCGATAACGTCTGCGGCGACACGTTCTGCTCCAGCGACTACGGCGACCTGCAGTCGATGAGCCTCGAGTGCGCCGTCACAAAATCCACTGGCAACGTGAAGTCGTGCGCGTGGGTGTTCGGCGGGAGCTACTTCTTCGTCCCGGAGAAGACCGGCCAGCTACAGACCGAGCACAAGTCCTTCCGCTGCAACTTCGCGGTGAAGGGCACGCTCCCGCAGCTGATCACGACGTGGACCGCCGCGGGAACCGACAGCGTCATTCGTCGCCCGCTGCCGGGCGTGACGGCGTCGGCGTACGATGCGCTGGGCGGCTGCTTGCCCTGATCTGCCGATCCGGTAGCCTCTCCGCGTGAACGCCGAGAGCCGCAAGATCCGGACGCGGTTTCTTGTCCTGAGTCAGTTCATCTGGTTGCCGACGTCGCTCATCGTCGGCGTGAATACGCTGTTCCTGTTGGACGGCGGCTTGTCCAACACCGAGGCGTTCGCGGCAAACGCGATCTACACGCTCGGCCTGGTGCTGTTCGAGATTCCGACCGGCATGGTCGCGGACACGTGGGGTCGCCGCACGTCGTACTTGCTCGGCGCTGCCATCCAGCTCGTCGGCAACCTCCTCTACTTCTGGATGTGGCGCACGCACGGTCCATTCTGGGGCTGGGCCGCGGCGTCGCTGTTGCTCGGCTGCGGCTACACCTTCTTCTCCGGCGCCCTGGAAGCGTGGCTCGTCGACGCGATGAAAAAGACCGGCTACGAAGGCGACCTCGATCCGATCTTCGCGAAGAACCAGATCGTCACCGGCGTCGCGATGCTCGTCGGCACTGTCGCCGGCGGTTACATCGCGCAGCTCGGTGCTCTCGGCACGCCGTATCTCGTGCGCGCCGCACTCCAGGCCGTCTCATTTGGCGTCGCGCTCTGGCTGATGAAGGACATCGGTTTCGAACCCGATCGCACCAATGGCTTCGTCAAACAGGTGAAGCAGCTCGCGCGCGCAGGATGGGACCAAGGTCTCGCGAACAAGAAGGTGCGCTGGCTGATGCTCTCGGCGCCGTTCTACATGGGTACGGGCATCTTCGGCTTTTACGCCGCGCAGCCGTACCTGCTGAAACTCTGGGGCGACGACAAAGCGATCGGCATCGCGGGCATCGCCGCTGCGGGAATTGCGGGCACGCAGGTCCTCGGCGGCTTCGCCGTGCCCTACATCCGAAAGCTCATCCCGCGGCGCACCCATATCCTCATCGGCTGCGCGCTGCTCACCATCTTCTCTCTCGTGATGATGGGCGTCGTGCAAATTTTCGCGGTCGTCGTCGCGATGCTCGTCCTGTGGGCCGTCGCGTTTGCTGCAAACGACCCGGTCCGACGCGCGTACCTCAACGCGCAAATCCCATCCAAACAGCGCGCGACGCTGCTCTCGTTCGACTCGATGGTCAGTTCCATGGGCGGCGTGATCTTTCAGCCCATCCTCGGCAGCATTGCCGACGGCAAAGGCTACGCGGCCTCGTACATCGTATCGGGCGCGATCGCCGTCGTAGCGGTGCCGATCCTGCTCCTCGCGCGTCGCGACAGCGGCGATGCCGACAAGATCAAGAGCGACGAGCCGAGCTAGAAGACGCGCTGCGACTCATGCGAAGCTGAGGGCATGTGGCGTCCCGGTCTTGTCCTGTTGATCGCGTGCGCACCGACGATCGCCCTCGCTGACGAGCACATCTCCGAGCGCCCGGTCGAGATCCAGATCGATGGAGGTCTCTCGGTGATCGCGGCCGGTGTCGAGGTCCCAGTGTCGCCGCACTGGAGCGCGATGCTCGGGGCCGGCATCTTCGGTTCGTACTTCCTGCCGTGGTTCGACGTCGGCGACAACACGATCGGCGTGATCGCAGATGCCCGCGTGACATGGTTCCACAGGACGCACGGCTCGAGCCTCTACATCACGCCGTACGTTCGCACGGGCGTGACCAAGGGCACCAACGACGACCTCCAGCGCGATGGGAGCGGGCCCGTCCTCACCGGCGGCTTCTTCGTCGGCTATGCGTTCGACCTGTCGCACGTAGATCTGCGACTCGGTGTGGGCGCGCAGTACATCTACATCGACGGCAGCAACGGGATCGACGCCTCGACGGTTTTCCCCGCGCTCGATTTCACGCTCGGATTCCACTAGTAGTCGATACTGGGGGTATGCCCGTCATCGACGTCAGTACCGTCCAACAAGCCATCGATGCGATCCAGGGCGCCCACGCAGGCGACGAGATCGTGTTTGCGGCTGGCGACTACGCGTTCACCGGGAACATCAACGCGAGCGCGGTCGGCACGCAGGCGAGTCCGATCAAGGTGCACGGCCCCGCGACCGGCGGCGTGAACATCACGTTCGGTTCGGCGACCACGACCATCGAGGGCTTCAAGGTCAGCGGCGCGTACTGGGAGTTCTCCAAGCTGAACGTCTCGGGCACGTGCACCGACGACTCGATGTGCGAGCACTCGTTCCACGTGTTCGGGGCCGCGGATCACTTCTCGCTCCACGACTGCGTGCTGCAGGACTTCAACGCGGAGATCAAGGTCAACGCGACGGTCACCGGCACGACGGGCGTGCAGCCGAACGCAGGGCACATCTTTCACAACCAGATCGGCGACACGCGTGGCCGCAATACGTCCAACCCTGTCACCAAGGTGAACATGGACACCGGAGATGACTGGGTCGTCTCCGACAACATCATCTACGATGCGCACAAGCTCCAGGGCGACACGACGAGCTACGGCGCGTTCATGAAGAGCGGCGGCCATCGCGGCACGTTCGAGCGCAACGTCGTGTTCTGCGATCGCGGCGGTCCCGGCGCGAACGGCGGCACGCGCATCGGTCTCTCGTTCGGCGGCGGCGGCACCGCACCGCAGTTCTGCGCGCCCGCGTATGACGCGAATACGCCGTGTAACGTCGAGCACACGGATGGAATCATCCGGAACAACTTCATCCTCAACTGCAGCGACGTCGGCGTGTACCTGAACAGGGCGACGAACACGAAGGTGCTGTTCAACACGCTGATCGACACGACGGGCATCGACTACCGGTTCGCCACGACGAGCGGCGATGCGTACGCGAACGTGCTCGCCGGCAAGGTGCGTCCCCGCGATACGGCGACCGTGAACGACGTGATGAACCTCGCGGACGTCACGCACGATCAGTTCGTCCAGTGGTACCCGCACTACATGGACGGCGACTTCTCCGGTGGGACGGATGTCGCGACGGCAGTGGGAGCAGCGCCTGCTCGCGCGGAGGTCACCGATGACTTCTGCGGCCGCACCCGGCCGGCCGGGAACGACACCCGCGGCGCCATCGAGCACACGCTCGGCGACTGCGCATCGGCTCCGCCACCTGTGGATAACGACGGTTCCCTCGGCGGCCGGGACGACGTCCTCGGCGACGATGACGGCGGCGGCGGTGGTGGGAGCGGCGGATGCTGCGAGGCCTCGGGCGGTAACCCCGCGGGGTCGTTGGTTCTCGCGGTGGGGTTCGTTTTCGCGCAACTCCGTCGCAGGCGCGTCCGTCCGAAATGATCAGGATGCGCGCCGCCGCCGGGTTGATTCTCGTTCTTGTCGCCGGGTGCGGCACGCTGCGCGGCCATGGTGACGAGCTCTACTCGCAGGGCAAGTACGCCGAGGCGGCGGAGGTCTACGATCAAGCCTTGCAGAAGGACCCGACCGACTCCGAGCTGATCGGCAAGCGGTTGAAGGCCCGCAACGCGTCGCTCCGCGTGGTGCTGCAGGAGGCGTGGAAGGCGCGTCAGGCGGCGCAGATGGAGGCGGCTGTCGCCAAGATCGACGAGCTGCTCGCGCGCAAAGAAGCGTGGCAGATGCAGTTCGAGCCCGCTGTCGTTCAATCCGCAACGGCCGAGCTCGCGGCTGTCGGTGCGTACGCGCAGAACCTCGTCACCAACCGGGCGCGCGCGATGGGACCGATGATCGGCGGCACCGTCGCAATTCACTTCCAGCCTCTCCTCGCTCACCCGGATCTCGAGAAGTACCGGACCGCGACCGCGCAAGCGCTCCTGCAGGCGGGCCGCGATGCGTGCGCCAAGCTCGCTCCGACCGCGAAGTCGCCGTACTGGGCGTGGGTCGTCAATCGCTACTGCCAGCGCGTCGCGAGCACGCCAGTCAACGTCCCGCGGTTGCCGTATCTCGTCTCGGGGCTCGAGATCGTCGGCGGTGTTCGCGGCGCCACGCGCGCCGAGCAGGCGACGACGTACGACGTACTCGCCGAGGCATTCCGCGCGAGCGTCTGGTACGCGAGCGAAGGCGCGCCGGCGCTCCATGGCGAGGTCAGCGGATCGATCAGCTCGCAGTTCGACGCGCAGCAGACGACGAAGACCGTCCAGTACACCGTCCAGATTCCGTATACGGACTACGAGAACTACCAGGTCAGCTACCAGGAGCCGTACGAGGACACCGAGTCGTACTCGGAGCAGGTGCCCGAGACGACGTACACGACCGAGACGTATTCCTGCGGCGAGTCCACGTGTACGCGCTCCGTTCCGCAGACGACGTATCGCACGGACTACAAGACGCGCACGGTCACGAAGTACCGCACGGCGTGGAAGACCGAGCAGCGCGCGGTCACCAAGTATCGGACCGAATACCGCACGTTCGACTACGACGTCGTCGAGCGCTCGGGGCGCTACAAGAGTCAGCTGCGCATCGTGCTCGGTCCGCAGGTCGACCGCGTCGTCGCAGAGATCAGCGGCGACTTCAACGAGGACGGCGTCGACCACGACGTGACCTTCACGCCCGCCGGCATCACGCCATCACGCGCGAACCTCACGACGGCGGAGGAGTTCGTCTCTCACGAGCAGCATCGCCTCGCCGCGGAGATGACCAAGAAGCTCGACGCGCAGTACTCGGCGCACTTCTGCACGCTAACCCGGTACTCGGTCGAGGACGCGGCGCAGTGCGCCTACCTCGATGCGTCCGCCGTTCCACCCACCGCGCAGGACGCGTTCACGAGCGCGCTCGGCCCCGACGCTGCACTGCTCGGCGAGATCCTGGTTCGCCGTCAAGGCGACTAGCGAAGGCGACGACGCGCGAGGCCCAACAGCGCGAGGCCTGCGAGCGCACCGACACCAAAGCCCATCGCCTTACCGCCCGGTGGCGTCTGTTTCATCGTGGGCGACGGCGGAGTCGGCGCCGGCTTGTACTTCTTCACGCCGATCTCCCAGAGGTCGCGACCGATGTACTGGTCGAGCGGGAGCTTGCCGCGCGGCACGTACGCGAGCTTGCTTGCTGCGATCGGCGAGTCGTCCTCGTCGTTCCACGGCCCGCCCCATCGTCCGCGCTGCGGGTTCTTGCATGCGATCTTGCCCTGCCAGTAGTGGCGGATCACGTAGCGCGCCTGGAACGCGTTATCCGCTGACGGCGTTGCACCGTACTCGATGCCTTTGCCGTTCCACTGCTCGCGTCCACCAGTGACCGGTTTCGCTTCGCGGAAGCGCAGATCGTCCTTCATGTCCTTCGCGGAGTAGCGCGCGTGCAGACGCGTGAGCGTGAACTCGCTCTGCGCGATCTTACCGCCGACGATGTCACCACCGAGCGTCATCAGATCCTCCGGCTGCATCGGCGTCGGCGGGCACGGGTCGCACATCCCGTACGGCGTCGCGGCCCACGCGTACTCGGTGACCACCGCGCCCGGGTTCTTCTCGACAGTCTTGTCGAACAGCGCGCCGTAGAACTCCGGAAAGCGTGTGCGCGTGCCGTCCTTGACATCGAAGTTCGTCGGAATGAAGACGTTCTTGTAGTTCGCGACCTCGAACCGCTTGTCGGGCGAGATGATGTTGACGATCAGGTCCTGCGTGCCAGATGAGTTCGCCATGCCCAGGCGGATCGGCAGCGAGAACTCTTCGCTGTCGTACGTGAAGCGCAGCGGCGACAGCTCCGCGTGGCCGTCGGTCATCTTGACTTTTTTTGCGTCGACCTTGGCGACGAAGAACTTGCTGCCGGCCTCGACGTACGGGCGCAGGAGAGGAGCTGCCTTGTCAGGAATCTTGTAGTTGCTCTCCTTGAGCCAGGTCTCGAGGCCCGTCGAGTCCTTCGCTGACAGAATGAGAATCTTGTACTCGGCGACGTCGAACTTCGCTTCGATCTTCACGGAGTGCTTCCTCGCGCTCTCGTCCTCTTCGCGGTCCTCTGTGTTCACCATCCCCGCCTTTGCCATCATCATCCGGCGCGGCGGCTGCACGTAGCAGGGGTCCTGCTCCCAGTACTCGACCAGGCGCGGCGCACCCTGCTGATCGACGCGATCGAACAGGTCTCTCGGCAGCGTCTTGACGTCCTTCTCCTTGAGAACGACCGGCACCGGAATGACGAGCGCGAAGTCGTCGAGCGGCCCCTTGTAGTCGTTCTGCATCGCCAGCACGGTCCGCGTGCCGTCGCGTATCAACGTCACCTGGGTGGCGTCAGCGAACATCGGCTTCTCGGAGCCAGAGACGTAGAAGCCACAGAACGCCTCCGCGCTCCGGGCCATCGTAACGAGCGAAAGCGCCGCGGCGCCCAATGTGATCACGAGCTTGGACATGACTCCCCCGACTCCCGGAAAGGTGGTTCTGCGTAATACGCCAGGCGTGCGGGATGGATCTACTGGCCATCCGTTATCACGGCTCCACGTCCGCCTTGACAGACCATCCGTTATAACGGACGCTGAGGCATGGGTCGCTGGCTCGCCGCATTCCTCGTCGTCGCCTCTGCTTGCTCCACGGACTCGCGCCCCGCCGCGACCAGCACCGCTACCGAGGTGAAGCTGCTCAACGTCAGCTACGACCCGACGCGCGAGCTCTACACGCAGGTCAACGCGGCGTTCGCGAAGCAATGGCAGGCCAAGACCGGTCAGAAGGTCACGATCGAGCAGTCGCACGGCGGCAGCGGCAAGCAAGCGCGTGCGGTGATCGATGGCCTGGAAGCGGACGTCGTCACGCTCGCGCTCGCCTACGACGTGGATGCGATCGCGAAGTCGGGCCTGATCTCGGCGGACTGGCAGTCGCGTCTTCCGCACCGCGCAGCGCCGTACACGTCGACAATCGTGTTCCTCGTCCGCAAGGGCAACCCCAAGGGCATCCACGACTGGCCTGATCTGACCAAGGACGGCGTTCAAGTGATCACGCCGAACCCCAAGACGTCGGGCGGCGCTCGCTGGAACTACCTCGCGGCGTGGGGCTACGCGCTCAAGGCGAACAATAACGATCCGGCCAAGGCGCGCGAGTTCGTGAAGGCGCTCTACGCCCACGTGCCGGTGCTCGACTCTGGAGCGCGCGGCTCCACGACGACGTTTGCCGAGCGCGGTATCGGCGACGTGTTGATCGCATGGGAGAACGAAGCGCTCCTCGCGGTGAACAAGACCGGCGCGAACAACCTCGAGATCGTCGATCCGAGCGTCTCTATCGTCGCAGAGCCGCCGGTCTCGGTCGTCGATGACGTCGTCGACAAGCGCGGCACGCGTGCGGTCGCGACCGCCTATCTCGAGTTCCTCTACTCGCCGGAGGGTCAGACGATCGCCGCCGCGAACTACTACCGCCCGCTCGACGAGACCGCCGCGAAAGCGTTCCCTGCCATCGCGCGGTTCACCGTCGACGACATGTTCGGCGGGTGGACCAAGGCGCAGGCGGCGCACTTCGACGACGGCGCGCAGTTCGATCAGCTCGCAAAGAAATAGCTCGTGTCGCGTCGCACCCTCCCCGGCTTTGGACTGACGCTCGGTTACACCGTCGTCTATCTATCGCTCGTGGTGCTGGTGCCGCTCGCCGCTCTCGCCGTGCGCGCGAGTGGTCTTTCGGCTGCACAGTTCTGGCACCTGGCGACGAGCGAACGCGCGCTCGCTTCCTACCGGCTCACGTTCGGCGCGTCGTTCATCGCCGCACTCGTCAATGTCGTGTTCGGGACGATCCTCGCGTGGGTGCTCGTCCGCTATCGGTTCTGGGGTCGCAGCATCGTCGACGCGCTGGTCGATGTGCCGTTCGCGCTACCCACCGCGGTCTCCGGCCTCGCGCTGACGACGGTCCTCGCGCCGAACGGCATCGTCGGTCGCTACCTCGCCAAGCTCGGCATCCACGCCGTGTTCACGCCGCTCGGCATCACGCTCGCGCTCGTCCTCATCGGCCTCCCGTTCGTCGTGCGCACGGTGCAGCCCGTTCTCGGGGAGCTGGAGCCAGAGCTCGAGGAGGCGGCTGCTGTCCTTGGAGCGACGCGCTTCCAGATCCTCGTCCGCATCATCGCGCCCGTGCTCACCCCGGCGATCCTGACCGGCTTTGCGCTCTCGTTCGCGCGCGCGATCGGCGAGTACGGCTCGGTCGTCTTCATCGCCGGCAACAAGCAGTACGAGACGGAGATCACGCCGCTCCTCATCATGTCGCGCCTCGAGGAGTACGACTACGCGGGCGCCACCGCGCTGGCACTCGTCATGCTCGGAGTCTCGTTCGCGCTGCTGCTCGCGATCAACGGCCTCGGCGCGTGGGCCAAGCGCAGGGCGGGCGTCGTATGAGCGGTGCACCGCCACTGGTGCGCCAGGTCGCCCCCGCGCGTCTCGCAGCGACCGCCGAGCCCATGTGGGTCCGCCGGATCCTGATCGGCATCGGGCTCACGTTCCTCGCGTTCTTCGTCGTGCTGCCGCTTGGGACCGTGCTCGTCGCGGCGCTCGACAAGGGCATGGGCGCGTACGCGCGCGCGATCACGGACCCCAATGCGCTGCGCGCGCTGAAGCTCACGCTGATCGCGGCCTCCGTCGCCGTACCTGCGAACCTGGTGTTCGGTGTGGCCGCGGCGTGGTGCGTCGCGCGGTTTCGGTTCCCTGGGCGCTCGCTCCTCATCACGCTGATCGATCTGCCGCTCGCCGTGTCGCCGGTGATCGCCGGCCTCGTATTCGTGCTGCTGTTCGGCAGGAACGGGTTGCTCGGACCGTGGCTGAACGCGCACGGCATCAAGGTGATCTTCGCGCTGCCGGGCATCGTGCTCGCGACGACGTTCGTCACGTTCCCGTTCATCGCGCGCGAGCTCATTCCGCTCATGGAGTCGCAGGGCCACGAGGAAGAAGAAGCTGCGCTCGTGCTCGGCGCGACGCCGTGGCAGATGTTCACGCGCGTCACGCTGCCCAAGATCAAGTGGGGCCTCATCTACGGCGTCGTGTTGTGCACCGCGCGCGCGATGGGCGAGTTCGGCGCCGTGTCGGTCGTGTCCGGCAACATCCGCGGCCGCACGTCGACACTGCCGCTCCAGGTCGAGATCCTCTACAACGAGTACGAGTACCAGGCCGCGTTTGCGGTCGCGTCGTTGCTCGTCGTGCTCGGCATCGGTGGACTGATTGCTCGCCGCCTTATCGCGCGGCGTGTGGAGGCGTCATGATCAGCGTCAAGAACGTTCGCAAGCAGTTCGGCACCTTCAAGGCGCTCGATGACGTCAGCCTCGATATCGAGAGCGGATCGCTCGTCGCGCTGCTCGGACCGTCGGGATCGGGCAAGACCACGTTGCTGCGCATCCTCTCCGGTCTCGAGGAGCCAGACTCTGGCCGCGCGTTGCTCGACGGCAACGATCTCTCGTCGCAGTCGGCTCGGCAGCGCAACGTCGGCCTCGTGTTCCAGCACTACGCGCTGTTCCGCCACCTCGACGTGTTCGAGAACGTCGCGTTCGCGCTCCGCGTGCGCAAGCGGCCCACCGCCGAGGTAGACAAGCGCGTGACCGAGCTACTGCGCCTCGTGCAGCTCGAAGGCCTCGGTCGCCGCATGCCGTCGCAACTCTCGGGTGGGCAGCGCCAGCGCATCGCTCTCGCCCGCGCGCTCGCGGCGCAGCCTCGCGTGCTGCTCCTCGACGAACCGTTCGGCGCCCTCGATGCCCAGGTTCGCGCCGAGCTCCGCGGCTGGCTGCGCCGCCTCCACGAGGAGATCGCGCTCACGACCGTGTTCGTCACGCACGATCAGGACGAGGCGTTCGAGGTAGCTGATCAGGTCGTGGTGATGAACAAGGGCCGCATCGAGCAGATCGGCGCGCCGGCCGACGTGTTCCAGCAACCCGCGAACGACTTCGTGATGCGCTTCCTCGGCCACGTGAACGTGCTGCCCGGGCAGGTCTACGTGCGCCCGCACGATCTCGAGATCGGCCGCGAGAAGACCGAGACCTCGGTTCCCGCTCGCGTCGTTCGCGTGACCCCGCTCGGTTCCGGCCTCAAGATCGAGTTGTTCGCGCCGGCCATTCTCGACGCTCCGCTGCGCGCCGACGTGGATTGGGAACGCGGCTCCGCGCTCGGCCTGCGCGACGGCGACAACGTGTTCCTGTCGGTTCGCCGCTCGCGCTCGTTTGCGCAGGCCGCATAAAGGCTCGCCAAAAAGGTCGCAGGAAAATACCGGGGCAAAAATGTTCGAGGCATTTCGCCTCGCGCGATTCGTGCGGTTGAACTTCTCGCCGCTGGATCGTTCGTACTAGTGTGGTTCCGATGCCCGTCCAGCCGACGTCTCGTGTGAAGCCAATCGGCGACACGTTGCTGTTCATGCACTCACTGTGGGAGCTCACCCATGCGCTGCAGGTCGCGTCCAAGCGCATGGCTCGCAGCATCGGCGTCACCGGACCGCAGCGCCTCGTGATTCGCATCCTCGGTCAGTCGCCCGGCCTCTCCGCTCGCGAGATCGCGACGACGCTCGGCATCCATCCCAGCACGTTGACCGGCGTGCTCGCGCGTCTCGAGGCAGGTGGCTTCATCAAGCGCAGTGTGGATGCCACTGATCGCCGTCGCGCACGCTTCGACCTCACCTCCGGCGGCGCGGGCGTCGACAAGGAGAAGCGCGGTACCGTCGAGGCCGCCGTGAAGCGCGCACTCATGGCCGCGGGAACGCAGACCGTGGCGCGCAGCACCGAGCTGCTCGCACTGATCGTCACCGAGCTCACGCGCGACGGCGAGTAGTCGCTACCTGTCGTCGTCGCTCTTCTTGCGCGACGCCTGAAATGCCTCGGCGAACGTCTGCGCAGCCATGCCGCGGATCTTCTCCATCGCGATCTCCGACACTGCCTGCGCGATCGACACGCGGTCAGCGTCGTAGAGCTGGACGAGCGCTTCGTAGGCAGCGACATCGCGCGCCGGGATGGTGAGCCGCACGAGTCCCCCGGAGAACTCCGCGATATGGAGTCCGACGAGCGCATCGATTCCGCGCTCGATCGATTCGAGAGGGAAGCGAATCGCCTTGGTCAGCTCGGCAACGGACGAGCTGAATGCTTCCGAACGAGTAAGGACAACGGCTACCTCGAGTTTCTCGAACGTATCGAGCGGACCACGGAGAAGCTGCTGAACAGGTGGAGGGATGCGCGGGGACAACGGTTTTTCGATCGGGAGCGATGAAAGTTATGAGGCAATTGTCCCCGCATCCGAAGAGAATGCAAGATGTGCCACATCGCCCGGCTGGCATGTGACGCGAGCGCACGGTGTTTGTTCGTTGGACTACAAACGATCTCACTTCGGTATGAACTCGACGCCGATCGACGGAAAGACCGGAAGCCCATTGGTGTAACTGCGACGCGTGTAGTCCTCGTTGTAGGTCACACCCTCGGGATTGCGCCGATCGGTGACGTTTTGGACGTCGATGTAGAGGTCGAACATCCCGTACGGCCGGCGCCACACCCGGTCCAAGCGCAGGTCGACCTGAAAGAACGCAGGGAGCCGCTTCGACAGCAGTGGGCCGTCCACCGCGACCCAGTCTCCATCGGTGTCCTGGAACGATGTCGCGACAGGCGTGTACGGATTGCCCGTCGCATAGCGAATGCGGCCACCGAAGCGCCAGTTGCGGTGGAACTCGCGCGTCCCGAGCAGCGTGAGCTGATGCGGTTGATCGAGCACGTACGGATACCACTCCGTGCCGTGGATCGGATTCTGCCGCACCGAGCGCGAGTACGTGTACGCGATCCAGCCCGTGAACGCGCCGACGTTCTTGCGTGCGATGAGCTCGACGCCGTACGCCCTGCCCTTACCGATCGCTTCGCGATAGCTGTACGAGCCGAACTCGCTGTCCACGAGGTCGCGCGCGATGGCGAGGAACCCTCCGGCATCTTCGCTGCCGTTGGCGGAGATTGGCGTCGCCGCGCTGATCGCATCGACAGGCAGCTGCCGGAGATCCTGGTAGTAGCCAGTGACCGAGACCTCCTTGTCGTCGCCGATGATCGTCTTCGCGCCGACCGCGACCTGCGTCGCCTTGCTGCCGAGCATCGGCGTGGTGCGCATGAAGATCGGATCGAGGTCCGTGATCAGCGGAGGCTCGTGATAGATGCCAACTGACTGTGTGAGTGTTACGCCGTTCGGCAAGTTCTCGTGAATCGCGAGCCGCGGATCGAGCGTCCATTGATCGGAGAGGCCGAAGTGGTCACCGCGCAGCCCCGGGCGGAGCTCGAGGTGGTCACCGAGGAAGAACCACGACTGCTCCATCCAGGCGCCGACATCCGCCGTCCATCGCGTCAGGCTGCGATACAGCGCTTGATCCGGCGACGGGTTGCCCGGATACGGCGGCGGCGTATTGAGCATGCTGTACCAGTGGTGCGATGCACCGCCGTCGATGCCGACGCTGAACGTGCCACCCGCGAGGGGCGTCGCCACATCGCTGCGTAGCGAGAGCGGGAACGTACGCCGATGCATGCCCTTGTCGGTGTCGTTGTGGTTCGCGCGGCCGTTCACGTCATCGACGCCTGCGGAGATCAGCGTCGTGAACTGCGTCGAACCCTGCACCGCGTGATACCGCAGGCCCGTGCGCGCGAACCGCGACGTGTACGAGAAGCTCTTCACGCTAGCGGTGTTGATGCCGCCCGAGTCGCCGCTGTTGGGATCGTGCACGAGCTCGAGGCGATCGTCGCTACCGAACAAGATCGCCATCCAGCGCCCGTCGCCGGACTCCCACCGCAGCTGGGCGTCGCCGTAGCGCGGAGCGATGTCGCCTTGGAGGCCCGTCGCCGCCTGGATCGCATCGAAGTACGAGCGGCGCGCACCGATCAACCAGCTCCCGTTCAGCGGCCCGGGCCCCTCCGCGAGCACGGCGGCGTGGATCAGCGAGACCTCAGCGCCCGTGCGCCAGCCGTCGTTGCGACCGGTGCGCGACGTCACCAAGGCGACGCCACCGAGGCCGCGGCCGAACCGAACGCTCGCACCGCCCGGCTCGAGCGTGAGCTCGTCGACCGCACCGGTGGGAAGGAACGAGGCGAGTCCACCGAAGTGATACAGCAGCGGCACCTCGATGCCGTCGAGATAGACCTTGGTGTCGCGAGGCGCCGTGCCGCGCAGCGCGAGACCACCCAGGCCGAACGGCGTTCGCGCGACGCCGGGCAAGCTCTGCAGCGCACGCAGCGCATCGTTCCCCGCGCCCGGCTGGTTGCGGATCTGCTGCGTGTCGAGGTGCAGCGCAGGCCCCGACGGGACGCGGCCCGACACCCGCACGAGCTCCGAACCCTTGGCATCCGCGTCGAGCTTGATCGCGAGCGGTTCACCGACGCGGCTCGAGCCGAAGAACGTGCCGAACCCATCCGCGCTGACGAGCACATCGAGGCGACCGAACGGCGCGTCCTCCACGACGAACACGCCATTCACATCCGTCGTCGCTTCCTGCGTGCCGACCATGACGAGCGCGCCGGTGACGGGCTTCCCCGTCGCGCCGTCGATCACGGTTCCGCTGACGCTGCGATCCGCATACGCGATCCGCGGCGCGAGAACCGCACACGCAGCAACAGCGACCCACAGCGCCCGCATGCCGCGAGAGTAACGATTCGCCGGCGATACGCACCGACGAAGATCCGAGGTGCAGCCCGTTCAGGACGACGAATATCTGAGGGTGGTAGGTTCGCCGCGATGGCCGACCTGACGCTGTACGTGGACCCGTCGTGGATGGATCCGGCCTGCTTTCACGCGATGATCGCGCTCGAAGAGAAGCAGCTGCCGTACAAGCTCGCGGTCGTCCCCACCAACGCCCAGGCGGTGCTGGAAAATAAAGGCGTGATCGGCGCGATGCCGATGCTCGTGCACGACACGTTCGCGTTCACGGATCCGGTCGCGATCTCGGAGTACCTCGCCGAGCGCTTTCCGATTCCGGATCACCCGCGCATCTTCGCCGCGGATCTCAAGGAACGCGCTCGTCAGCGCGAGCTGATGACGTGGCTGCGCACGGGCCTGGTCGCACTGCACGCCGATCGTCCGACGAAGAACGTGTTCGGCCGCCCGACGCTGCGCCCACTCACCTCGGCAGGCGGCGCGGATGCCGACGAGCTTCTCCGCGTCGCCACCGCCATCGTGAAGCCAGGCGCGCCGCACATGTTTGGCAACTGGACCATGGCAGACGCCGACCTCGCGCTCGCGCTCATGCGGCTGATCGGCAGCCAGGATCACGTCCCCGAACACCTCATCGCGTACGCACTCGCGCAGTGGGACCGCCGCAGCATCAAACGATTCGTCGCCCATGTTCCGACGACCCCTTGACACAGTTCGATAACTGTCGTACTGAGTGGTCATGGCCAAGGACGAAACGGATCGGCTGGCGCGCATGTTCAAGGCGTTGTCCAACCCCAATCGTCTGAAGCTGTTCATGAACTTGCTCGAAGAGAGCAAGCTCGACCTCGCCAAGGGGCGCACGCACGACTGCTTCCTCGTGAAGCTGCTCGGCGGCCTCGGCGATATCGGCGCCCCGACCGTCTCTCACCACGTGAAGGAGCTCGCGGACGCGGGCCTCATCACGACCGAGCGCGACGGCAAGCAACTCATCTGCTCCGTCGATCCTGATGGCCTGGCCGCGCTGCGCGCTGTCCTCGCCACGTCCGCATTTTCCTCCACATAGGCCCACCGCGTTCGAAGCGCCGTGGGCTTCTTCTTAACCACATACTTCGACAGTTCAGAAAGTATCTACCATGCATCGTGACATCGCTATCGCGCACACCGGTCCCGCCGCTTCCATGCTCGTTCGTTCGGTCACGCCGCGCGCTCCAAACGCCGACGAGATTTCGATCGACGTCGCGTTCTCTGGCGTGAACTTCGCGGACGTCCAGATGCGGATCGGCCTCTACCCCGACGCACCGAAAAAGCCGTTCGTCCCCGGCTACGAGGTCAGCGGCACCGTGACCGCCATCGGCAGCGGCGTCTCCGACTTCGCGGTCGGCGATCGCGTCGTCGCAGGCACGTACTTCGGCGGCTACGCGTCGACGGTCACCATCCCCGCGCACCAGGCGTTCAAGCTGCCGACGAATTACGACCTCGCGGCGGGTGCCGCCCTGCCCGTCGCGTTCTTCACCGCCCAGCTCGCCGTCTTCGAGATGGCGCGCGTCCGCAAAGGGGACCGCGTGCTCATCGAGTGCGCGACCGGTGGCGTCGGCACGATCGCGATGCAGATGGCCAAGTTCATCGGCGCGGAAGTCACCGGCCTCACGACGAGCCCGACCAAGAAGTCGTTCATCGAGAAGTACGGCGCGACCGCCTACACGCTCGACGAGTTCCGCGCTGACCCGACGTTGAAGGACTACGACTTCATCCTCAACTCGTCAGGCGGCGCGAACATCCGCTGGCAGCGCAAGCGCCTGAACATGACGGGGCGCATGGTCGTCATCGGTATGTCGAGCGGGGTGAAGGACGGCAAGCGGAACATCTTCCGCATCGCCAAGGCGCTCGTCCAGACGCCGCGCATCAGCATCTTCGAGCTGTTCAACGCGAACACCGGCATCTACGCGCTCAACGCGCTGCACGTGCTCCGTGATCCAGCGTGGATCAGCAAGCTCACCAGCTCGCTGTCGACGGCGTTCGCGATGGAGCTCGCACCGCACGTCGGGAAAGTGTTTGCGGCGAGCGATGTCGCTGCCGCCCACGAGTATCTCCAGACGAAGCAGGCCACCGGCAAGGTGCTGCTCGACTGGACAGCCGCTAACTAGTTGTTGATGCCGCCGTTGGCGACGCAGGTCTGCAACTCGGCGGTCTGCGTCCAGCCGCACGCGCCGTCCGACTGACGCTCGCACGTCGCCTCGTGGTAGCAGGCGTAGACCGGCTTGTAGATGCACGAGGAGACCATGCCCTCGTCGCCGCACAGCTCGCCCGAGCAACCGCTGACAACACACGCGGTCGCAGCCGGCGTCTCGTTCGCGAGGTTGCGATACGCGTTGGTCGCCGTGCGAGCCTTGCCGCTCGAACCGAGGTTGTAGCGATCGCCAGCGATGATGAAGCCGGTCGTCGCGTTGTCGCTCGTGAGCGCTGCCTCGGCGTCGCTGCTGATATCGCCGGCCGAGAAGTCGACCGCAGCGATGTTCGCCTGACGGGACGCATTGAGCGCGTACTCGGTCTGGCTGGGGCACGGCGCCGTGATGCAGCGAATGCCGTTGTCCTTTACCTTCGCGAACACGCCCTGGGCGACGCCGTCGCCCTGGGCGACCCACGCTTCGGTAACGATGAAGCGGCCCGCCGTGCTCGGCGTGGTGAGTAGCGCCTTCTTGTTGAAGCGGCCGCGAACGATCGCGTAGACGCCACCCGTGCGCGCCGCAGCGTCCGTCAGCGCAGCGCGCTGGTCGAGCGAGAGCTCGGCGGCCTCCGACCAATCGAGCTCGGGGGCCTTGCAGGACGCGCGCTTGACGCTGTCGTGGCACGTGGTCGTCGTGGCATTCAGGCGCTCGAGCTTGAACTTGCCGCCCGTGGCCGTGTGGATCGCGTAGTACGTCGACACGCCGACGCCGTCCGCCTTGCCGCCGCCGTCGGACAGCGAGTCATCCGCCTCACCGGCGAGATCGTCGTCCGAACCGTTGGTGGCGCAGGCAGGAACCAGGGAGAGGAGCGGCAGGACGGCCGCGAAACCAAGAGCGAGACGCATGGAGACTCCTTAAGGGAACAAAGCGGGATTGATGCAGAGCGGCAAAGCAGGAAGCGCGCCCACGGCTGGTTGCAGTCCGCGTGCGGATCGCTCGCGTGATCACGCGGGCTTGGCCGGATGTATCGGAGGCGTCGCAGCTCTGCCGCACTGGCTGATCGAGTTGCTCCGCGCGACATGGTGGCGGGTGGATGCGCCACCGTCGCGCGCGCATCTCGCTCTGAAAGGCGAGACAAGTGCCGGAGTTGCGACTCCGCGGCTGCGGAGCCGTCGCGACTTCTCGCCTTATCGCTGTGTGGCGAAGCGATCGATCTCGTCGTGCTCGCCCGTGTCGTCGATCCAAGCGGTCGGCATCGTCGGCGTCGTGTGGACGATGACGGGGCCGTGCCGATCGATCGCGATCACACCCGCGTCGCCAGCCGTGATCGCTTTCAGATCGGCGAGGCTGGCGGCGACTGCGCCCGCGAGTGACGCTCCCGAGAGCGAGACGCGCATCGCGATCTGATGCGCGAGCGCGACGCGGAGAACCGCTTCGCCATCGCCCGTCACCGAGACAGCGATGCGTACGTCGGCCCACGTGCCCGCGCCCGGGATGGGCGAGTCGCCAACGCGGCCCGTGCGTTTGTAGACGATGCCGCCGGTCGAGGTCGCCGCAGCGAAGTTGCCCGCGCGATCCATCGCGACCGCGCCGACGGTTCCACCTTCGCGCACCGTCGATGTCGCGGCGACACCGCGCTGTCGGCGCGCGGATTCCTCGGCGAAGCGCTGACGAGCGCGCTCCGTGATCAGCGAATCGAGTGGCGCTTGCGCGATGCCGCGCTCCGTGGCGAACGTCAGCGCCGCCGTGCCCGCGAGCAGCACATGCTCGCCATCGTCGAGCACCGCGCGCGCCACATCGATCGCGCGCCCCATGTTCGGGACGGCAGCGACAGCACCGACGCGCTGCGTGCGTCCGTCCATCACGGCTGCATCGGTCTCGACGGTTTGCTCGCGCGTGAGCACCGCGCCCGTGCCCGCATTGTATTCGGGGTCATCCTCGAGCACGCGCACCGCTGCGATCGCAGCGTCGAGCGCGGTGCCGCCCGCCACGAGGATCGCGTGGCCCACACGGGCCGCGGCGAGACAGCCCGAGCGCATGCGCGCGTGTCGCTCGGGGCCGATGCGCCCCGCTCCTCCGTGCACCACGATCATGCGGCGCACCGAAACCCGACGATGACGTGCCGAACATTGCGTGCGCGACCGTGCAACGACGCGCCGCGACCGACGCCGCCGAAGTCCTCCCACGCCGAGCCTTTGACGGTCATCTTGTCGCCAGGAAACGGCGTCGACGTCCACTGGAACACGTTGCCCGCCGTGTCGAGAACACCGTACGGAGATGCAGCGTCGAGGTGAGAGCCGACGGGCTCGGTGTCCTTGGGACCGCTCACGCCGGAGTTCAACTTCGTCGGATCGAACGTGTTGCCCCACGGATAGAAGATGCCGTCTTGACCGCGCGCTGCCTTCTCGTACTCGTCGGCGGTCGGCAGATGGCGCGGCGTACCCGCGAGCTCACCGCGCCACTTGCAGTACGCGTTCGCTTCGGTCCACGTGACGAGGACGACCGGGTGATCCTCGCGACCAGCCGGAGGGCGTCCGTCCTTCCAGTTGAAGCGCTCGACCTGCGTCGCGAAGTCCTGCTGGAAGTGTTGGGCCTTCCACGCGGCCTCGGTGATCGATGGCGCGACTGCGCTGCCCGTCGCCACGAACTCTGCGTACTGCGCCTGCGTCACGGGCATCAGATCGATCGCGTACGCGGCGGTCTGATGATGCGTGCGATCGATCTCGACGTCGAACCACTTATGTTCGCGCGCCGCATCGATGCCGCTCGTGAGGCGGTAATCGTCGTAGGCCTGATCGCGTTCCTCGGGCGTGGAGCCCGCGACGAACTTTCCGGCGGGAATGGCGATCATGCGCGCATCGGCGGCGAGCGAGAGCGGCGCGTTGCTCGTGTCGACGTGCGCTGGCGTCGGCGTCGACGAGCCGCACGCGACCTGGGCGATGGACAAAGCGAGGAACAGGAGGGTGCGCTTCATGGGGAGGCCGAGCCAGCAGCATCGGAGCCCTGCTCCTCGCGAATTTGTTGCTGGATCCGCTTCGTCATGATGCGCGCGAGCGAGGACAGATACTCGGGATTCTGCGCGAGGTCGGCCGACATCAACTGACTCGTTCCAATCGCCGGCGTCATGCGCGGCGCCGGTCCGCCGTGGTCGAGGAGGATGCGCGCCCTGCGCGGACGCTCCTTCATGTCGATGAAGATCACCGACGAGAACAGCACGCCATTCTCGCCCCAGACGGCAGATGTCGCGAACAGGTAGCGCCCGTCCCGCGACCACACGGGGCCGTCCTCGTCACTCGGCGGAAGTGAGACAACGGGCGCGATCGTCTCGGTGCTATCCGCCGGCATCGCCAGCGGCCGCACGCAGATGTCGCGGTGCTGGATCGACCCGATCGGTTTTCTCTCCCCGTTGATCGGCGTGCTGGGCGTGACCGGTTCGGGAATGATCGTCGTCTGCCGGCACGCGTACGCGATCCAGTGACCATCGGGCGACACAGCCGGCGCGCCTTCGTTGGGGCCCGCCGTCACCTGCACGATCGTCCCGTCGGGCATCAAGCGTTCGAGGTGGGAGTCGTACGAGTCGAGCGCGGCGCTCGCGTAGATGATCGATCCGTCAGGGGCGAACGACGGCGAGACCTCGTGGCCTCCTCCGTGCGTGATCCGCGTGGCCTGCGGCGCGACGCGACCTCGCGCGAACCCCATGCGGTAGAGGTCGAAGTTGGTGCCGTCCAGCGTCGCGAACACGAACGACGTTCCATCCGGCGCCCACGCGGCCTGGGTCTCGATGCTCGGCCCGTGCGTGACTTGCAGCTCGCGGGGCGCGTTCCCGATCTGCGCGAGCCAGAGCTTTTGCGACGTCCCTCCCCGCGTGGACGTGTAGAGGATCCACTTCCCGTCGGGCGAGATCGCGGGATGAGTCTCGCGGGCTCCATCCTCGGGCCCATAGATCAACTCGAACTGCCGATCACCGCGCTCGTCGATCGCGACGAGGCGAGCACCGCTCGAGCTCTTCTCTGCGATCACGATCGCGACGCGATCAGGCGCGGACGGCGACTCGGGTGCAGGTGCGCATGCCGCGAGCAGGATGCTCGGCAGCAGCAGGCGCATCACGCGTTACTTCTTGTCGGTAGCAGCAGGCGCAGGAGCAGGCGCGGCCGCCTTGCTGTCCTTCTTGGTCAGGTTGGACATGTTCATGTCCTTCGAGATGTCGCTCTCGATCGGCGTGACGCCGGCATAGATGCCGACCATCACGAGGAACACGAAGCCAGAAACGATTCCGGCGATGGTCCACGCCATACGCTGCGACGCCTGAGTCGTCTGCTCGTAGACGACGAAGGATGCTTCTTGCTCACGCGGCCAGGACGAAAAATCGCTGTTCATAACTGCCTCCGGGTACCCGAGATCATTAGCGAAAACTGAGGTGCAGTGCAATCCCCAGGAAACTCGACGACGAAACCGCTGTCCTTGTACGTTGAGGAGACGGAATGCCGCGAGAGCCCCGTAGGACAACCCAGGGAGAGTTCGGTTCCCACTTTATGCGACCAACACACCTGCTCGTCGCCGGTCTGGCCGTTGCCTGCATGATCTCGCAGGGTTGCGACAGCCGTAGCGAGGCCGATCCCGGTCCGTCGCCCACGCCATCCGCGACGGCTCCCGCGGCGTCAGCGGCCAGCCGGGAGACCGCCCACGGCGAAAGCTGCCTCGGGGTGAGCGATCAGGGCATCTGGGATGACCTGGATCCGCAGGTCCAGATCGCGCTGCCCGCCGTGGAGCGCTCGCGGATCTCGGCGCAGCGGGACGAGAAGCATGGCGTCCTCGTTCTCTCGATCGACGGCTTCCCGCGCAAGGTCTACCCGCTCGGCGGCACGACGACCTTGAAGGTCGGCACCACGACGCTGAAGCTGCGCGCGGGCGACGCGGCGGAGCTCAGGCCGCTGCTCAGCGAAGTCTCCGACGGCGAAGCAACAAAGGATCGCGACGGCGACGGGATTCCCGATCCGCTCGACGTGCTGATCGGCGCGAAGAAGACGGCGATCAATGGCGACGCGTACACCGAGGGCTACGTCACGATGACGTACCCGATGGGCGACGTGCCGCGCACGATGGGCGTGTGCACCGACGTGATCATCCGCGCGGTCCGGAACGCGGGGCTCGATCTACAGCAAGCCCTGCACGACGACATCGCAAAGGCGCCGCGCGCGTATCCGATGGTCAAGGCTGGCAAGGCGAACGCCCACATCGATCAGCGCCGCGTCGGAACGCTCCTCCCCTACTTCCAGCGCCACTGGGAGGCGCACACGGCTCGCCTCGACGATCCTGACGATCCGCTGCGCCCCGGCGACGTGATCTTCATGGACACGTTCCCGAAGCGACCCGGGCCCGACCACATCGGCATTCTGTCCGACACGCTCGACGACCAGGGCATGCCGATGGTCATCAACAACTGGACGGACGGGATGACGACGCGCGAGATGGATCTGCTGACGTTCGTGTCCGTGCTGTACCGGTTCCGCCTGCCACCCGCGTGATACGTTTGCGAGCGTGATTCCGCGCGCGCTCGCGATCGCGGTGGCCTGTGCACTGCTGTTGATGCCGCGGGTTTCGCGCGCCGACGATGCGGCGCAAAAGCCGAGCTATCGGCTCGTCATCGATAGCGTCGACAACGAGCCGAGCGTGCTGGGCGGCACGCGGGTGGCCATCCACCTGACGGCGATCACCCTCCAGGGCCAGCGGTTGGATCTCAGCGACTCGGCTTCGGTGAAGACGTACGTCGGCAACAGCGAGCTCAAGGCGCCGTTCGCCGAGGGCACGTTCCGCAACACCAAGGAGGACACGGCCATCGTCGTCGTCGTCCAGGCGACACTCGACTACCAGGAGGTGCTGCCGACGATCCTCGACTCGCTCGACAGCACGCTACTCTCGCAGCTCGACGAGAAGACGCAGTTCGCGATCCTCCCGTATGGCGAGTCCGTCGGTACCGGCAAGCTCCTCGGCCTCAAGGCAGGCCGCGCGAAAGTAAAAGACGTCTCGCAGGACAACTTCGCCGGTGACCCCGCGCTGATCGAGACCGTCGAGCGCGCGGTGCAGCTGCTCAAGAAAGCAAAGCCCGCGCACGAGGGCGACGACGTCCGCAAGATCATCATCCTCATCGGCGATGGTCGCGATCGCAACGCCGACAAGGACCGCGTCACGCGGCTCGGAGTTCGCGCCGCAAAGGAAGGCGTGCGCATCCACACGCTCGCGTACTCGCCGAACGATCAACGTCGCCCACTCCTTCTGCTCGGCGAGCTGTCGCGCAAGTCGCTCGGCACGTTTCGCTGGCTGCAGCTCGCGCAAGCGGACTCGTGGAACGCCAAGTTCGGGCAACTGCTCGACGAGATCGATCGCCAGTACGTGCTGACGTATTTCCTCGGCCCCGACGACGATATCGGCGGCAAGAAGATCCACGTCGCCACCGTCGGTCGCGTGGAAGCGCAATCGCCCGACGCGAAGGTTCCTACCGCCGGTTGCAACACCGAGCCGTGCGCGGGCTACTGCAACGGCGCGACGTGCGTCGTCCCGCAGCTGCGCAAGGGGCGCGGCATCTTCGGCTGGATCCTCCTCCTCGGAGGCGTCGGTGTCGGTGGCGTGCTCGTGCTCGGGTTCATCGGCTTCCTGATGTCCAAGAAGCAGCCTCCCCCGCAACTGCCGCCGGGCTTTATCCCGCCGCCGGGATGGGTCGCGCCGGGAACGAAGCCGCCCAAGAAGGAGAAGAAGCCCAAGAGCGCTCCGCCGCCGGGCGCGTCCGCGAGCTTCCCGGGCGCCCCCGCTGGTGCGCCTCCCGGCATCGCTCCAGCGCCGGTCGCAGGCGGCGTGCAGCCGTTCTTCATGTTCCTGTCGGGCCCGCGGGCCGGCGAGCGCATCCCCCTGCACCACGGCTTCATGATCGGCAAAGCGCCGAACTGCCACCTCGTGATCGAGGATGGATACACATCGACCTACCACGCACAGATCGGCGTGGATCACTTTGGAAATGCCCGCTTGTTCGACCAGCAATCGACCAACGGCTCGTTCGTGAACGGCGTCCGTGTGACCGAGTACGCGCTCGAAAACGGGGTCACCGTGCGGATCGGCGCGACAGACCTCCGCTTCCTGGCACAATAGGAGTCACTCGTGGCCAGCAGATTCAAGATCAGCGGCGACGTCGTCATCGGAGGCCAGCGCATTCACACCGATGCGCCGATCGTCACCTGGTACGAGTCGGGCTGGGACGCGCAATCGAAGTTCTGCATCCCGACGCTGACGAACAGTAATCCCCACGCGCAGTGCCATGCGACCGCGGGCGGCGAGGCACCCTACGGCGGCCCGACGTACTCGCAGCGCTACTCGCTCCGCCCTGCGCTGCGCCGCTACGGTGAGAAGCCGCCGCTCGACGCGATCAAAGCGGTGATCAAGCAGTTCGTCGTCCACCACGACGGCTGCGCCGACAGCGACATGTGCTTCAACGTTCTGCACAACGAGCGCGGTCTGTCGTGTCACTTCCTGCTCGATTGGGACGGCACGATCTATCAGACGATCGACCTCGGCCTCGCGGCGTGGCACGCGGCGGAGTGGAACACCAACTCGATCGGAATCGAGATCGCGAACTTCGGTGACGCGAACGCCAAGCCCGGCCGCTACGAGGCCGCGAAAGGTCGGTTGGGCCCGGTTCGCGATCGCGTTCCGATCCGCATCAACGGCCACAAGATCCTCGCGTACGACTTCACGAAGGCGCAGTACGACTCGTTCGCGCTGCTCGTGCGTGCACTGCAGAAGATCCTGCCGAACCTTCCGGTCGACTATCCCCAGTCGAGCCCTGGCGTGCAGAGCTGGGACACGCTGCCGCAAGCCGCGTCGTTCGGGTTCGCGGGATACATCTCGCACTACCACCTGATCACGCAGAAGTGGGATCCGGGTCCGTTCAACTTCAAGGAGCGGCTCGGCAAGCTGCGCGGTGCGTTCTCGCTGCCGATCTTCTGGCGCGAGCCCAAGCCCGGCGAGGAGAAGCCGGTCATTCCCGAGGCGCGCGAGGATCTCAAAGCGGCGAGCGACAAGCTGCACGAGATGAACGAGCTGCGCGCGGACGGTGGCTTCTTCCCCGTCGGACCGTGGGGCGAGTACCGCCTGTGGCACGGCGGCATCCACCTGCCTGCGCTGCCCGGCAAGGAGCACCAGGACGTGTTCGCGCCGTTCCCCGGTCGCGTCGTCGCGGCGCGCATGGGCACGCCCGGCCCGATCGGGTCGACGAACTTCGTGCTCGCGCGCCATGACCTCACGCTCGGTCAGCTCAAGGTGCAGTTCTTCTCGCTCTACATGCATCTCCAGGACGAGACCAAGGCGGAGAAGCAAGCGGAGTGGATGACGCAGAGCAAGGCGTGGCAGGAAGCCAAGCCCGGCGAGGTCGCGCTGCTCGACGAGCCGCTCGAGGCAGGCGCGCTGATCGGCCACATGGGCGTCGCGGGTCCGCCCGATAACTCCAAGGCGCAGCTGCACCTCGAGTTCTTCTCCAACGGAAACCTGTTCGCAGATATCCCGAACACGCCGTGGGAGATCATCGACGGCACCAACGGCGGTCGGTTCTGCGACGTCCAGCGCATCAACGACCTCATCGATACCAATCCGCACGACGGCCAGCTGTCCAAGAGCGAGCTCAAGGCGTTCTTCGAGAGCGGCGGCGGCGGAGCGACGCACTACTTCGTCACGTTCCACGTGAGCGAGTGGACGGCCGAGCCGAACTGGACGGAGGCGCTCAGCGTTCCTGCCGACTTCAAGAAGCTGACGAAGAAGGACATCGAGCAGATCGTCGCTGATCAGATCACGCCTGGTCTGTGGTGGGACCAGCGCGTCGCGCAGCATGCCAAGCTCGCGCTCGACGGCATCGTCTATCACTACAACCCCGTCAGCTTTGTCGAGTGGTTCAATCAGCAGATCCTCGAGGCCGAGGCTGTCGCTCCCAAGGAGAAGTTGACGGACAAGGACACGTCCGTCGCGACGGTGAAGGACGACTTCGACGACAAAGAAGGCACCTCGATGCGGTCGAGCATCGATATGACCGACGACCCCTGTAACAAGAGCCTGACGCTCAACGAGCTGGTGCTCGGCTACGACCAGCCGGATTGCGCGCCCCAATGAGCGACAAGCCCAAGACGGGGCACTCGCGCCGCGGCTTCATTGCGCTCCTCGGCGGTGCAGCTGCCGTGTTCGCGCTGCGCCCGATCCTCCCTGCCGAGCCGGACCGACCGAAGAGCAGCTGGGATCCGCGGAAGAGCTGGGTAGGCCACTTCTAGCCCTAAAGAGGCGAGCGATCTCTTAGATCGTGTAATGTCCGCGACATGTCGCTTCGCCGCGTAGCTTCATTCCTGACGGTAGCCCTCGTCGCGTCTACAGCAACGTTCGTTGCGGCCGCGCCCAAGAAGGCGCCCGCCAAGAAAGCGCCCGCCAAGAAAGCGCCGACGGGCCCGGTCGCTCCTGCGAAGGAGCCCGCTGCTGGTTCGGGTTCGGGTTCCGCGAGCGGTGCGGGCGGCGGTTCCGCGACGGGTGCGGGCGCTGGTTCGGCGGCTCCTGCGGACACAGGCGCGACCGGCGGCAGCGCCGTCGAGATGACCGAAGATCCGGCGCCTGCCGACATGGAAGGCACCAACGAGAACCCCGACGCTCCGCGCGTTGGCGACGAGCAGAACCGCGTCGTTCCGGTCGCGGTGACCGAGAAGCCCAAGCGCAGCGGCTATCCGACGGAGGAAATCTTCCGCCCGATCACGCTGCCCGAGAACATGTCGGAGGTCTCGCTCGACCTCCACGCTGCGCTCTCCCCGTACACCGGCGCCGGCGTCATTCGCGCGCGCTACGGCATCACGCGCCAGGTCCAGCTCGGCCTGACCTACCTCGCCGGCGGCATCTACAACGACAGCAAGTTCGGCGCGAGTCTGACCGACAAGACCAAGTTCCACGCCGGCAAGGCCGTGGGACTCGATGTCACGGTGCTCGTCCAGAACTGGCTCGGCATCCGCGTCGGCGTTCCGGTCTACGTCGACCCCGTCGCCGTCGGCCTCACGCTCGGCGCGCCGATCAAGTTCACGTTCTTCGACAAGCTGTCGCTGACGGGCCTCGAGGACATCGTGAACATCAAGCTCACGAAGTTCATGCCGAACTTCTACTACCAGTCGACAAACGCGGCCTACGCGGCGGCGTACGGCACCAACACCCGCCAGCAGGCCGGCTATCTGAACTTCGCGTTTACCGCGACGTACCAGAATGATCCGATGACGGCGTTCCAGCTCCACGCGGGCGTTCGCCTCGACGATTTCTCGGGCACGCAGACCAGCGCGGGCGCGTTCTCCGGCTCGACGACGTTCCTGCGCGTGGGCATCGAGCGCACCGTGAAGCAGTTCTTCGATGTCGGCGGTTCGCTCGGCTTCGATGACCTCGCGCACGGCGGCACGTTCGGCCCGCAGGTCTACGCCGCAGTTCGCATCTGACGCGCTAAGCTCGTCGCGTGAGCAAGGATCCACGCGCCGGCAAGCCGGATCCCGTCGAGGCGGTCGATCCAGGCCCTGCCCCCGCACCACCCAGCCGGCTCAAGCGGATCCTTCGCCGCCTGTGGTGGTTCCACTCGTTCTTCGCGCTGTCGTTTGGCTGCGGCGTGATGTTGTTCGCGCGCGCCGGCCTCGCGCACGCCGACAAGGTGATGATGGCGCTGTTCGTGTCGTGGGCGCTGATGTTCATCGCGCTGCGCTTCATCGTCGGGCCGACAAATCGTCGCGACGACGAGAGCATGAGCCGCAAGGGCGTTCGCGTCGTCACGAACTACCTGATCAAGCAGTTCTATCAGCAGATGTTCTTCTTCCTGACGCCGCTCTACGCATCGAGCGCGACGTGGTCGCTCAACTCGGGCAACTGGTGGATGGCGCCGCTGCTGTTCGTCTGCGCCGTGCTCTCGACGATGGATATCGTGTTCGATCACTTCATCATGGAGCGACGGATGCTCGCGTCCGCGATGTACGGCTTCGCGATGTTCTGCGTGATCAACGTGATGCTGCCGCTCGTGCTCGGCCTCGATCACATGACGGCGCTGCTCGTCGCCGCGCTCGCCACGCCTCCGTCGGTCGCGCTGCTCTCGTTCCGCGTGAAGCAGGTGCTCTCACCGGCGGGCGTGCTGCTCACGCTCGGTCTTTCGGGAGCGCTCGTCGGTGCAGTGTGGGTCGGGCGCGCGTTCGTGCCGCCTGCCCCGCTCGCGATGACGGAGTCCTCCGTCGGTCACGGCACGTACGGATCGTACGAGTGCATGCCGGGCAGCAAGCACGAGCTACGCGCGAACCAGCTCGACGGCCTGCGCTGCGGATCGCTGCTGCGCGAGCCTGGCGGCGTGAAAGAGCCGGTCGTTCACCGCTGGACGTTTCGCGGCAACGAGATCGCGAGCATCACGCCCGAACAGATGAAGTGCGACGGTGAAGGCGTCGTGTACCGCAGCGTGCTCCCCGCGAGCTTGATCCCGAAGGATCCCACGGGCAAGTGGACGTGCACGACGTACACGATCCACGGGCAACTCGTCGGTCAGCGGATCTTCAAGGTGCTCGATGCGAACGGCGTCGACCTGCACCCCGACGAGCCGGTTCCCGCGACGGGCTCTGGCTCCGCTGGATCGGGCTCTGGATCCGGCAGCGCTACTGCGCCGAAGTGATCATCTCGCGTAGGCGCTCGATCGCGGTTTCGAGACGCTCCATGGCCGGACCGAACGAGAAGCGAAGGTGCCGGCGGAAGCGCGACGCGCGACCACCGCGGCGCTTGCCCGGATCGACGTCGAAGAACTCGCCCGGCACGCAGATGACCTTGCGATCGAGCGCGGCGCGGAAGAACGACATGCCGTCGCTGATCGACTGCGGGAGATGCTCCGCCGACGCCCACACGTAGAACGTGCCCTCGGGCGGCAGATCGATCGTCAGGCCCAGGTCGCGGAGGCCGTTGAGCAGCTTTGCGCGCTTCTTGATGAACGCCGCGTGGATCGCCTCGGTCTCCGCCATCGCCGCCGCGGGAGCCAGCAGCTCGATCGCCTTGCGCTGCAGCGGACGCGACCCGCCGCCGTCGAGGAACGAGCCCGCCGAGACGACGCCCTCGATCACCTTCTTGGGAGCTACGGTCCATGTCACGCGCCAACCCGGATAGCGCCAGTTCTTGGTCAGACCGTCGAGGATGACGACGGGATCGCGGTCGACGTCTTTGACGTAACGCGCAGCCGTCTCGACGGGGCCGGCAGGGGCCGCACCATCGATCGGCTGCGCTGCGCCCTGCGCGATGAGATCGGGGCGCCAGATGTAGTGCGAGTAAAACTCGTCGAAGATCAGCGCGCAGTCGAGCTCGCGACCGACCGCGACCCACTCCGCGAGATCGTTGCCGCCGATGACCTTGCCCGTCGGATTCGCCGGATTGCTCGCGAGGATCGCACCGAGACCACGCCCCAACACCTCGCGCCGCAGATCCGCGCCGCTGAACGCGTAGCCACGCTCCGGCTCGAGGAGGATCGGAATCGGCGAGAACAAGCGGAACACGCCGAGCAGCTCTTCGTACGCCGTGTAGTCCGGCAGGAAGTGACCGAGGTTGATGTTGCCGAGCGACGCCGCCACGCGCGTGAGGGCGCTGCGCCCACCGCCTGACACGGCCACGTTCTCCGCGCTGTACTTGCTACCGAGCCCGCGGCGAAACGTCTCGTTGTAGTAGCCAGCGATGGCCTCGCGCAGCTCCCACAAACCGGCCACGGGTCCGTATTCCTGATCACCTTCGAGGATCGGGAGCTCCGAGATGCGCGGCGGCGAGCCCGGCAGCGCATCCGTCTCGGGCATGCCCTGCCCCAGGTTGCACCACTCGCTCGCGGCGTTCGCCGAGTACCCGCGCTTCGTCGCTTCAGTGGTGACGTAGATGACGCCCGTGCGCGGCACTTCGCGGAACGCTTGGAACGTCGGGGCGTCCGTCGAGATCGGCCCTGTACCCGTCTTCGCACGCGGAAACTGCGTCATCCGCGAAAGCTATCGCCGCCGCCGCGGCCGCGCCAGAGAATGGGTCGGCAGGACGCGGCTTCACCGTCGATACGATCGGTCGATCGACCTGGACGAGGAGTCGGTTCCAGCACGAGGATTGACGGGGAGTTGTGCTAGTTTGCCCCGGTGACGGCCTGGTCGAGCATCCCTGGACAAGCGCGCGTTGTCGCGAATCTCCAGAGCGCGATCCAACGCAACCGGGTACCGCACGCCTATCTGTTCTCCGGCCCCAAGGGCGCGCCGCTCTACGACACCGCTCTCGCGCTCGCGATGGCGCTGAACTGTCACACCGCGCGCGGCGTTGGCTGCGGTGAGTGCGACGCGTGCAGCAAGATCGCGGCCGGCATTCACCCCGATGTCGTGACGCTCCTCCGCGAGGGCGCCGCGCAGATCATTCCCATCGAGAGCGTCCGCACGCAGGTGATCACGCGGATCGGCCTGCCTCCGCACGAGGCGGACACGCGCGTGTTCATCGTCGAAGAGGCGACGGCGTTTGCGCCGCCCGCCGCGAACGCGCTGCTCAAGACGCTCGAAGAGCCGCCCGCGCGCACCTCGTTCATTCTCTGCACGACGGCGCCCGAGCAGCTGCTGCCGACCATTCGCAGCCGGTGCCAGCGCATTCGCTTCGCGGGCGGTAGCGCGCTCCCCGCCGACGCGGATCCGGGCAAGCTCGAGCGCATCACCGCCCTCGGCAACGAGCTCGCGGGCGACGCGCATGACTTGACGCTGCCCAACCGCATCGTCGAGGTGAAGGGCGAGACACCCGCGATCCTCGTCGCCGCTGCCAGGGCGCTGCACGAGCGCGCAGTCGAAGCGGCCCGCACCGACGTCGAGATTTCGCGGCACGCAGCAGTGCGCGCACAAACCGTGATCAGCTGGCACACCGCCGTCGCGATCCACAACGCGAACCCGCAGCTCGCCGTCGAGGCGCTGATCGCGCAGCTCGCGACGCTGCCCGGTTCCCTGTCCGCGCAGCACAGGTAGTTCGCATGAGCACAGACGACGAAGACGGACCGGACGACGGGCCAGACAACGGCACTGACGAAGGCACGTCCGACGGCGGAACCTCGATCGGCGACGCAGCAGCCGGCGCAACGGGCGAAGGCGGTCGCCGCAAGCGCCGTCGGCGTCGTCGCAATCGCGATGGTGCTCCGCGTGAAGGCGGCGCTCCAGGCGCAGACGCGAGCGCTGCAGCACCCGCGCAAGGCGACGGTTCGGGTGGCGGCGGCGAGTCACAGCCTGCAGACGGTTCGCAGCAGGTAGATGGTTCGCAACGCGGTGGCGGCGAGCGTCAGCGCCGCGACTGGAACGCGCGACGAGGCGATGCACCGCGTGGCGGTGGATCGTCGAGCGGCGCCCCCACTCCGTCGAGCAGTGGCGGCGAGACCGAAGCGACCGCCGACCACTCGACGGCGCACGCAGGTGACCGCGACACGCTCGCAAATCCCGACGCAGCGCCCGGCTCGGTTCCCACGGGGCAGCCTCCGGAGCAGCGCCGCGAGCGTCATCGCCGCGGTCAGGGTCCCCGCGACGGCGGTGGACGCGATCAGCAGCGCACCGACGGCAATCGCGCTGGAGGCGATCAGCCACGCACCGACGGAACTGGCAGTGCACCGGACCAGCAGCGGGGAGGTCGCGATCAGCAGCGCGGCGGTGGAAACGCTCCGCAGCAACAGCGCGGCGGTGGCCGCGATCAACAGCAGCAGCGCGGCGCCGGACGAGATCAGGAGCGTGGCGGCGGACAGCAGCGCGGCGGTGGCCGCGATCAGCAGCGTGGCGGCGGAGCCGACCGCGCTCGCAACGAAGGCGACGAGCCGTTCTTCAGCGACGACGCTGGCTCGACAGCGCCCCGCGCCGATGGTGCCGGGTTGGTCGGCGATCCGTACGCCGACGGCGCGACCGACCAGCGGACCGACGGAACGAACGCCAACGCCAACGATCAGCGCGATGGCAGCGGGCAGCGGAACGACAACCGCGCCGGACGCGATCAGCAGCGCGGTGGACGCGGTGACGGCGCCGCACGCGGCGACCAGCGCGCGCGCGACGGTGGTGCCCGCGGTGGACGTGATGGTGGCGCACGCGACGGTGCCCCCGAGCGTCAGCGCCAAGAGTTTGCCCCGCCTGCCGCGGCGTCCGGCCAGCGACGCGGCGGCGTCAGCCACGACGACGATGACGAGAAGCCGGCCGAGGCGAGCGGCGCGAACTGGGGTGTCGACGATGACGGCCCGGTGCCCGACATCCAGCTGAAGTCCGACTTTCCGCCCGATGCGGGTCTCGACGATCTCGACGCGACCACGTTCCCGATGTTCGCGACCGGTCCGACGGGCACGCCTCCGCAGCAAGCAGGCGGCGATGTCGCGGGCGTCGTCGGCGTGCGCTTCGTGGCTGCGGGGCGCATCCAGTGGGCCGATGCGGGCGACGCGGAGTACAGCGTTGGCGAGCGCGTGATCGTCGACAGCGAACGCGGACCGCGACTCGCGACCATCGCGACGCCACCGACGCGGAAGACAACGCGCGAGCGCGGCGTGCGACGCGTGATCCGCCGCGCGAACGAGAGCGATCTACGCGGCGAGCGCGACAGCGATACCGAGATCGCGAAGGCGCTGCGGATCGCAAAGGACGCAGCGAGCGGGGCAAAGCTGCCGATCAAGGTCTATCGCGTCGAGCTCGCGGGCGGCGGCGGACCGACCGGTGGACCGAGCAGCGGTCTGCGCGGCGCGAAGCTCAACGTGTATTACACGTGCGACGAGCGCGTCGACGTGCGCGGCTTCCTCGCCACCGTCGGCCGAGAGACGGGCGCGCGCATCGAGCTGCGCCAGCTCGGCGTTCGCGACGAGGCCAAAGCGGTCGGCGGCATCGGCTCGTGCGGACTGACGCTGTGCTGCACGACCTGGCTGCCGGACTTCGTGCCGGTCTCGATCAAGATGGCGAAGGATCAGGGCCTCGTGCTGTCGCCGACCAAGGTCGCCGGTCAGTGCGGACGCCTGAAGTGCTGCCTCGTCTACGAGCAAGCTGGCTACGCCGAGCTCCGCAAGGGACTGCCCAAGCTCGGCAAGCGCGTCATCAGCGAGCGCGGCGAAGGTCGCGTGGTGGAAGTGGACGTGCTGCGCCAGCGCCTGCGCGTGAGCTACGGCATGGGCGACAGCGAAGTGCTGCCGGCGACGAGCGTGAAGCCGCTGTTCCCGCCCGGCGGTGGCCCCGGTGGCGGTGGCGACGACGAACGCGGACCTCGAGGCGAGCGTGCACCGCGCGGTGAACGTGGCGGACGCGACGACCGTGGCCGCGGCGAACGGCGCGACGATCGCCGCGCCGACGGACCTGCGGCGCCAGGAGCGCCGACGGGCCCGAGCGAGGCCGAGCACGAGGACATCGATCCCGCGAAGCTCGCCGGCGAGCTCTACGCGGACCTCGACGACGACGAGGACGCGGGGCCGACCGACGATCCGAGCTCGATGCATCACGTCGCGAACGAGCCCGACGAGCCTGACGTGCCCGACAACGGCCTCGCATCGGACAATCCGAGCTCGCAGCATGTTTCGGCCGACGACACGGACGACGAGTAGCGATTTATGACGACGCCCTTCTACATCACGACGCCGATCTACTACGTCAACGACGTGCCCCATCTCGGGCACGCCTACACGACCACCGTCGCCGACGCGCTGGCCCGGTTCCACCGCATGCGCGGCGACGACACGCGCTTTCTTACCGGGACGGACGAGCACGGCCAGAAGATCGAAGAGGCGGCGACCAAGCGTGGTCTCACGCCGCAGCAACTCGTCGATCAGGTCGCGCCGCGCTTTGACGAAGCGTGGAAAGCGCTCGGCATCGCGGACTACCGCTTCATCCGCACGACGGATGCGAAGCACAAGCTCGTCGTCGCGAATCTATGGAAGCGCATCCGCGAGCGCAACCCCGAGGACATCTACCTCACGACGTACCAGGGTTGGTACTGCATCTCGTGCGAGGCGTTCTACACGGAGAGCCAGCTCGTCAAAGAGGGCGAAGAATTCCTCTGCGCGATCCACAAGCGCCCCGTCAGCTGGATCGATAAGGAGCGCAGCTGGTTCTTCAAGCTGTCGAAGTACGCGCAGCCGCTGCTCGATCACATCGCGAAGCATCCGGACTTCATTCGTCCGAGCGCCTACAAGAACGAGATCGTGTCGTTCCTCGAGAAGGAAGGCCTGCGCGACCTCTCGATCTCGCGCACGAGCTTCTCGTGGGGCATCCCTGCGCCGGAACCGGACCCGGAGGGCAAGCAGCACGTCATCTACGTCTGGATGGACGCGCTGACGAACTACCTCTCGGATCTCGTCGATGACGATGGCAATCTCGAAGGCCCCGCGGCGAAGAAGTACTTCCCCGAAGCGATCCACCTGATCGGCAAGGACATCCTGCGTTTCCACGCGGTGTACTGGCCGGCGTTCCTGATGGCGGCAGAGCTACCGCTGCCCAAGTCGATCCTCGCGCACGGTTGGTGGACGGTGCGCGGCGAGAAGATCTCCAAGTCGATGCCCGCGACGCGCATCGATCCGCTCGTGCTCGGCGACGCGCTCGCCGTCGGTCCGCTCGGTCGCCCGCTCGGGATCGATGCGATGCGCTACTACCTGTTGCGCGAAGTGCCGCTCGGCAACGACGGCGACTTCACGTTCGAGTCGCTGTTCGGGCGCTTCAACGCGGAGCTCGCGAACGACCTCGGCAATCTCGTCAATCGCGCGATGACGATGATCAATAAGTTCGCGCCCGACTTCCCGCCCAAGCGGGACGACGCGCTGTTCGCAGCCGGCGAGAACCCGTACTGGCAGATCGAGACGAACGCGTTCCAAGCGGTCGGCCACGTCGAGCGAGAGCTCCTCGCGTGTGCACCGTCGCGCGCGCTCGAGAACCTGTGGCGGTTTGTCGGTCAGGCGAACCGCTTCATCGATCAGACGCAGCCGTGGACGATGGCGAAAGCGAAGGACGCCGCCCTGCCCCACGCGCTGTGGTGCTTGCAGACGAGCCTGTGGCTGATCGCGCGGATGGTCGCGCCGGTGTTGCCCGCGACGTCGCGCACGCTGCTCGAGTGGTTTGGCGATCCGGGCCCCGCCACGTGGCCGGTCGGTCACGAGGGCCGCGTGCTGACGCAGGCACCGACGCTGACGACGATCGCTCCGCCCGCCGCGCTGTTCCCGCGCCTCGATGACGCGATGGAGGCGCAGATCGTGACCAAGGTCGCCGGCGACGCCGCCGCCCCGATGGCTGCTGCGGCGCCCGCCAAGGACGCAAAGCCGGCCAAGTCCGACGAGCCGCCCGCCGCTGCATCCAACGTCATCACCTACGACGACTTCGCGAAGCTCGAGCTCCGCGTGGGCAAGGTGCTCGCCGCCGTGAAGGTCCCCAAGAAGGACAAGCTGCTGCACCTGCAAGTCGACCTTGGCGAAGCGAAGCCGCGCTCGATCGTCGCGGGCATCGCCGAGGTGTTCACCGCCGAGGCCGTCGTCGGCAAGCAGGTCATCGTCGTCGCGAACCTCGCGCCGCGAAAGATGGCCGGCTTGGTGTCGGAGGGCATGCTCCTCGCGGCAGGCGACGAGGCCATCCTCGGACTTTCTGCCGTCGACGCAGACGTCCCGCCCGGAACGCGAGTACGATAACCGCGATATGGCGAACGAGCATCGTCGTGCAGCCCGCCTCGTGGTGAATTCGCCCGCGATCATCGAATCGATCGGGCAAGTGCCGATGACGCTGCACCCGAACCTCGCCGCCGTGTTCCGCCGCGTCGACGCCGACGGCAGCACGATCGGCCGCCGCTTCCCTGCCGTCGTGCGCGACCTGTCCACGAACGGCGCGTTCATCTCGGGGCCGCCGCTCCCGCTCATGTCGCGCGTCGCCGTGAAGTTCGACGTGCGCGGCATCGGCTCCATCGACGCCGTCGGATGGGTGCTCTGGCAGCGCACGGACGACTGCGAGCTGCCCGCGGAGAACGGCAATGTCACGCTGCCGAAGGGCTTCGGCGTGCTGTTCGAATCCATCCCGCTCGAGACGCGCGCACAGATCGCCAGTCTCACCGCCGCGAAGTAGCCCATGGCCGCCGGCGGGAATGCGACCGGCACGCACGCAGGTTCCGAGAGCGTGCATCGCTTCCTTCCGCGCTATCGCGGTCTCGCCTGGGGCGCGATGGGCATCGGCGGCGGCCTCGCGACCCTCAGCGCCATCATCGGCGCATCGCTGATTCCGATCGTCGGCGCGGGCGTCGGTGTCGCGCTCGGCGCGGCGTACCTCCGCTCTCCGACGTGGAAGCTCGCGGTCGTCACTGACGAGCAGGGCCTCGCCGTCCGCGCGGGCGACACGGAGCGCTTCCGTCTCGCGTGGAGTGACATCGTGAAGGTCGTCGCGGCCCCCACCTCGAACACCGCGTTCATCGACGGCGGCGCGCCCGAGCGCAGCGTGCTCATTCCCGGCGACGGCGCACCCGCACCGTACGGCCTCGAAAACGCGAAGGCGCTGTTCGACACCGTGCTCGCCCACGTGCCGGCCGATCGCGTCGAGCGAGTCGAATCGCTCGACAAAGTAAAACGCGACCCCGCGTAGCTCGCGACTAGAACTTGGTGCAGCGAGCCGCGCGGAACGCCACTCCGAGCTTGTCGACCTCGCGGCGCTCGGTGCTGGTCACGACAGCCGCGATCTGGTGCGTGCCGCACTTCTTCGTCGCAAACCATCCGTAGATCTTCGTGTCTTCCCAGCTCGACGTGAAGTGCATGCTGCCGTCCGAGCGCTGCTCCCAGACCTCGGGGAAGACGAGGCCGACGCCGCGGACATACGCGTCGATGTCCGTCTGCGTCCACGTCTTGATCTCGGTTTGCTCCGACATGACCAGCGACGTGGTGTCGGTGCTGTACACGAGCTCGTTCGGCAAGCGATCAGGGTCTCCGAACCCGCGCGTGTTCATCTTCAAGTGAACCCGGCCAAGAGACGCCTCGTCCTCGTAGGACGGCGCCGGTATCTCGGCGGCGGCTTGCGGGACGTCGGGTGCGGCCTCGACGACCGGACGGACGGACGGTTCGTCGACGTAGACGTCAGGCGTGCGGTCGACGTCGTTGTGATGGCGAAGCCACGGCACGAGCAGGCCGGCACCGATACCGACGCCAACAGCGACCACGCGTGCGAACCCACTGTCGAGCATCAGTACTCCATCACTTCGTCGGTGCAGCGCGCCGTCTGGTACGCCTTGAGGATCTGCTTCTGCTCCGCCGCGGAGGCGCTCGCGGTGACGAACGCGATCTGATGGTCGCCGCACACCTTCGTCGCGAACCAACCAGGTAGATGCGGGTTGGAGTCCGCGCCAGAGGTCCTGAACGACCAGCGCCCGTCCGCATGGCGTTGCAGCTTCTCGATCTCGAAGCCTTGGAGGCGCGCGTGCTCGATGATCGAGCTCGCGTCCCACGCGACGTCGCGATCCATCTCGTTGACCGAGATGTACGAGTCGTCGTGTGCGAACGAAAGTCCCGCCGGCTTGCGGTCGACGACGTCGAACGGGAGCTTGAACGCGATGTGAAGGCTCGCGACGTCGCGGCTCTCCGCGTCCGCGTTGGCAACAGCGTCCGTGCTCGGCCAGTCCTGCGGCTCCTCACCAGGCTCGAGGCACCGCGCGTTCTGCTGCGCTTCGGTCACGTCGTCGAGCGACGCGTTGTTCACCGAGACGGCCATGAGCATCACTTCCTTGTCGTCGCAGATCTTCGCGGTCATCCAACCCGTCGCGTGCGCGCCTGTTCCGAGCGTTACGCGGAATGGAAAGCGGCCATCGACCTCGTTGTCGACCTGGACGTCCGTGCCCATCGCGCCGACCGCCGCCTTCACACCGTGGAGGTCGAAGCCGTTCGTGTAGGCCATCTCCTGCAGCAAGAGAATGCGGTTGCCATCGAGCAGCTCCACGAGGCCCGGCTGCTTCAGGGAGGCCTTGAACGTGGGCAGGTCGAGCGCGACATGCACGCGGCCGAGAGATTGCGCCGGCGCTGGCTCGTTCAGGCAGTGAAAGCTCCGCACGACGCGGCTATGAACCGCCTCGATGTCGTCCGCAGACATCGCGGACGAGACCAGCACGTTCCGATCGCTGCAGCGCACTGCCGAAATCCAGAACGCCAGACCACTGTCGAGCGTCGAAGAGCGCGTCATCACGACATCGCCCGTCTCGCTATAGACCGTCCGTTGCGATGCAGCGCCGGTGGCGCCCGCAGCTTGCACGGCGATGTCCAGCGTTGCCTCGGTCAGCGTTTGGCCAGCCGTCCACGCAACCGCGACGTACGCGTTCCGCGAACCGATCTCTTTGCTCTCGATCCGTCCAGCGGCGTAGCTCGAGGTCTCGATCGTGGAGTGCTCGCCGGTCGGCGTCTCGACCTCGAAGCCGGGGCCTTGGTGATGCGTCCACGTCAGTCGCTCGAAGCCAGGCCAGCCCACCGGCGGCATGGCGCGGCTCATGACGAACGCGGCGGCCGCAAACGCAGCCAGGCCGAGCAAGAACCTGAGGAACGCGCTGCCTGTCGGACCCGTATCGGAGCGCCCGAGATGCACGCCACCGACGATGAACGCGCCGCCGAACGCCGGCATGAACCACGTCAGCACCGAGCGCTGGTGAAACCACAGCCCGAACACGCGGTACGCGACGACCGCAATGCCAACGCCAATCAGAGCCGCGGCCAGGTAGTGGCGCGGCGATACCTTCGTGCGGTCCATGGGCCCTTATACAGACGTTGCCCGCCCCGCCGAGTCGCATTCTTTCGGCGGCGCGATTGGGGCGCGATCTCCTCGCCTTAGCTAGCTCGCAGCGCGATCGGCACTGACGCGCTCGACGACGTGCGACGGATCGCGCGGACAGTGCGGCGCGCTCTCGTGCGACGGCTCGGTGCGCCGACACACGGAGCAGCGGAACAGCGCGACGGGCTTGTCGACCCAGCCGGTCGCAGTGCACATCGCGCACGGCTGCGCGCCGATCGACCAGCCCCAGCCGAGGCAGTGCTCGCAATTGCCCTGCGCGCGCTGCTTGCCCGTGCCGTGGCACTGGAAGCAATCCACGTCGCCGTCGCAGCCGCTCGCCCACCAGCCGCGACCATCGCAGTGATCGCACGTCTCGCCGGGAAGCGTTTCGCAGACCATGCGGAGAGCTTACCAAGCGCGGAGCGCGCGGCGAGTGCTACGGTCGCGCCGTGTCGTTCATGTTTCCCAGCACGTCGATGACGTTCGAGGCCGCGCTGCGCGATATCGCGCAGGGCAAGGTCAAGGCGCGGGCACAAGCTGCGCAGGCGCTCGGCGATGCGACCGATGCAACCGAGAAGCGGCGCGCGGTCGAAGCGTTGCTCCTGGCGTTGGACGACAACGAGCCCGAGGTGCGGATGGAAGCAGCGTCGTCGCTCGGCGAGTTCCGCGATCCGTCCGCGATCACGCTGCTCGTGAAGCGACTGGATGACGGTGCACCGGCGGTTCGACAGCACGCCGCCATCGCGCTCGGCACCATCGGCAGCGCCGAGGCGTTCGAGCCGCTCGCCCAAGCGTTGAAGAGCGGCCCCCCTGATCTGCGCTTCCAGGCAGCGACGTCGATCGCAGAGATCGATGGGGCGCGCGCGTTCGAGCCGCTCGTGGCAGCGCTCGGCGACAAGGATCCGCAGGTTGTCGCCGCGGCCGCGTTGTCGCTCGGCGCGATCGAGGACAAGACGGCGGTCGAGCCCCTCGCAAAAGCGCTCGATCACAAGCAAGCAGCGACGCGCTTTGACATCGCGTACGCGCTCGCCGAGCTGGGAGATGCGCGCGGGCGCGACTATCTCGTCGCCGGACTCTCCGAGGAGGAGCGCGCATGGGATGCCGTGACAGCGCTCGCGTGGCTCGGCAAGCCCGATGATGCGGAGGCACTCGGCCGCGCGATCGCGAGCCGCCACACACCGACGGAGGCCGCGACGCTCGCCGCCGGCAAGCTGCTCGTGATCCAACCGAACGGCACGCATCACGATGCGGCGCGCAAGGTGCTCGTCTCGAACCTGACGTCTCGCAAGGGCCACGTGCGGGGCCTCGCGATCGAACAACTCGGTGCGGTCGCCGGCGCGTGGGCCGTGGCACCGCTCGAGAAGCTCGCCAAGTCGTACAAGGGCAGCGACTTCATCGATGCCATCGGCACCGCGCTTCAAGCGATCAGAGACCGCGAGGCGAAATGAAGTTGTTCGATTCGCACGCGCACGTCGACGGTCCCGAGTTCGACGCGGATCGCGACGAGGTCCTCGCGCGAGCGCGCGCAGCGGGCGTGCAACAGATGATCGTCATCGGCGCGGTGGGCGACACGTCCAGCGCCGAGCGCTCCGTCGCTCTCGCGGAGCGCGATCCAGATGTATGGGCGACGATCGCGACGCATCCGCACGACGTCGGCAAGATGACGCCCCAGTGGTGGGCGGTGCACGAGCGCCTCGCGAGCCATCCACGCGTCGTCGCGATCGGCGAGACGGGGCTCGACTACTATTACGATCACTCGCCGCGCGATCTGCAGCAGGAAGCGTTCGCGCGCTTCATCCAGCTCGCGCACGAGGTCGGCAAGCCGGTCGTCTGCCACATCCGCGATGCGCACGACGACGCGCGGCGGATCCTCGAAGCCGAGCGCGCCTACGACCTGGGCGTCGTCATCCACTGCTTCACCGGCACGCCGGACGATGCAAAGGCGTATGCCGCGGCGGGTGCGTACGTCAGCTTTTCCGGAATCATCACGTACAAGACGGCCCAGCCGATCCGCGATGCGGTCGCCCACGTGCCGCACGATCGCATCCTGATCGAGACCGATTGCCCCTACCTGGCGCCCGTCCCCATGAGGGGTAAGCGCAATGAACCGGCTTTCGTGGTCCACACGGCCGCGGTGGTGGCCCACGCGGCGGGTCTGGAAGTAGCTGACTTGGCTGCACAAACCGTCGCCAACACGCAGCGCGTCTTCAGGATCGCGTCGGCGTGAACATGAAATTGATCCCGTGGAAACAGCGGCTTGACGCGTGAACGCGCACCGCGTATAGATTCCGCCCTCCGTAGGAGCAGGTACGTCATGGCGAACAAGATTGGCCTTCTGGGCAAAAAGATTGGGATGACGCAGGTATTCGCGGACGACGGTGAGTCGATCCCGGTGACGGTCATCCAGACTGGCCCGTGCCACGTCGTCGGTACCCGCACGCAGGAGCGCGATGGCTACACCGCCCTCGTGCTCGGCTTCGACGAGAAGCCGGTCCGCCTTGCGAACAAGCCGGAGCTCGGCGCAGCGAAGAACAGCGGCGGCAAGCCGCAGCGCTTCGTCCGCGAGCTTCGCGTGTCGGCTGAAGAGCTGGCGAAGTACACGGTCGGTCAGGCCCTCGGTCCGAAGGACGTCTTTGAAGCCGGCGTGCCGGTCGACGTCGAAGGCTGGAGCAAGGGCAAGGGCTACCAGGGCGTTCTCAAGCGCCACCACATGGCAGGCAAGCCGCGCACCCACGGTAACCACGAGTACTTCCGCCACGGCGGTTCGATCGGTTGCCGCCTCACCCCGCAGCGCGTCCACAAGGGCAAGCGCATGGCGGGTCAGATGGGCAACGAGCGCGTCAGCCAGCAGAACCTGCAGCTGCTCCGCATCCTCGAAGAGGATAACTGCATCCTCGTCCGCGGCTCGGTCCCGGGCGCGCCCAACGGCTACGTCGTCGTGACCAAGGCCGAGACCCGTACGCAGTACAAGCGTAAGGGCATGGGTAAGGAAGAGGTTCGCTCGAAGAACCCGCTCAAGGCGTCCAAGAAGGCCGCTGCGGGTCGCGGCTAGCCTTAACGGTAGCTGGCTCGAAGGACGCCCGGCGCTACACAGCGACCGGGCGTTTTCTTTATGTCCACCAAGAGACTCGACGACCGCAGTGCCCGCCACGATCGCTTTCACCAGAAAGCGAAGAAGGAGGGCTTCCTCGCGCGTGCGGTCTACAAGCTTCAAGAGATCGACGAGAAGCACAAGATCTTCGACGGCGGCCACCGCGTGCTCGATCTCGGCTGTGCGCCGGGCTCGTGGCTGCAGTACGCGCGTCAGACGATCGGCGAGCGCTCCGTTCTCGTCGGTCTGGATCGCGAGCCGCTCGATCGCCCGCCGTCAGGAGCGCGCATCGTTGTCGGCGACGTACTGAAGATCGACGTCAAAGAGCTGCTCGGTGAGCTACCGGCGTTCGACGTCGTGTTGAGCGACATGGCGCCCGACACGAGCGGCATCCGCAGCATGGATCAGGCGCGCAGCGAGGCGCTGTTCGAGCGCGCGCTCGACATCGCGACGCAGGTCCTCGCGCCCGGCGGCAACTTCGTCGGCAAGATCTTCCAGGGCGCCGAGTTCAAGAAGCTCGCGGACACCGTGCGCGAACGCTTCACGAGCGGCAAGACAGCGAAGCCCGCGTCGAGTCGCCAGATCTCGATCGAGCAGTACATCATCGGCAAGGGCTTCCGTCCTCACGCCCCTGCCACGGTCGTGGCACACGGTGCCGGTATGACTCGTGAGGTGCACCAGCGCGCGAAGACGAACACCGACGCTGGTATGGGCGGGATGGGCGGTACGACGCGCACACCGAAGGTTCCCAAGTGAGCTCGCCCGCACGCGCATCCAGTCAGGGCGTCCCGCTCCGCCTGGTGTTCGATCAACTCGAGGATCCGAATCCCCGCAAGATCGCGCAGGCCGTCGAGATCATGCACAGGGGCGGCGTTGCTGCGTACCCGACCGATTCGATCTACGCGCTCGGCTGCGCCATCGAATCGCGCGAGGGGATCGAACGCATCTACCGCGCGAAGAACATGAACCGAAAGCAGAAGCTCGCGCTCATCTGCCCGGATCTCTCGACGGCATCGCAGTTCGGTCAGTTCTCGCAGGCCGCCTACGCGCTCGCGAAGAAGCTGTTCCCCGGTCCGTACACGCTCGTCGTTCCCGCGACGCACGAAGTCCCGCGCATGCTCACGCATGACAAGCGCCGCACCGTCGGCATCCGCATCACGACGCACCCGATCGCGCAGGCGCTCGTGAGCGCCCTGGGCAGGCCTCTGCTCACCTCGTCCGCCGTCCATCCCGATCCGGAGGACGCGGACGAGATGCTGACGTGTCGCGACGCCGAGGAAGTCCTCGAGGCGTTCGGTCGGCACCTCGATGTCGTCATCGATGCGCCGCAGACACAGGCTGCTCCGTCGACCGTGATCGAGGTCCACGGCGACGAGATCACCGTGATCCGCGAGGGTCAGGGCTCTCTCGACGTGCTCGCGTAGCTACGGGCCTTTGGGCAGCTGCTCGACGACTGCGACGAGCGCCTGCGCTTCCGCCGGCCACAGCTCCTTCGCGAGCCACGGGTCGAAGCCCGAGCTCTTGATCGCGGCGAGCATCGGCTTGGTCACGTCTTTGGGCGTGCCGAGCGAGCTATCGAACGAGACGAAGATCGACTCGTTCGACGTATCGAAGCCGAGCTCGTAGACCGCAGGAATATCGGCGAGCGCCATGCGGACGCGCATCGGGCAGCTCTCCTCGCAGTACATGCCGAGCGCCTTGAGCGTCACGTGCGTGAGCTGCGCGGGCTGCGTGCGTGGCGGCTGCTTGGAGGGCGCGAGCGGCGCGACGGCGCGCTTGTCCATCGCGTGCGTATCGGGCTTCGCCTTTGTCTCGGCCTTGCTGCAGCCGACGACGCACACGGCGATCGCGACGACGAACGCGTGGGCCATGAGAGGAAAACGCGCGGCCGTGCCTCGCGATTCCCGCATCAGTGGTGGTGATGCTTCTTGGGCTCGGGCGGCTTGGGCGCCTCACCAGGAGCGGCGGGCGGAGCATCAGCGGCCGGCGGCTCGGGGAGCTCCCATTCCTTCACGAGCTTGGGATCGAGGATCGCCAGCACGCGGCTGATCTCGACCTTGGGCTCGTAGGTGTCCTTCATCGCCTTGAGCGCTTCCTTGGCTCCATCCTTGTCAGCGGCCGAGGTCTTCTTGCTCGAGAACACGGCCTCGATCTTGGCGAGCTGGAGCGAGGGCGAGAGCTCCTTCTCCGGGAGCGTCGCGAGCAGCTCGAGCGCCTTGTCTGGATCGTTGGACTTGAGGGCGACCTTCGCCTGCAGACCGCGCGTCGGGAGGTAGCCAGAGTTGGCAGCGAGCGCGTCGTCGAGCTGCTTGTTCGCGCCCGCGATGTCGTTCGCTTGCAGCATGAGCTCGGCGAGCGCGGTGTGCGTGCGGTACGCGAGCGGGTTGGGCGACGCGTCGCTGATGTCCGTGATCGCCTTGGTCAGCTGCTCCTGCGCGGCCGGCAACGACTTGGGGTCGTTGGTCGCGATGAGCGCCATACCAAGCGCGTGGCGGCCGAGCTTGCTCTTCGCGTTGCGGGCGAGCTTGTCGAGTGCGTCGGACGCGGCCTGGCGCTCCTTGGCGTCGCCCGCGACCATGCGTGCCTCTTCGCGGAGGATCTGCGCCTCGACGTTCTCGGGTGCGAGCTTCAAGAGGTCATCGGCCTCGGCGAGCGCTTCCTTGGCCTTCTGCAGGTCGAGCAAGGCGTACACGCGCAGCAGGCGCGGACGGATACCTTCGATCTTGGTCGCCTTGTCGAGCGCGTCGCTCGGGTTACCAGCCGCGAGCAGGAGGCCCGCGTCGACGAGTTCGACCGTCGGATCATCCTCGGCCTTGCCCTTGCCGTACCAGGCGATGCGACCGCGCGCCTTCACGCAGTCCGCAAAGTTGCCGCTGGCGTAGTGCGCCCACGCGACGCGCGCCCAGAAGCGCGGCTCGTTCGGCGGGTGACCACCGACCGCCTTGTGGAGCGCCTCGGTAGCCTTGGGATAGTCCTCGATGCCCGAGTTCGCGAGCGAGAGCGCGAGGTCGCGGTACGCCTGCACGCGCGGACCGATGTTCTTGTCGAGCTTCACGGCGAGCTCGTCGATCGCGTCGTTCACCTGCACCGAGGCTTCGGCGCGAGCGAGCGAGCGGCCGGCGACGGCGAGCGGGTGATCCTTCACCGTCATCGTGACCTTGTCGTACAGCTTGAGCGCGTCGTCGAGCTGACCGTCGTCGGTGAGCATGTCGGCGTAGTCGATCTCCGCGACGACGAGCGGCTCGGTGCCGTCCTGCGCGACCTTGAGCGTGCTCCGGGCCGTCTTGCGCTCACCAGCGGCGAGCAGCGCGCGGCCCTTGAGCCACAGCGCCCACTTGTCACTCGCGTCCTTCGCGAGAAGATCGTCGAGGGACTTGGTGACCTCGGCGAGCTTGTTCTTGCTCTCGGTGGCGATGGCGACTGGATCCCCCGCCCCCTGACCGAGGCGCGCCAGCTCTGCGGCAGCCTTGCCGATGATCAGCTCGCGGTAGCCCTTCATGCCGGGCTTGATGTCGTTGATCGCGCTCTTGTACGCGCGGTCGACGCGATCGCTGTCGGTTCCGTAGAGCAGCGCCTCGAGGCCCGCCGTCTCGACGACGTACGCGAACGTCAGGACGTTGGCGTTGTCCTTCTCGAGCGACTCCGCGAGCTTCTTGAGCGACGTCTCGAAGCCGTCGAACGTGCCGTCCTTGATCGCAATGTGCGCATCGGACTGCAGCTTGGCGACCGCCTCCGCGCGCTGCTTGCCGCTCCACCAGTACCAGGTGCCGCCGCCGCCGATACCGAGCACCAGCACGACGAACAGGAAGATGAAGGCGCGGCGCGTGGAGCGCCCCCAGCGGCGATCGGGTCGGAGGTCGAACTCTTGATCGGGAACGCGTACGCCAGCGACGTCGAGGAGACCGCCGGTCAGCAGGTCGTTGAGATAGTTCTCGCCGACGGCAGCGGACTGACGAAGCGCGGCACCAGCGGCATTCGTCGGACGATCCTTGGAGACGATGCGCGGGCGAATGCCCTCGACAGATTGGATCGGCGGCGGCGCGGTCTGCTTGGGCGCGCGACTCGACATCGCGGGCGGCGGCGGAGCGGTGAGCTCGGGGAACAACGCGCTCGCATCCTGCGCCGGCGGGTTGATCTCGATACCGATCGTGCGCTGGTTCGGCGATGCGCGCGGAACCTCGGGCGCCGGCGGGGTCGCGCCACGACGAGCAGGAGGCTGGGCACCACCACGCGGGAGCTGCCCACCATTGTCGGTCTCGCCACGCGGAGGCACCGGCGTCGGAATCGGCGGCGGCGCGTCGAGGCCCTGCCCCGCTCGTGCGCGCTTGAGCATCGCGAGAATATTCGGGCTGGTCGGATCGAGATTCTGCGCGTGCTGCAGCACCGGCACCGCGCGCTCGAAGTCGTTGCGGCGCAGCAACACCTCGCCGAGGAGAGCGAACCCCTGGCGATTGGTGCGGTCGACTTTCACGACGCGGAGCAGCTCGCCCTGTGCCTCTTTCCATTGATGCTGCGATGCGTATGCACGCGCGAGCATGACGCGCCCTTCATTGCTGTCGGGTGCGTTCTGCAGACCCATCGTTCCGATCTGCACCGCATCGCGGGGCCGACCTAACGCGAGGTACGCCTCTCCGAGATCGATGAACGCAGGCGACGCCGGATCGCGGCGTACCAGATCGATCAGCTCCTCGATTTCTTGGGCCGTAGGCCTGCGATCCCCATCGATCATCAGCGCCTAGAGGGTAGCCCTATTGGATAGTCGGCGGCAAACCTACATGCGGCGCTAGCGCGCGGTAATGTGCCTGCGATGGGTGACAGCTACGGCACGCTGTTCCGGATCACGACCTTCGGGGAATCGCATGGCCCGGCGATCGGCGTTGTCATCGACGGCGTCCCTGCGCGGCTGCCCATCGATGTCGCTCACATCCAATCCCAGCTCGATCGTCGTCGGCCAGGGCAGTCGCGGCTGACCACGCAGCGCAAGGAAGCCGATCAGGTTGAAGTGCTTTCGGGCGTCCTGGAGGGCCTCGCTCTCGGAACGTCGATCGCGCTGCTGATTCGCAATCAGGACGCGCGGAGCAAAGATTACGAGGAGATCGCTCGCGCCTATCGCCCGAGCCACGCCGACTACACCTACGACGCCAAGTATGGCATCCGCGCCGTGGCCGGCGGAGGTCGCGCGAGTGCACGCGAGACCGCCGCGCGCGTTGCGGCGGGTGCGATCGCGCAGCAGTTGCTCGCTCGTCTCGGCGTGGAGATCGTCGCGTGGACGGACGAAGTCGCGGGCATCACGGCCAGCGTCGACGAGGCTACCGTCACGCGCGCCGCCGTCGATACGAACGACGTCCGCTGCCCCGACGCCGCGATCGCCGCCGCGATGATCGAGCGCATCGAAGCCGCGCGCAAAGACGGCGACTCCGTCGGTGGCTGCGTGCGCTGCATCGCGCGGAACGTGCCTGCCGGTTGGGGCGAGCCGGTGTTCGACAAGCTCGACGCGGATCTCGCCAAGGCGATGATGTCGATTCCCGCCGTGAAGGGCGTCGAGGTCGGATCGGGCTTCGCGGGAACGCTCATGACGGGTTCCACGCACAACGACCTCTTCTACAAGCGCGACGACGGAACGATCGGCACGCGCACCAATCGCTCGGGTGGCGTTCAGGGCGGCATCTCCAACGGAGAAGCCGTCACCGTACGTGTTGGCTTCAAGCCGACGGCGACCATCATGCGCGAGCAGGACTCCGTCGACGCCGAGGGCAATGCGGCTGTGCTGAAGCCCAAGGGCCGCCACGACCCGTGCGTGCTGCCGCGCGCCGTCCCCATCGTGGAGGCAATGATGGCGCTCACCCTCGCGGACCATTATCTCCGCCAGCTCGCGCGCCAGCTGCCGTAGGATCGTCCCATGCGACGACTGGGGCTCGTGCTGGTGTGCTTGTGCGCGTGCGGTGGTGGCAGCGGCAGCGGTGATGACACCACTCCGGGCGACGACGGCAGCGGCAGTGATCCAGGCGGGAACCTGACGTTGCGCCAGCGCCAAGCGAAGCTCGCGATGGATCTGCGCGGCCGCGCGGACTTCATGATCGGCCTCGGGACCGACAACACGGGGCCGTACGACCACAACATTCCCATCGACCTCCACTACGCGTATCTCGGTGGCTACGGCGATCAGCAGAGCGGCTGGCCCAACTGGAACACCGGCGGCGACTATCCGAAGTTCTTCTCCGACACCGCCATCCAGCACGGCGTCACGCCAATGTTCACGTACTACATGATGGCTCTCGAGCTCGAGAACACCGACGACGCGGTTCTCCAGGACGCGACGCGCGTGCACCAGTACCTCTCCGACTGGCGCCTGCTGTTCCAGAAGCTTGCGGGCGAGAACATGCCGGCGGCCGTGAACATCGAGCCCGACTTCTTTGGCTACTTGATGCACCGCCGCGACGACGGCCACGCGCCCGATCAGATCGGCGCGAAGATTCACTCGAACGACTTCCCCGAGTGCGCGTCGCTGCCGGAGAACGTCACGGGCCTCACGCGGTGCATCGTCGCTCTCGCGCGCAAGGAAGCACCGCTCGTGCGCGTCGGCTTTCACGCGTCCCAGTGGGGGGCATACTTCGATCCCCTCGACGCGAACGCGGATATCGAAGCATCTGGCACCGCGGTGGCGGACTTCCTCAAGATCATGGGCAGCGACGAGACGGACTTCGTCTCTGTCGAGACGCTCGATCGCGATGCGGGCTTCTGGGAGACCAACGGCGGCGGCGCGACGTGCTCGGTCACCGGCGGCTCGCGCGGTCCCGTGTACTGGCAAGCCGATGGCGATGGTCTCCCGAACGGCGCGCAACACGTGCGCTGGGTCAAAGCGCTCACGAAGGAGCTGAACCGCCCCGCGCTCGAGTGGCAGACGCCACTTGGCCGTCCATCGACCACCTGCGGCGGCAGCGACTCGCACTGGCGCGACAACCGCGTCGAGTACTTCTTCGCGCATGTCCCGCAGCTCGTCGATGCGGGCGTGGCGGGCATGACGTTCGGCGTCGGCGCGGGCGGACAGACCACCGTGTCGACCGACGGCGATCAGTTCAAGACCGCCGCAGCGGCGTATATGGCCTCGCCCGCCTCTCTCTGAAACTCGTCCGCCGACCGGACAAAATGGGGACCGTCCCCGTTATCCAACCTCGCGGTTTTCTGCGATTCATCGGGGATCGTCGACGGAGATCGCTTCCGGATTTGCCTACATGAGGACTTCCCGAAGTTGTCAGACCCGCCCCGTAGTGTCCGCGGATGGGCACGATGTCCGCGGCGCTGGTCTACGAGCTGGGTTACGACCCAGACGACGGCGTTCCGGACGTGTCCGACCTGCCGCTGCTCGCGATCGGAGACATTGTTCGCGCGCGGGACAACGGCCACACCGTGGCGGTCGCGCGGCTCGGTAGCGGCCGGCTGGTGGTCGTGGCTGACGAGTGCCCCCACGATGGCGGCCGCATCTCGGACGGCTTCGTAGAGGGCGAGCGGCTCGTCTGCTCCCGCCACAACTGGGAGCTCGAGGTCCAGAACGGACGCTGCGTCCGCGCCTGCAAGCCGCGGGGATGACAAGCATTTCTTGATCCAGCCCCCACGTCGTGCGAGCGTTGCGCGAGCGTGGGAACGGTCCTCGTCCATATCGATCTCGACGGGGATCGGCTCGACCGCAGCTCGTTGTCCGCGCTCGCGGCCGGGCGCGCAGTGGCAACATCGTGGGGCGCGACGCTCTACGCGGCGCTCCTGGTTCACGGCACGCCCGCCGCACGCCTGAGCGCAGAGAAGCACCAGGCGGAGCTCGGTCGCTTCGGTGCGGACAAGGTCGTGCTCGCGCTCAGCGACACGCCGCTCGTCCCGCTGTGGTCGGCGCTCGCCGGCGCGTGGCAAGCCGTGCTCGATCAGCTGCGGCCTCGCCTCGTGTTGTTCGGTGCGGACGCTGCCTCCGCCACCGAGCTCGCGCCGCGCACGGGGGCTCGCTTGGGCGCGCGCTTGTTCATGCGCGCACGTCCGCTCGGCGGCGACGATGTCGAGCTGCGCGATCGCGACGGCGGCTACGTGCGCTCTACCGATAGCGGCGCGGCCGTCGTTCTCGTCGGTGGTTCGCACCGCACGTCCCCCGGCGATAGCGGTGTCGACATCCTCACCATCGCCGCCGCGGAGCCGGCCGATTCACGTGTCGAGCTCGTCGGCACGGCGGCGATCGACGTCGTCCACTCCACCGGCGTGATCGTCGCGCTCGACGACGCGTCCGCTGCCGATCCGCAGATCGCGACCGAAGCGACGAAGCTCGCCCATCTACTCGGCGGCACACTCGTCGGTGGTCCGCAGGCCGCACGCGACAAGGTCATCGCGACCACGAACGTCATCGATCACAACGCGCCACTCGCGCCGGAGCTCTGCATTGCGATCGGAACGCCGGCCGTCGATCTCGCGGGCGTCACGTCGCTCGTTCGCATCGGCCCCATCACCGGTCTGCACGGTCGCGGCCTCGACGGCGCCCTGCCCGCGCCCATCGCACGCAGCCTCCAGCAACTCCGCGACGAGCTCGAGAGTTCATCGTGAAGGTCATGGCGTGGCTCGGCGCGGGCGCACCGCTGCGCACCATCCGCTGGCTGGACGGCACGCTCGCCGCGGCCGCGACGTTCGGCGGTGAGACGTACGCGATCGCGGCCGGCGACGCGACGTGGCTCGACCTCGCTGGCGATCGCGCGACGCGCGCAGGTGTCACGTTCGTGGGCATCGAGACCGACCTCAACCTCGACTACCTCGGCTGGGGCCAGGTCGCCGCAGCCGCCGCCGCGCATCTCAAGGCGGAGTTGATCCTCGTCGACGAAGCGAGCCGTCCCGAGCGCGTTGCCGAAGTCGCCGCGATCGCCGACGTCGCCGATGCCGCCCAACTCACGCACGTGGTCTCGCTCTCTCACGACACCGACGCCATCGAGGCGAAGCGGGTCGCTGGCGCGACGCTGCAGACCATCCGCGTTCGCGGTTCCGCCGTACTCGGGCTGCGCATCCCGGGTCCCGCGATCGAGGACTACCCGACGCCAACGCCCACCGCTTCGCGCCGCCGCTACGAGCTCGGCGAGATTGGCCTCGACGCGACGGTCCTCGCGCACCGCTCTCAGCCCCCGCGCGCGAATCGCGAGCCGCGCAAATCCGTCGAGCGCGTCGCCGAGCTCCTCGCCGGACACGTCATTCCCGGTCGTCGAGGGAACGGATGAGCAGCGCGCGCGCGACTGCCGAGTCTCCGACGATGCGGACCCAACCTGCACGCGTGCACGTCATCGCGCCCGCACCGCTCGGCACGACCGCGCTCGCGGCTCTTCGCGCTCGCGGGATCGACGCGCAGCTCGCCACGTCGATCGACTCGGTCAGTACCGACGAGATCATCGCGTACGCCCTCGGTACGCTGCCCACCGCCGCTACTGCCGTCGAGCTCGGAGCCACCTGCGCAGCCGCCGCCGCGAACCTTCGGCCGCTCTGCCTGCTCGCGCCGCCCCTCGATCCGCCCGCACGCACCAAGACCTCGCGCGCCGCGATCGAACGCGCCGCCGCGATCGCATACCTCCGCGCGAACGGCGCAGCGCTCGCGCACGACGCGGACGCGTGGCTCGAGTCGATCGTTCTGCTCGCGCGCCACGGCTTGCCGCGCGGTCCACGCGTCGCTGTCGTCGCGCCGGCCGGCTCGTGGCTCGAAGCGCAAGCGCTCGTCCTCGTCGCGGAGGCCGACAAGCTCGACGTTCGCGCACCGCTTGTCGGCCTTGGCGATGACGACGCGACCGACGTCGTTCTCTACGATCCCGCTGCCGGCTCGCCGCCCGCATCCACGAGGCAGCACTTCCTCGCGATCCCCGTCGCAGCGCGCGGTGAGCTCGCGACCGATCCGACGCATCTCCACACGACGCGCGCCGCGCTCGGAGCCGTCGCACTCCTCGGTCGCGCCGCCGAACGCATCGCGATCGGTCTCGGCCCCGCACCCGCCTCTGCATCTGCCGAGCTCGCGATCGACAATGATCGCCTCCAACGCCAGCTCGCGAAGGTCGCCGGCGATCGTCGGCTGCCGCGCATCGGCGATCACGAGACCAAAGTTCTTCTCTCCGCGTACGGCATCCCGATCACGCGCCAAGCGGTCGCGACCACTCCGTCCGCGGCCGTGAAGGTCGCGCGCAAGGCAGGCTATCCCGTCGAGGTGAAGCCGTGGGGCAACGATCTGCCGAGCGAGTCTGCCGGCTGCCCCGTCGAGAAAGCGAGCTCCGACGCGCTCGTCCGCGCCGCGTTCACATCCGTTCTCACGGCCGCGGGAAAGCCCACCGCACCCGACGATCCGGCGACCGCCGTCATCGTCCGCGAAGCGCCGCCCGCAGGTCGCGACGTCACGGTCACGCTCCTCGAGCTCCCCGCGCTCGGCTGGACCGTCGTTCTCGAAGCGCCAGGCGCCGGCATCGTCGCGGCTCCTGCACCTCTGCGGCTGCTCGACGCGCAATCACTCGCGGCGCAAGTCGTCTCGTCACGCGCTGGCGATGCCGAGCCCGATCGCGCCGGCCTCGCAAATCTCCTCCGGCGCGCCTCGCATCTCGTCATCGATCTCGCGAAGGAGATCCAGCGCCTCGATCTGTCGCGCGTCGTCGTCGGCGGTCGCGGCACGCGCACGCTCGTGATCGACGCGGCGACCGAGCTTCGCTAGCTATTCGTGCGCAGCAGCCGGTGCGCCGGGCAGCTCGAGCGGAGCGCCCGCCCACTTGAACACGCTCGCGACCAACGCATCCTCCGACGCTGTCGTCTTGTCCGCGTTGCGCGTGTCTCGATACAACTTGCCCGCCTCCGCGATCTTCTCCTCGGACTCCTCGACCTCGTGACCGGTATGCATGCGGGTCAGCGCGAGCACGATGATGGCGCCCGCTCCGAGACCCATCGACAGGAACCAGGCGAGTCGCTTCTGCAGCAGCAACGCGATCGACGCCAATACGATTCCAATCTCCGCGAGCAGCTGTCCGGTCTCGTAGTGTTCCTGCGCTTCGATGTGCGTCTTGATGACCGGGTCGTACGCCTCGGACCACGCCTTCGCGAGCGTCGCCTCTTTGAAATAGCGCTGCACCGTGCGCCCTAGCTCCACGACGTCCGCCTTGACGGGCTCGTGCGCACCCGCGGCCACCTGCTCGGGCGTGGGCATCATCGCGTGGATCTGCGAGAGCGCGAGGAACGCCATGCGATGCTTCACGTCCTGCGACTGGTAGCGAGAGTTCGCCGATTGCTGATCGACCATCGACTCGACGAGCTCCGTGCGCTCCCCGCCGACCTTGGCCGCCGCCAACGCGAGCAACACGCCGAGTAAGCCCATCGTCATGCCGACGAACATGCCGAGCTTGCTCTTCCCCTTGGCGGGCCCGTGCCCCTCGTCGTGTCCATGCCCGTGCCCAGCATGCGCTGCATGCTCGGCGTGCTCTAGTGCCTCGTGTGCGTCCATCGTGAGCGCCACACTACTCGACTCTCCCGGCTCTGTTCTGCGGGGTTAACGTGACATTTCGAGGTCCGCGAGCGCTCCCGTGAACGCGTACCGCGCCGCCGCTGGCCAGTACGACTGGTCATCCGGCACAGGCGCAACGCCGATCGCGATGCCGGTGAACCTCTCGGGCGGAGGTGCCGGAATCTCCGTCGCACCCGCCGGCACCAACGGCGTCGACGCAATGCTCGCGCCGTCGACGGCGACAGAAACCGCAGTCGCGCTGACCTCCAGCGTGAAGCGATGCCACCCCGGCGTCAGGCTCGCGAGCGAACCGACGACGTATACCGCCGCAGCGTCCTTGCTCGGCGTGAACGACGCATGGAGCTCCGTTCCCTGCTCGTAGACGTCGAAGTGATCCGCGCGGCTGAACAAGAACTCGAACATCCCCGCCGCGACGCCAGTCGACCAGTCCGCGCGTGACGCCGAGATCGAAACGGTGAACGTCTGCGCGTCCAACGCCGGATCGTACGGCGTCGCTGCGTACTTCTCCGGCGAGAACGTCGCGCCGGGCGGCGTGTCACCGAGCGCGAGATCGTGAGCGACGAGCATGTCGTTCCCCGCCGTTCCGTCGAGCGGCCACGTCCCCACCAGCGGTGCCGCAGGCGGCATGCGCGCCGCGAGGGTGTCGTCCGCGATCTTCTGCAGCTGCACCGTCTGATCGCCAGCGATGCCCAGCCCGCCATCGTTCAGCCCGTCGGGCAACGCACCGGTGATCGTCGCGTACATCATGCACGCGGCGAGATACGTCCCCTGCGCATTCGGGTGCGAGTGATCCTCGACGTGCAACACGCGCGTCGGATCCCGCAACGCGCGCTCCCACGCCCGGCCCACCGGCGCCACGCGCGCAGTGATCGCTGCTCCTGCCTGCACGTAGTACCGATCAACGGCGAGGTCCTGCTGGAACTTCGTGTCGTACGTGACCGTATCGTTGTCGACGGCGCGCGCCCACGTCATGTACAGCACCGTCTTCGCGCCCGCCGCCTTCACCTTCGTATCGAGTGACATCAGCGCGGGCTTCACACCTCGCGCGAGCCACGGCTGCTCGCTCTGATCCTGCAGCACGACGTAGTCCCACCCCTGCGCGATCAACGCGGTGTCCTCGGGATCCGCGTCGTGCCCTTCCCACGTCTGCCCGCCCGGCGTGCGGGACCCGACCTCGAAGTGCGCGACGGCCCCCGGCGACGTCCCGAGGCTCGCGAGCACGGCCGGCAGGTTGTTCACCTCGGTGTAGCTGTTCCCGAGAAACAACACGCGCAGTGTCGGCACCGGCACCGACGAAGCGTCGTGCGAGACCGCGACCTTCGAGTTATCCCCGCACGCACTCAGCAGGCACAGCGTTGCGATCGCGTAGGCCCGCATGGACCTAACGCTACCAGGCATCACTGTCGCGAAACACAGCGCTCACGCGCCCTTCCGCAATTGCTCTCGCGCACATGTGTCTGTCCGTGCGATGGATCGATGCGTGTGGCGCGGCCTGGTTGTTCTCGCGATCGCCTCTAGCGCGGCCGCGGATCCGATCGCTGTCACATCCTCCGGCGACGCGTGCGACCTCGCGGCGCTTCCCGCCGCTGCGAACCAGCTCGCGCCTCCCGATCCACGCGACGTCGCGGCCACCGTCACCACGTCGCGCGTCGATGCAGGCGTCCAGGCGTCGTTGACGCTCACCACGGACGACGGCACCTCGACGCGCACCGTGTCCGCCGTCACGTGCGCCGAGCTCGTCGACTCCGTCGCGCTCGTTCTCGCCATGGCCGCGCAACCCGTGCCGCACGCACCCGAGCCGGCACCTCTCCGCGCAACACCCCTCGTCGAGCGCTCGCCCGACGAGGTCGCAACCACTCGCCACGCATCGGGCTGGTCCGCGCTCGCGGGCGGAGCCGTCGCGAACGACATGAACGCGAGCGTCCTCGTCGGCGCCACCGTGCATCTCCGCCGCAACTCGCTCGGTATCGAGGCGCGCTACCAGCTCCCCGAGCAACTCGACGTCAGCACGATGGGCCGCGTGTCCGTCACCACCTCCGCCCTCTCGCTCAGCCCGTGTCACGACGTGGGCGCGCTGTCGCTATGCGGAACCGCAGGCGCGGGCTTCATTCACGGCCGCGGCACCGGCCTCGTCGACGCGCAGAGCGCCACCCACCCGCTCGTCGCCCTCGGCGGGCGCGTGGCCTGGACGCTGCCCCTCACAGATCGCTTCGCCCTCCGCTTCCACCTCGAGGCCGAGGCCACGCTTTCAACTACGCGATTCGACGTCGACAACATGCCGGTCTGGACCAGCGATCGCGTTCAGGTCCGCGGTGGCACCGCCCTCGTCACGCACTTTCCGTGACGAAAACGCCGGGCTCGCCCCAGTACGTAGGTGTGAACGAGCCCGTCCGGCCGCCCGCTGGGGAGCTCGCCGAATTCGATGCCATCTACGAGCGAGATTTCGACTACGTCTGCCGCACCCTCGGCCGCCTCGGCGTCCCCGCGGGCGACATCGAGGACGCGATGCACGAGGCCTTCCTCGTCCTCTACCGCCGCTGGAACGAGGTCGATCGCTCGCGCTCGCTGCGCCCGTGGCTGTTCGGCGTCGCGCGGCGCATCGCCTCCGACCTCCGTTCAAAGCAGCGCCCGACAGCCGCGCCTGTCGATCGTGCAGCACCTGATCCGCAACACGCGCAGCGCGACCTGCTGTGGCGCGCACTCGATCAGCTCGATGACGTGCGCCGCATCATTATCATCCTCCACGACCTCGAGGGTCACACGGCTGCCGAGATCGCAGAGATGCTCGACGTCTCGCCGAACACGGTCTCCTCGCGCCTGCGCCTGGCACGGGCCGAGCTCGTGGAGATCATCACGAAGCTGGAGGCCAAATGACTGACCTACCTCCCGAGCTGCAAGCGCTCTATTCGGCCGAGCGCGCGTCGAACGTCGCCGATCTCGCTCGTCGTGCGTCGGTGCGCGCAAAGGTTGCGGCGAGCATGGGCTCTGCGCCTCTCGGTGCGGGCTCTGCCGCGCGCACTGCACTGACCGTCGCCAAGGTGCTCGTCGCTGTCGCACTCGTTGTTGGTGCAGGCGTCCTCGCCACTCGCGGTGGTCACGTCGCTCGCAGTGGACTCGCCAGTCCGGTTCCTGCGGTCGCCAGCGCGCCTCCCGTCATTCCTGTCGCGATTCGGCCGGCACCACACGAGATGCCGGCCGCCGTCGCCCCGACCATGTCTTCAAGCGTTTCCGCGGAAACACCACGTCTAGCACCGACGACGCACGTGCGACCGCGAAAGGTTGCTCTCGCAACGCCGGATCCCACGCCGGCCCAGACGCAAGCCGAGTTGCTCCACGCAGCGTGGCTCGCGCTGTCGCATGAACAGCCCAACGACGCACTGGCGCTCGCACAGACCGACGCTGCGGAACATCCGACCGGCCCGCTCGTCGAGGAGCGGCTCGCAATTCAGATCGAAGCCCTCGCGGCACTACACCGCACGACCGAGGCCGACGCGCTGTTCACGCGCTTCGCGTCGCTCTACCCCGGCAGCGTGCATCGCTCGCGTCTCGCGCAGGCGATCGGCGCAAAGGAATCTCTATGAAGCTCTCGAGTCTCCTATTCGCGTCGTCATTGCTCGTCGGTTGCACCGGTGAGAGCAACCTCGGCAACACGACGGAGTCGAATGTGCCTCCGCCGAACACGCGCTGGGCGGTCTCGTTCGGCAGTGATGGCACAGACTTCATCAACAAGGTCGCACTCGACGGCGCGGGTGATGTCATCGCCATCGGCGAGAGTGAGGGACAACAGAATCTCGACGGTCAACTTCTCCTCGGGTCGAGGAACGCGTTTGTCACGAAGCGCGCCGCTGCCGACGGAGCGGAGCTCTGGCGAGGAACCCTCCAATTCACAGCGGGCGACCCATCAGGCTTCGTCAAGATCGCGGACGTCGCTGTCGACTCGCACGACGACATCCTCGTCCTCGCTACCGTCTCGTCGGCACCGACGTATCCGGGCGTGAGTCAGGTCGACCTTGGCGGATTCGTTGTCGACATTCACAGCCCGCCCGATGCGAGCTCGACGCTGGCGTACGCAGTGAAGTATTCGCCGACGGGTCAGGTCATCTGGGCAAAGCAGATCGGGCGAGAGGTCTATCCCTATCACCTCGCTCTCGACGCGACCGATCGCATCTACGTCGCTGGCAACTTTCCACCGGGGACGGTCACGATCGCCGGAACGACGTACACGAATGCGGGGCCCCAGTCCGACATGCCGTTCGTGGCGGCCTACGACGCGGAGCTCGGCGGGCGCTGGAGCACTGAGTTGCCGTTCAACTCGCAGGATCCGATGTACTCACCGTCGGGGATTGCGATCATGGGCAACGGAGACCTGGCCGTCACACACCAGATCGATGGGGAGAGACCCATGGTAACGATGGGCGGCGTCACGGGATGGTCATGGTTCATCAGTCAGTTTGACGACGACGGCGCGCTCGTCCGCCGCGCAGAGTTTGCCGCACCAACGCCGAGCCCGAACAGCCCGTTCTCCGGCGTCATGCTCTGGAATCCCATTCGTGTTGCGCCGGATCGGCTCGCGTTCAGCATCTGGCACTACGCCGACTCGTACAACCTGATCACGGAAGTTAGGACGGTCGACAATGCCCTGACCGATATGACCACCTCCGATATGGGGCCGACTGCTGACTTTGGCAGCGGCACCGACGGAGCCGGGCTCGTAGGCGTGGAACTGAAGAGCAACGCACCCGATCTTGCAACGCTGTTGTTCTTCTCTATCGACGATACGGGACAGAAGACGAGCACCGCTCCGTTCGCGACGTGCGGCGACGGCATCGAAGGCATCACTCCGCTCGGATGGTGGTTTGGACAGGCGACGGGAAACGCGAGCACCGTCGTTTTTGGCGGGCAGTTAGGACCGGACATGGACTTCGGCCTCGGTCCCATGCGCGCGCACGACACCAACGGCGACGCATTCATCGTCGCGCTCGACAACCCGACCCGCTAGCTAGATTGCGGTGCGATAGGCCGCGATAAGTAGCTGGAATTTGATCCGTCCCGGTCGAGCACGTCGACCGAGACGTGCAGTTTCCGGATCGACACCGATCTCTCGATGTGATCAGGTTGATCGATGACGACCAAGCG